>JAFDFZ010000007.1 GCA_019309565.1 Deltaproteobacteria bacterium
GCCGGAGACCCGCCTCTTCCCAATCAAGCCGTATGCCATCGAGGGCTATTGTGTGGAATGCGCTGGAGAGAGCAAGCAGTTGGACATGTTTCCTAACAGCACGAAGCGGAATGGACCTGTCTCTCATCAATGCAATATCCATAACAATAGGGGCAAGTTTTTCAAAAGGATTACTCCGGCCGACCTAAAAAGGTATCAGGAGGCCGAGAGGAGGTGGAAAGAGGAGAAAGACAGATTGCCCTATCCGAAGAGTGAGATTCCGGATGGGCAAGAAACGCACAGATTACTAGAACATCATTACTTTTATTGGCACCAGATGTTCAACCCCCGGCAGTTGTTGTGCCTGAGCACCCTGTTGAAGGCGATCGGGGAGGAAGAGGATCAGGTTTTGAAGGAGATGTTGTTGAGTGGGTTTTATAATCTTTTGAACAATGTAAGCGATTTGTGTTCATATAGAACTTCTGTCCTTGCTTTGCGTCAAGTTTTTGCAAGGCATGATTTTGCTCCAAAAAACTTGCCGTGTGAGAATAACGTGTGGGGTAGCTCTTTGGGAATGGGATCATTTTCATCGATGTTTGATGCCGTTATTAATGGGAAGCATTTTAACTTAAAACCATTTGATCGACTGCTAAGCGAAAATAAGAGCAAAAGCATAAACTCAAAAGAGAGGATACAAGGCAATTTACAGAATTGCAATCTTAAGTGTACGACTTCGCAAGATATCAGATTGTCTCCAAAAGTGGAAATGGTAATCACCGATCCCCCCTACACGGGGAACGTCAACTATTCAGAACTGGCCGACTTTTTCTATGTCTGATTAAGGCTGATTCTATCCAAAACATACCCACATTTCGCCCCGGAAATTACCCCCAAGACCGAGGAGATTATTGAAAACCCCACTCGCGGCAAGACAGCATCAGATTATAAAGAAGGTCTCACCGAGGTCTGGAAAAAATGCCACGAAAACCTGAAGGCTGACGGCCTAATGGTCTTCACCTTTCACCACAGGGAAGGAAGCGCCTGGGAATCCCTCTTGGATTCACTTTGTAACGCATGCTTTTTCATTGAAGCGATATATCCCATACATGGGGAGTCCGAGAGTTCCCTCCACCTTATGAATAACAAGGCTATTGCCTACGATCTGATCCATGTCTGTAAAAAGCGAACTGAACAAACAGAGAACAAGAAGAGATCATGGGCCGGGGTCAGAGAGGAGATTCGAAAAAAGGCACGTAGAGAGATCGAGCTAATTGAAGCTGGTAGATATGGGAAAGAAAGGCTATCTCCTGCTGATGTCAACATTATCCTTATCGGAAAATGCCTTGAACTTTACAGCAAACATTACGGGATGATCGTGGACTATAAAGGAGATGTGGTTCCTCTCGGTGAAGCCCTCACTTCCATCCGTATGATGGTCGAACAGATTGTCTCCACCCGTCAACCTCTCCCTTCGGAGCTGGAGCATATTGATCCTATCAGCTACATATATCTCACCTGCCTCTGTGATAGGAAAGAGATCAAGAGCGATGAAGTGCACAAAACGACAAGGGGTATTATGGAACCCGAGGTTCTCATCAAGGCCGGCGTGATTAGAAAGGGGCGGGCCAAACGGGGCAGGACTTACGAGGTCAAGCTTCCAGTTGAGCGATACAAGGACCTGACCAGATTGTTTAAAAGCAAAACAAAAAGCCTGGACCAGCTTTCGCTCTTTCCTGATCTGGAGGAGGCCAAATTTGATAGCATGGCTCTTGTTGATGTTCTCCACTATCTTATGGGCCTTGCCGAGGCAGGAGAAAACCTGGTTCCCTGGTTAAACCAGTTCAAGCCCATTATTCCCAATATCCGAGCGTCTTTTGAGTACCTGCTGGAAAAAAACCCTACCTTTCAGGGACCAATAAACAAGGTGCTTAGCATCATTGAGGTTTGAGATGAAGGGATATGAAATCTTAGAACAGCGTTATCTGAAGATTTACAGGCAAGATGGTATTGAGCCTTATGACAACAGGATTGGTCTTTTCGATTTTCTCCGTGAGCTTAATGCAGGACCTGGGGGCATAACCAGGTATTCTTCTTTCATGGTTGTGGGTATAGATGATGTTCTTTATCTGGCAAAGCGGGAATCAAGACGCGCCATTGCCCTTGCTATCCATAAACTGCTTCAATCCGCGGCAAATGATCTTGAACGGAAGAAAAACGAGATTCAGATCGTTTGTAAAGGCAAACTGGTCAAGGGCGACTCTTTCTGGGTGGAATATCGAGGCGAAATACTGCCCCTTGATTTTATCTTTGGCACGCCCATTAAACGCGAAATCAGGGGATTCCCGGTCTATACCACCAGCTTTAATCTATCGAGCTGATAGGCCGATCATATTCATCGAATGGAAATCAAGAAAGATATAAAAGTAAAGGTCCCATATCGCCCTGAGCTGGGAACCGGTTCAGTGCTCCAGGTTTCCGAAGCTCCAGGGGGCGAATACCAGGTCGATGTAGTTTTTGAAAAAGATGGTAAGAGGTTTCTGGAAACCTTTCCCCATAGTCTTCTTACGCCTGTCGCTGATATCTTCGAGCGGTATCAAAACGGCGAATCCGATCATCCGTTGGATTTTTTCTTAAAGCAACTGGCCTACCAGTTGCCCCTTGAAAATTCAGGCGGGGAACTCTCCAACAGCAGGACAGATCTTCTGCCTCACCAGATTCTGTTAACTCACCAAATTGTCAGCGCCCAGAGGCGAAAATTTTTGATCGCCGATGAGGTTGGCCTGGGGAAAACCATTGAGGTGGGGATGATTATTAAAGAACTGCTTTCACGTGGAGAAGCCAGGAGAATATTAATCATTTGCCCTGCAGGCCTCACTGTGAACTGGCAGAACGAAATGAAAGATTGCTTCCGAGTTTTTTTTGACATCTTTGGCCGGGACTTCTCTGATGCGAATCCTCACGCATGGGAGCGTCACAATCTGGTCATTGTTTCAATAGACACTATCAAAAAGCCCGGGCGCTTAGGAAAGATGATGGCAGGCCCGGACTGGGACCTGATAGTCATCGATGAAGCCCATCACTTGAGTAGGAAGAGATACGGCAAGAAGATAGATGTCACCCAGAATTACCGGTTGGCAGAAAAAACCAAAGGGAAGACACGGGATTTTTTATTTCTTACTGCCACTTCTCACCAGGGGGATGCTTATCAATTCTGGTCTCTGGTCCAGCTTTTGGATGATCAACTTTTTGAAAAGCCAGAGGCTATGCTGGATCACAGGGGTCTCCTTGGCAGAGTCATGTTTCGGCGCACAAAAAAGGAAGTTACAGATGCAAATGGAAATCCGATTTTCATGCGAAGACAGGTGCACACACAGAAATTTCAGCTCTCTATGCGTGAGCAGAGGTTTTACGATAGGCTGACCGAATACTTAAGAGAAGGTTATGACGCTGCCGGCATAGGGGAAGACAAAACCACCAAACAGCAGCGTGCAGTTGGCTTTGTCATGGCCACCTTTCAAAAAATCATGTCTTCAAGCCCCAGGGCCATTAAGCAAGCGCTCAGACGTCGACTACTTGCGCTTTATGCCAGAAAGCAGATGTCTCTTGAAAGCGGCGCCTACGGGGCCATAACCAGGCCGGATATTTCATCCAAGATCATAAAATATCAAGAAGAGATGCGGAGAATAGTTGCTGATTTACTCTCCTACCGGCAGCCTGGCATTGATTATACGGAAGCTGATTCATACATTACCAGATTAAAACAGAGATTGATGAAGAGGCCCAGGTTTGAGGAAGAAGTCACCCATTGGGCGTTGGATGCGATGGAATCGGAAGATGGAATCATTGAATCAGCGGCCAATATCCCTAATGAGGAGGAAAAGATAAAAGAACTTATAGAGCTCGTGGACGAAGGTCCTGACCGGAAGTTTGACACATTGATTCGAGCTATTGAGCAGATCAGACGAGAAAATAAGAATGAGAAGATGATCATCTTCACCCAATATCTGGAAACTCTCTATTTCCTCCAAGATGAGATAGGCAAATATTATGATCCTAAGAAGATAGCAATCGTTAAAGGTGGCCTATTAGAAGATAAGATCGCATCCTGCGAATCTTTCTGGGATGAAAACGGCGCCCAGTTCCTCATCTCTACTTCAGCAGGAGGCGAGGGAATCAATCTTCAGGTTTGCCGAATACTATTCAACTATGATTTACCGTGGAACCCTATGGCGGTTGAACAGCGTATTGGCCGTATTCACAGATACGGCCAAACCGACACCGTCCAGATCTATAACTTGGTAGCCGAGGGAACCATTGAGGAAAAAGTTTACGCAATCCTCGAGGAAAAACTCCTTGAGATAGCCATGACCATCGGCAAAATAGATCCTGTAACAGGAGAGGTGAGTGAAGATTTCCGGTCAGAGATACTTGGATTTTTGGGATCAAGCACAAACTACACCTCTCTTTATAGAGAGGCCCTCATACATCGAAATTACGAAAGAACTGAACAGGAGATCGCCGAGGCCATCCAGGCAGCGAAAGATGCCAGTGAGGCCCTTCGACAGCTCACACAGGATCTTTCAAATTTCAACCTGGAATACTACAGGGAACTGGAAGGGAAGTTTACTCTGGAAGACCTGAAACGGTTCACGGAAAAAGCGATCCTGCGCCTGGGTGGCAGTTTCATCCCATCTGGCAATCTTATTCAAATAACGGTTCCTCCGGTTTTGAAGAAATATCCAGGCGTGGCATCTCGTTATGAAAACGTCACCTTTTCAAGGGAAACTGCCACACGGAAAAGGAACGTAGATTTACTCGGGATCGGGCATCCTCTCATCGATGCCTTGATTGATTACTATAAGAGCGAATCCGTATCTGGCGAATTGTTGAATATCAGATGTAAAGGTGTTCCTTCCTTCCTCACTGCTCGATATCTCTTTACTATTGAATTTGAAGATGGAACCAGGCGTGAACTGTATCGGAGTTTTATGATAGATGGTGAAAAGACGATAGAAGATTTGGACTTTTTAGATTTGGACAATTATGGTCAAATTGGCTGGCAGGAGCCTGCACCTTTCATTGCAGATAAATTGAAAATGTTTACCCGAAATGAGGAGGCAAGAATTCGCTCCAACTATGAGGGGATTATCAATATCAGACATAGATGTGTTGGTATTCAGGCAATACGATGAGTTTATAAAGATCAAAATGACCTTGAAAAGAATACGCTGCCCAACATGACCTAAGTCTCTTACTTCGTTTGGTACTTCAAATTCACACAAAATGTTAGTGGAAATCAGCAAGTAGTTTAGGAAAGATTTTATGATCGAGTTTGTTAAATCTTACGGAATATTGATTTTGGCAATTTACGGTACTATTCAAGTTTGGTTTATTGCTTTATGGAAAAAGTATGTTCGGAAAGGCAAGATAAATATCTATGAAACCGGCACTATAGAAGTCGGTTATAGCACCTTCGGCCCTACAATAGGTCTTAATGGTACATTGCGGGCACTAAATAAAGATGTATTTGTAAAATCAATAGACTTAGAAGTGGTTAGGGAAAAAGATAAAGCCCAACATATTTTGAACTGGATTGCCTTCCGATCACCAAAGATTGGCCTGGCAGGAAGTCAGCCAGCTTCAATGGAAATCCCCGCTGGCTTTTTAGTTTCCCCGGATTCCCCACACAGATTTAATATTGTTTTTAATGATGCCGAGCTTTTTGAAGAAATTAGACCTTTATTCAATGCATACATTTCAGAATGGCTTAAAGTCGCGGAGCAGTTGACCAAAGTTTGGCCGCCTTCGCTTGGGGTAACTCCACAACCTGAAATAATTGCTAAGCAGCTCGAATTAATCGAAGCTTTTAGAAAGAGCCCAATTCACGTTGAAACATATACCGCTCTTGATAGGAAATGTTATTGGGAGCCAGGGAAGTATCGTCTGAAAATCAATGTGAGGACATCAAAGCCTGATAAAGTTTTCACTAACAATTATCATTTTTCAATAACTGAAGCCGATTCAAAAAATTTGAAGCTAAACGTAATAACTATGTTGGAAGAGCCAATTTCAAATTATTTAAGAATTCAAAATTATCCCTATAATTTTGCCTATTCAGCGTATGAATAGTGGAGGCATGGCTTCCGATCTGCGGAAAGGGATAGCATTTCCAAGTAGCAGAGAAGGGATCATATATTTGATTTTGACGAATGAAATTCATTCTAGCTCGTTTTCTTTCAGGGAAGAGCAGTAGCCATGGCACTTCGTTTCTGGAGAAGAATTAAGATCGCACCAGGGGTGACCCTGAACCTGAGTAAGTCGGGTGGATCCCTCTCTTTCGGTTCACGAGGAGCCAAATTCACCATTGGAGGACGGGGCAAGAGAGCTACTGTTGGTTTACCGGGGACAGGCCTGTTCTATACCTCAACGTTTCCTTCTGAGAAACGGGCTGCGCGCAAAGAGCGAATATCCAGAAATTATGCACCTACAATCCGCCCGGAAGATCGACTGACTCTGGGCTTCTTCAAACGGCTCATCACACCGGATGATGAAGAGGCTTTTGTGGATGGATGCAGGGAACTGGCCCTTGGAAATGAAGATTCGGCCTTAAACCACCTTCGCAAAGCCGTCCATCTGGCAGACGGTGCTTATCTTGCCGGGTTTCTCGCCTTTAAGAAGGAACTACTTGAAGAAGCCGAACAATATCTTAATGAAGCTTACGGGAACTATCGCAAGTTGGGGACCTACTTCTCCAAATATGGTATCTCGGCCACCATGAGCCTGCCCATCATCGATGAGGTCTCGGCCCATGTTGGTCCTGATGTCAGGGGAATCCTCCTGGCCCTGGTGGAAATTTACCAGAGACAGAAAAAATGGGAGGATGCCCTTGATTGTCTAAATAAGCTCCGTCGATTGGAGCCTGATGATGTGGTGGTCAAGCTCTCCGTTGCTGAAATCCTGATGGAGGCTCGGGCAGATGATCGAAACGTTTGCCGAAGGGTGGTAAGGCTGGCCGAAGGGATAGAAAACGAATCCGAGATCCATGCCGCCCTTCTGCTTTACAAGGCAAAGGCCCTAAGGAAGCTACATCTCAACAATGCTGCCCGGGATGTCCTTACCAAAGCCCTCCGCCGAAAGAAGGACCGCTCTGATTCTCCTTCATGCCCTCCGGTATGAGAGAGCCCTGGCTTATGAGGATCTTGGCCAGCACAAACGTGCCCGCTCCGAACTTGAAAAACTCTATGCTGAAGCCCCGGGTTATGAAGATGTGGCGGCAAGATTGGGACTATCATCATAGCAATAATGAAAAAGGTGTACCTCGTTAGGATTTCAAGTGCATAGGAATATCTACCTATTAGAATGAGAGACCTTTCCAAGTTCTATTTCCAATGTGCTAAATGTATCCTGTTTAGGAAGTCAATCGCTTTCTCCAATTCAGGTTCATTAATAGTCCAACCAAATTTATGTGCTATAGTTTTAATAGTTTCCTTACTTGCCGTGCCTCCTTGTCGCGTTAAAATAAAATAGGCCTTAGCAGCTAATGCCAATTGCATGTAATCAGGGGTTCCAGCACCTTTAATTGTATTTGCAGCATCATCGATTTGCTTCCATTCATCAGGATATTCCTTTTTCTTTCGCTCGAGCAATTTGAGCCCATCTTTAGTTAAGGAATAATCATATCTCGCCATCTCAAAACCATTATGATTCCACCCATATACTGTACAGTTTTCTTCAATATACCCAAGAGCCTTCAATTCAGAGTTTGCTTCTGCTACCTGAGACGAGTAAGGCCCATAGAAATGTGGGCTGAAACCGTGATTTTCATCCAACATTTCAGAAAGGAAATAGACTCGTTTTTGAAGTAACGTTCTGCCACTTATTCTTCCGTCGAAGGCACCATAGGCTAATAATATGAAATCACGTGTTTTCATCTTTCCCCTCCCTCAAAGAAAGATACAATATTTTCTAAGATAATCTTATCAAGCGTTGTCTTTATTTTGTCTCTATCAACAGGTGTATCATATGAAACAGGCGCATAAAGCTCAACAAATGCCTCACTGAGTCTTTCGTTAATGGAATTGAAGAGCGCCGACTCCTCTTCAAATGTAGAAATACCCTTGGGTCCACGGTCAACGAGTATAGCTGCTTCATCGTTTCGAGACTGCGCTCTGACAGATTTTATGGTGTAAGAATATATGATTAGAAAGTGGGAATCATCTTCAGGATTGCAGGTAATTTTGCCCAGATTTTTACCCTTTATTGTTTTACATATTGGTTGCCATAAATACCTTTCCAATCTTGTTCGTTGCTCTTTGTTTTCTGGTCGAGAAATATTAAGCAGGTCATCTCGACATATTTCAGGTAAGTCCTTTATTGGCCGATCAAAGATTCTCTTTAATAGCCTCCGTTCATTCAATCGAACCAAAAACTCATGACAGTATTTTCCTTCAAAGTTTCTATCTAAAAAGGTCATAAGGAATTTGGCGTCATCCCATAATACATAATCTTTTATGAACTCAGGAGATCCATCGTATCTATATAAATTATAAAGCTCCTCAATTTGATCGATATCTATTCCCAAACATATTGCTCTAATCAACATTTGATCTGTTATAAGCCTTACGCGATGACGATAGACCTGATTCGTTATGTAATATTTTGCTAAAACAAATTGTTCAAGAGCATGGATACCGTCCTTTGAAATCATCAGGTGCTTTCCTTCAGGAGGGTCATCCACGGCCCTCATTTCCCGATGAAGCTGCCTCCTATCAAAGACACCATACTTCACACCGCAAAAATAGCTATCTCTAAGGAGATAATCCTGTTTGTCAGCATCGATTGGCCCAGAGACTATTGAACGCAACAAAGGATCTCCATAACCTTCACCAAGGATCTTAATAATTTTATCACGCTCAACGGATGCAATATGCCTCCTAATATATGGATCGTTTCCTATTATATCAGCCGTTATATGTTCGTGGATCTTTTCAGTCTTATTTAGATCGCTTGGAAGTTTTTCCTTATCTGTATAAATTTCAAGGGCTTCTTCTGAAACATGTGAAAAGGGTCCATGACCAATATCGTGGAGTAATGCAGCAAGCCGGATTAACTTTATCTCGTCATTTAAGACGCCAAGTGAATTGGCTATAAGACTCGCAATGTGACAGACACCGAGTGAATGTTCAAAGCGGGTATGGAGAGCTCCAGGGTAAACCAGATGTGCAAATGCTAATTGGCGAATTCTCCTAAGCCTTTGGAAAATCGGGCTACTAACAATATCGCCTTCAATCCCATCTATTCTTATAAAGCCGAAGACAGGGTCTCTTATCTCCCTTGGTTCACTCATGGTTTTAAATTATCAATGTAAAAGCACTATATAAAATGCATCCCACTTCCTTGAAAGCCCATATTTCCTGGACCATTTTTCTATCTGAGTTTTGAACTCTTACCGGAATTAATTGATTGAGCCTATAGTAAAGGTATTAAGGATTGTCAAGGGAAAATACAATATATTGAATTCTTCAAGAGTGTATCACCTAAATATTGGTATTTTGAGATTAATCCTCACAGCTATCAATTCATTTTCACTGCCTGGTTATGCCACTCGTTGCCTCCCTTCTTTGATTTTTCAGCCATAGGCATCGTATCCTCACCCTGGCTCGTGTCCTATTGAGCAAACAGGGTAATGGTGAGGCGTCACATGGCTGTGAAGAAAACCAGAAAAACGAAAAATAAATCAAGAATTCCCGGGGTGGACGTGGGCGAGGTGGTCGAATTGGGGTCAGCCCTTTGATTACCTATTTAATAATTTTAAGGTAGTATCAAAGGTGTGACCCCATTTGCACCTGCCTCTTGTCGTCATAAGCATATGTCCAAGTATTGCTCAGGAGATCCGTAAATGCGGCTAACTTGCCCATGTGGGTGTAGGTAAATCCCTAATTCCGGCAGTTAAAATCCGTACACCGCGCAACCAGCCTCAGGCATACCCTCCAGGCGGACAAGCCGGTGAGCTATGCAAAAATTGGTCTGAAATTTCAACTCTGGTGTAAAAATATTAATCTTGACAACAAAAACAGCTTAAGCTATTCATGAGATTATTGTTTGGGTTAATGGGTGCTTCAATATGTTGTGCTGAAGCTGAAGCCTATACACAATTAATCATCTTCGATCGACTCACACTGAAAAAGAAATGCCTTATCTTTTTTATTTATTCCATCGTTCCAACACGTTACTAAAATGAAAATAGGTCGAAATGCGCCTTGTCCATGCGGCAGCGGGAAAAAGTACAAAAAATGCTGCTTGAAGCTTGAAGAACAGAGAGCTGCTCAAGAAAGACAACAGAATGCCAATGAACACGAATTATTTGGTACCGGAGAATCCGGGTTGAGCGATAATGAGGATCATGAAGGTGGTCCTGATAAAGACGATGAAGGTGATGATAAAATTGAAGAAAGTGAGAGTGACCGAATCTGGGATGAATATATAGACGGTGATTTTGATCAGAAAGCGGCTGTTCTCGAAAAAACTATTGATGACCCGAATCTTCTTGAGAAATTTGACTGTTTCGAACTTTTTCACGAACTGCATGAATCTTGCCGGCATTTCAATGATCGTCAGGTTTTCAAAAAACTGACACAGAGGTTAAAACAGGAATATCCTGATCGATATAAGAAAGTTCAGGGCTATCTGATACAATCTCTTATACAGGACGCGCTAATTGAACAGAATAAAACGGAAGCCGGTAAAATGTTTCTGGAATTTGCAGACGACGCTGATAAGGACATTGATAGTTTCAACCGCACATTGGAACAGATTGCCTTTGACGTTGATTTGGACCTGCTGCTCAGTGCCATGCGCAGGGGATGGGAAAAAGTGAAAGATTCACCTGAGATCGTTCCTTGGGGTATTGATGAATATGCCAATCTGGCAGCGGAATATGCAATACTCAAGCATGTTTCCGAAGTGCCTAATCCGGATGCCACAGATTCCGATTTATTAAAAGAGCTGGAACAATTTATTGATCCGGATGTTGAAAAACTTAAAACTTATCTGGCACACATCACCGGAACATCTGGAAAAGTGTGGAAGTCGGATGATTTTAATTTTCAGATAAAAAGAAGGAAGGAGAAAAAAGCAAAAAGAAGACCAAAAGATCCGGGGGAAAAAAGGCTGTCGATAGAAACATTCTCAATGAATGTGCATCATTTTACCAGTGAATTTTTGGGGTATTACGTTCGTAAAGAAGGGGTATCATTTCCAAAGGCAGAGACAGCCCGATCGGAATTGAGAAGGTATTTGATTGATCGTGCTCAAGGAGAGCTTGAAGCAGAGCCGAGCATGTTTGAAAAAATAATGCAGCCCGAATTGAAAAACAAGAAAAAACAACCCCCCTCTTTCGACCACATTTTATGCCCGGACAAAAAAACTTTAGATGTATTCATCGGAAAGATGCTCAACTTTTTCAGTTTTAAACTTTTCAGGGCTGTCATCTTCTTTGCAAGCATTCCCGCCTGGCTGCAATTTTTAGAAATTAAAGGCTTGATTGAGCAGGAGATGCGGCGTAATACAATGTCATCCGTTTTTGAACTATTTGCTGATATTAGGAATGTAATTGAAAGCGAAAGCAAAGACAAAGACCGTTTAATAACGTATATAGAAAAAGCATACTCCCGCAGGTAGCGATTAAGGGTTCACTCAAACATAGAACTACACTTTGAGAGCACATTCGCGAGCACGTTCACGCCGTATATCAGTTTATAATTTTACTTCTCTATGAATTTTGTTTTTTACGACAACTTATTTTAATGGCGTGCAAAAAAACCCCCTCTAACCCCTGTGTCATGCGTGGGTAAAAGTCACAGTGCCTGCGAATTGGGGTCAGCCCTTTGATTACCTATTTAATAATTTTAAGATAGTATCAAAGGTGTGACCCCATTTGCCTGGTTCTTCATACATGTCAAAGAGCAGATGGTAACGTTGGATCAAGTATTAAACTGGAGATACATGTCCTTAAAGTTGATTATGGCACCGGAACTGATCAGAAAATCCATTCCCAGAATACCGTTGATCTCAAAGCCATAGTCCATACCGCCGACTTCGATTTCAAAATTCGACAGACTAAAATCGTCGACTGTTATAAAATCAACGCATCGTTTAAAGACAACTTCAGCGCCGCCGATGCCTCGTATGACATGTAGTGTATCTTGGGGCGAAGGCACAATCTGTATGGCTTCAACAATGTCGGCTGCAAAGATGCTTGAAGCAGATCCGGTATCGATCAGTACATTTGATACTTCAACAATAGATTCATTATAACCGACCACAACGGTTATAAAGGGCAGATTACCTTGCAAGACTAACTGCATCGCCTCTCCTGATACCGACCCATCGTCGTTCGTGGATATCCAGTTCAGGACGATCTGTGTGAACAAAATAAAACTCTCTCTGCGGATACTTTCTGTGAAGTTCCCGGTAACGTTTCATCGCCATGCTGCCGTCTTCACACTTTTCAACGACTGCCAATCGATCAAAGTGTCTTAGATTATCCGGATCGGTATGGGCCTCTAATGCCTCGATGATAAGCCACTGGCTGGGATAGGCTTTGCGGATCTCAGACCAAAGCATGCTGATCTCCTCTTTTTAGTGATAAATTATTATAAAATATATGCGCTTTTATCTCAAGCCCCGCCGATTCGGTTTTTTTCTTTAACCGTGCCATAAAAATTAGACAGGATACTTTGTTTAGGGTGGTGGATGGGCTACGATCATAATGCCGAGGGCAAATAGACATTACATACCGGGTTGTATATGACATATTACCCGCCGGTGCCATAAGAAGGAGTTTCTGTTTAAATTCTCAAGGGACAGAAAGCGATGGATGCAATGGCTATTTGAGGCAAAAAAACAGAAACCTGCCGGGAAAGGGTGGAAGCAGCGCTGAGAGGCGGCAGTTTTTCAAGGGATGACAAATGGACCGAGAGTATCGCTGTTGTAAGCAGGCGCTTTGTTGTCGCGACGTGGGAGAGTCTGGGGATAAAGGTCAGCGGGCGGAAAGTGATCGGAAAGGATGATAGCTATCAGTTGAGGGAGGAAACAGCTTCTTATACAACAAATTTTGAGGGTCAAATTGCGTTTTTAAGGCCCCAAAACGCATATTATTGGGATGATTCTTTAGAAATTTCAACGTAGTAGCGCGGTCCGACCCTAAAAACGCACAAAAACAAAAAAAAGAGCGAGGCGTGCCAGCTACAAAAAACCGAAGCATGTGACGTTTATCGATGAGATACCAAAGAATCCCTCGGGTAAAATCTTAAAGACAAAGCTGCGCGGTATACCTCTCTAGGTGGAAGAGGTGAAGCTTGTGTTTGCTTTGCGCAACATGTGCATCATGCAGACGGTAGCTGCTGCTATCCCGAAACCGATAAAATCCATTTTCAGACCCGGCAACGATAGCATCACCCCCCCGGCAAAGAGCCCTGCTGCGCTTAACATGCCACCGATAGTGGTAAGCTCTATTTTCCCGATGCCGATGAGATAACCTTCCAGAACCGACCCGATCAGAATAACCCCCACCGAAGCCGAGATAAATGCCTGCAGAATGGCTCCGGTTCCGGCCTGCATCACCAATGCCGGATCGAAAACGAAAAACAGGGGAACAAGGTATTTGACGGCTCCCAGTTTCATTGCCATCAGCCCCACCTTGATGGGCTGGCTTCCGGCAATCACCGCTGCAGGATATGCCGCCAGCGCCACCGGCGGTGTGATATATGAAAGCATCCCCCAGTACATGATATAAAGGTGGACGGCGATCTGGTTCAGCCCTATCATCTCAAGAGCCGGTGCCAGCACCAGTGCCAGAAAAACATAACACGCCGTGATGGTCATCCCCATACCCAGTATAAAACTCGTAAATGCGCCGAGCACCAGCATAAACAAAAGGTTGCCACCGGCCAGCGAAACAATCTCCCTGGCAAACGCAGCAGCCACACCCGTAAGTGCCAGGGCGCCCAGAATCATTCCCACACCGGAAAGAATGGCGATTAACTCACAGAGCAGCTTGCCAGTAGATTGAATGAACCTAAGGAAGCTGCGAAGCGTAAACCGCGTTTCCTTTCTGATCATTGCAAAGGCTAAAAGAAACAGTATGGAAATAAACGGCGCCTGACTCTCAAGCCGCAGGGCAAAAAGAAAATAGAGCAGCACCGCCACCGCTCCAAGGTAAAACCAACCCTGGGCAAGAACCTTTCGGACAGATGGTATCTGACTTTTGGGAAGTCCGGCCAGCCCCTTTCTTGCGGAATATCCATCGACCTGAACGAGCAGCCCCAAGTAAGCCAAAATGGAAGGAATTGCGGCCGCCAGGGCGATTTTGCCATAGGATATGGACAGGAAGGCAGCCATGACAAAGGCTGTGGCACCCATCACAGGAGGCATCAGTACACCCCCGGTGGAGGCGGCGCACTCGATCCCACCGGCATAATGAGCCGGGTAACCGCTTTTTTTGATTGCCGGTATGGTAATGGAGCCGGTGGTAATCACATTGGAAATCACACTTCCGCTCAGAGAGCCGAAAAGCGCGCTTGACAACACCGCCACTTTGGCCGTTCCACCCCGGGTGGCACCGAGTATGCAGTAGGACAGATTGAGGAAAAATTCACCACCGCCTGACGCCTGAAGGGCCACACCGAAGATGATGAAACCGATCAGAATCATTCCCGCCACCCGCATGGGTATTCCCAGCACGCTCTGAATGCTGAAGGCGTGAAATACCGCCGTGGTATTAAAGGATCGTCCGTATCCTTCAAGAAATCCGGGCATGTAAGGAGAAAATAAAGGGTATAGCGAAAAAACCAGGATGATCACGGCAAGAGAAGTTCCTGATGTGCGTCTTACCGCTTCTATCACCAGCACCCAGAGGATGATGGCCATCGCCGTCATGTGCGAGGGGGCACGGTAAGACCATCCACGCTCGATAATATCGTATCCCAGCCATGCGAAATAAAGGGGTATTGAAAAAGCGATCAGCCACAGAATGACATCTACAATGAACACCAGCCTTTGATGCCCCCCTTTTCTTAACGGAAAAAACAGAAAAACCATGGATAGGTAAAACGACAGCAGCAGATACAGGTAGGAGTTTTCCATGAGCATGGCGCCGAACGCCTGGAGGTGGAAAACCTGAAAGACGGCCAGCGCAAGTCCTGCAATGGAAAAGCAGATGGTAATCCAGTGCCAGAAGGCCGGCAGGGTCCGGTATCTTTCCTCTATTTTGGATATATTCTCCATGGGCAGATGTGTATTGGGAATGGCACCGCTTTCGGGTATGGGGAACTTTGCAGCGAAACGCCGACGCTTTATCGCCCTGCGCAGATACGCAGGGCGATATCCGTTATCGCAGCGATGTGAACCCCAGGCTGAACCCCGTTGTTGCAAGAACGACGCAAAAGGGGTGAACTTCAGTTAAAAGCCGGCTTCAGCCCTTTTTTTCAGCCAAAATGCGGGAAACTTCCTTGATTTCATTTTCTTTGCAAGCGCCTCATCAACAGTGGCATCCCAGAGCTTTTTGAGTTCCGCCTGGTGTTTTAACCGCTGTTGATTCTTTGCTTCCCGCTCGGCAGTCCATTTGCCGATTTCCTTTAAGTAATGGATCGCACCTTTATGCATGGGCAAGGGGTAGTCATCGAATAGGCGCAGGTTTCCTTCAGGGCTCCAGTAGGCGGCCAACGATTTATGCTTCTTGGCGTATGCCGGGTAAGTCTCATGCAGAAGCTTTGTGATGATATAGGCCTTTTCTTCGGAAAGAAAATCGTAAGTGAGAGCAATGGGATACGCATAGGAGATCGTGTGAAGAGGCTTGTCTTCGGATAAGCCGGCACCGATGGTCGCCTTGAAATACCCGTATGCGGCATTTCTTTTCTTTATCCTTTCCCAGCCCTCCTTGTAATCAGGGGGCAATTCAACATAGCGGATCCCGTAAGGCATTGCGGCCATCTCGTAAGCAAGGGATGCGGTGGGATTGATATGAGTGGCATCCACCTTGCCTTCCATAACCATTCGGATAGCAGCGGTATAGCCGGGGCACTGCACTTTCACGACATCGTCCCAGGTAAGCCCAGCAAAATTCAAATGTTGTTCACTGATCAGGGTCAGCACCCCCGTTGGAAAAGCGGCGATGCGTTTTCCCTTCAAATCCTTAAATGATTTAATGTCCGAGTCTCCCCGGATGCCAAGAGCAAGCCCTGGGTGCTGGGCGAAATACAGGGCGCGAACCGGCTGGGGGCCCCACTCCAGGGTGCGATAATCCTCAATCCCTTCTTGCATGAAATAGGATCCCAGGCCGTGAAACGCCACTTCAGCATCTTTGAGGCGAACCGGATACACCCTCGGAATATCCGTTCCGGCAGGTATGATCCGTATCTTGATGCCGTATTTTTCAAATAGCGTCGTGCTGACATGCCCAACCATCATATAGCCGGATGAGCCGACATCGTAGGATGTCCATGTCATCATCTTGGGAATGGAAACCTCAGCCCCCGGAGCTGCACCAGAAAAGACAAAAACGGCCGCAAACAGCACAAAAAAACCATACTGAAAGTGTCTGAAAAATCTCATGTTTGAACCTCCTTTCTTTGTTGCGTTGTTGTTAAACCCGAAATAAATAAAGATGTGGGGAATCTTCCTCGCAAAGCTTATATGATCGCGAAATGAATCATGAATTTGCACGATTAAATCGCTGATAATTCATTTCTCGATTTTAAAAGCATTGCAAAAAAAACTGCCTGACATATCGTGTCAATAGTTCAACTATAATTTTTGCGAAGTTACAGACCTAAATCGTATATTTAATAAATATGGCAGGAAACAGTTTTGATATGAACGAATATCTATTGGTAAATGTATATGAAACAACCAGACTCGGTGTCAAGCAAAAAACAACGACGACAGAAATTCTCGATGAGCCCCGGTTTTGAAAAACTACTCAAAAGACGTGATCGTCTGGTACTGATAAATCACGCGTACAGGCCATTTTACTATGTGTTTATGCAGCTTCGGGGTGAACGCAAAAGGTGTTTCAATTCCCGAATACCGCATTTTGAAGTGTGTGCAGCTTGCGACCATTCGGTTCACGGCCTGGATTTAACCGAGGATTGATGCAGCGACAAACCCGGAAACGATCGGTTTGAGGCGTTTAGCCGATCTTAAGCAAGTTCCGGACCTCTTCGGGTTCGGCCGGCTCCTTATCAAGCGCCCGGACAATCCGTACCGCCTTTTCCACCAGCTCCCGGTTGGTTTCAGCGCGCTCGCCTTTCTTGATATAGAGGTTATCCTCCATGCCCACACGGATATGACCGCCAAGCAGCACCGATTGTGCGACCATGGGAAAACAGCTGGCACCGACCCCAAAGGCCGCCCAAACCGCACCGGATGGCAAGGCCTCCTTCATCAGGATCATGTTCTTTGCACTGGCCGGGATACCCCAGGAAACTCCCATACAGAGTTGAAAAAGCGGGGGCGAGGGAATTTTAGTCGTTTTTAGAAGATGATTGGCGATTTCAATGTGCCCCACGTCAAACACCTCAAGCTCGGGTCTTATGCCTGCATCCAGGATGAGCCCGAGCATGGTTTCCACATGCGACAGGATATTTACGAACACATGAGCGCCGAAATTCATGGACCCAACATCAAGAGAGCAAAGTTCAGGCTTAAGACGTAACACATGTTCCACACGTCTCTGGGGTATACACAGGGTCGAGCCCGGTCCCAGTCCGATGGGGTCCTTATCATCAGGAACAAACCTGGCTCCCGGGCCGGTACTGAGATTGATGAGCATATCGGATTTGTCTCGTATTCGGTCCACAACCTCTTTGTAAAGCTTAAATTCCATGGACGGGGCTCCGGTTTCCACATCCCGTACATGGATGTGAGCCACACTTGCACCGGCCCTCTTAGCATCCAGGGCGCTTTCGGCAATCTCTTTCGGGGTGATGGGCAAAAATGGTGTGTTCCGATCGCCGAATGAGCCCGTAACCGGAACAGTGACAATTACTTTGTCAGCTATCACTGGGTTATTCCCTCCTGTGGATTAGGATTCCCAAATATCAAGAACAGTTTTTAAGATTCCAATTTTATTTCCCCTTAAAGTTAGGTTTCCGCTTTTCAAGAAACGCCGATGTCCCCTCGATCCGGTCATCGGTAGAGAATGCGATGGCTTGTGCATGGCGTTCAAAGACAAGCCCGGAATGAATATCGACATTCGCTCCGACATTAAGCGCGGCCTTGGCCAGCGAGACCGCCACCGGGGCTTTGGAGATGATTTTCTGCGCCATCTCTTTGACCGCCGGCATCAGATCCTGCGGCTCGGAAACCACCCGATTGATCAGACCGATGGATTCGGCTTGCTCTGCTGAGATGATTTCACCTGTAAAGATCAATTCCTTGGCTTTTCCAAGACCGACAAGCCGTTGCAGTCTCTGGGTGCCGCCCAAACCCGGAATAATGCCCAGGTTGACCTCCGGTTGCCCAAGTTTTGAACGACGGGTAGCGATTCGAATGTCACACGCCATGGCCAGCTCACACCCGCCACCCAGCGCATATCCATCGATGGCGGCGATCACCGGTTTATCAAGATTCTCGATGGCATTCAACGCGTCCTGGGCCTCGCTTTTTAGCACTTCCAAGGTCTCGCGTTCTTTCAGGGACCGGATATCGGCTCCGGATGCAAAGGCTTTTCCTCCGGCTCCGGTTATAACAACCACCCGTATGTCTTTATCGAAACGACAGATGCGGATGGCATCGCGGATTTCCATAAATGTTTGGGGAGACAGAGCGTTTCGCACATCCGGACGGTTTATGGTTAATATGCCGATGTGTTCGTCTTTTTCAAACGTGATGTTTTCGTAATCCACAAGAAACCCTCCTCATTTAAGTGGAATTACAGCAGGCAAACCCATTGTGTCGATCCCAGGTTACCGAATTTTTTATCATTGCTGCGGAAAAATGTCGATGGAAAAGAAATTATCTTTCAGTGATGAGAATTGTGTGAGGTTTTGAGAATTTTCGCCGGCACTTTTGCCATGGGAAGAAGTACAGAGAAGGTTGATCCCTTGTCGACCTGACTGCAAACCCGGATGTCTCCTCCATGTTTTCGAATGATCTCAAGCGAAACCGAAAGCCCCAGCCCAGTCCCCCTTCCCTGGGACTTGGTGGTGAAAAACGGATCAAAAATATGGGGCTGCACATGAGCGGGAATGCCGGCGCCGGTGTCCGTAAAATCAACCCTTAAATAATCTCCTTCTTTGACGATGACGGTTTCTATGCAGAGAGTTCCTCCATTTGGCATGGCATCGATGGCGTTGAGCACCAGGTTCAAAAAAACCTGTGTCAACTGTTGTTTGTCACCGGAAACAGGCGGAAGATTTGCTGCAAATTTGCGCACGACCCTTACTTTCGATAACTTTAGCTGATTGCTAACAAGCTGAAGGGTCTCTTCTATGAGATCCTCAAGCTGATATAAGTGGGTGATGATATCCCTGTCTCGAGCAAATTCCAGCAGGTTTCGAATAATCTTCTGGGAACGTTCGGCCTGTTCCACCAAATCGTTGACCATGTCAAGACGCTCTTCCACCTCAAGGTCGTGGTAATCTTCCAGCAGCATGGAGGCCGTCAACATGATATTGTTAATGGGATTGTTCAGCTCGTGGGCGACTCCCGCGGTCAATGTGCCCACCGCCTTGAGCTTATGTGCCTTTATCAATTGTTCCTGACGTAAGGCCAGCTGGTGCATCATGTGGTTCATTGCAAGCGAGAGTTCAGTGAATTCATCCCGGTAACGACGGGTGGGTGTGATGGGTGTAATGTCGCCGTCGGCAATTCGTCTGGTAGCTTTCATCAAGATCTTCAGCGGACGTAATATTTGCTGAGTAATGAAATTTGCAAGATAGATCATCAGCACCAGAAGAAACAGCAAAAAGAACAATGGAATGCGCTTGGACATATAAATCATGGCGTTGACGGACTGCCGCTGTTTTTCGATCAAGTTTTCGGCCGTGGTGATCATCACCGCTCCGTGTTTTCGCAGTGCATCCTCTATTTGTTGTGACAGTGAAGAAGAGGAGCTTTTCAAAGGAGATGTGTTTAGTTTTTGAAGTCGATAGAGCAGATTCGCATAAAGCGTGATGTGATGGACCATTGCCTTAAAGGATTGTTCCCCGACAACTGCGGCCATCTTTTTGCCGTGGATGTTCAGAATTTTCTGGGCCAGGTGCACCTGTTCCAGTGCGTCGTCAAGGTTGGTTCCATAAAGAAAGTAATTTTTTTCAAAACGACGGGCCTGCTGGACTTCAAACAGATACTTACTGGCTGTCTCCATAAAATGGAGCTTGTTTTCGATTTTTGTCAGGATAATGAATGATGCTACGGTGATACCCAGGCTTAAGATGAACCATAAAATAAAACCCAGAGAGATCCTGCTTCGAATGGAAAAGCTGGGGCGTTCCTGCAAGGCCCGCTCAGCCTCGATCTTAAGCTTATCCAACAGGGCGGCATTGGACTCTGTGGACTCGATTACCATTTCCTTCTGGGTCAATGAAAAAATGGCTCCTTCTTCCCAAAGAAATTAAACCTTTCCCGATAGTGTATCGATCCGAATCATACAGGCATGATGCTGTCAAAACCAAGCGACAATGCAGCTTTGTTGATAGCAGCTCTTAAGTCATCCGGCTTAAAAGGCTTCGCAATTACGTCGAATGCCCCCTTAACCAGTGCCTCCCGTGCGACTTCAACGGTGGCATATCCGGTAATGATGATGACCTTGGTCCGATTCGACTGATCCATAATATACTCTAAAACCTGAATTCCGTCCACCTCATCCATTCGAACATCGGTTACCACGATATCAAACTGCTTTTCCTTGAGTCGCTCTACTGCCTTTGCCGAATTCTCGAACACCTCCACTTCAATTCCGTACTTGGTCAGAGCAGGTTTCAAGCGTTTGCCAACAATCGGCTCGTCATCCAAGATCATGATCTGTAATTTTTCTCCCATACAGGTATGCCCTGTCTTCTAATCGGGTCATACAGGGAACACGCCGACCATTCTCCTCTTATGCCGTCGCCCCTGCAACTGCACCCTTGTATCCCAGAGATAAGGCTGCTTTTGTAATCGCCATGCGAAGATCATTGATCTTAAACGGCTTTGCGATAAAGTCAAACGCGCCTTTTATCAATGCCTCCCGTGCATTTTCAACTGTGGCATAACCGGTTATGAAGATGACCTTTGTTCTGTCTGACTTTGAAAGCACGTGCTCCAGAACCCCGATGCCATCAAGATCCTCCATCCGTAGATCCGTTACCACAATATCAAATTCCTTCTCGTTAAATCGGTTCATGGCTTCAATGGGGTTTTCGAACACCTCCACATCATATCCGTATTTGCTAAGAGCAGGCTTCAAGCGCTTGCCTACAATCGGTTCGTCATCAACCACCATTACCTCAAGTTTTTTCTTCTGAGGTATCTGATCGGTTCGTGACGAAGTTGTAGATTCCATTACGGAATGAATATCTTCTGCTGTTTCGGCCTGATACTCTCTAAGCTTTACGGCATCTGGAGTTTCTTTAACTGTTTCTTTCTTCCATGGAACCTTCAAACCGGCTATGCGAAAGCCCATCTCCGGCTGCCCGGCTTCAGCGTAAGTGATGATGGTCATCCAGTCTTGAAACTTGCTCATTCGTCTTCCCATGGTTTCCTCCTAAGGTTAACATAGAGGCTGTGCCTCAAAGGTAAAACATTAAATTCTGCCGCTTAACTGGCAGCGGCTTTCTCTATTTTATCCGGTTCTGGCACACCTACACATACAGTTGAGGATGCCGGCGCTGCCTTGATTTCTCGAAGTCTGTGTTCGATGCGCCGTCGCTGGCGATAAGCCAGGATCACGTTATAAAGGATGATCAGGGTTCCGGTGATGCCGGCGGTAAAAAGCATGAACTTGCTTGCGGTGTTGAAATAGCTGTCCCATTGGGAATTCATTTGAATCCAGCCCAGCTGCCGAAGGTACATGGGCACTGCAATACCACGGCTTAGAACGCACAGCAATATCACCGTTCCGGTTACGATTCGAATCACCACTTCCTTTACAACTTTGGTGCCATATGCCCCGATAAATATGCCGAACAAGGACCCCAGGTACAGTAAGATGGTGAGCCGAATGTCCACGAACCCCTGATAGGCGTAGTTGAGGGCTCCGAACGCTCCCATGAACATGGCCAGGTATAGCTCGGTTCCCGCTGCCACTGCCGTAGGAACACCAAAGACATAGATCATGGATGGCACGCCGATAAACCCTCCCACACCAATGGTTCCGGCAAGATACCCTGTTGCCAGGCCCACTGCCATAAGCACCCACAGCGATACCTGAACATCGGCCACCGGAAACAAGATATAGGGCGGCAGATGCAATCGACTGAGAAAGTTGGCGATCTTTCTTGAAGGCCCCTGATCCCCCTCCGCATCCCGGCTTCTTAGGGCATCCCGGAGCATGGAGACTGCCACTACGGTCAGGATGCAGATAAACACCATGCTGATATAAAGGTTTGATGCAGCATCCCCGCCGCTGCCATGGCTATCTCCACCCCCTTTGAACAACATGCTGTTGATCCAGACCGCGATTCGTATGCCGACAAAAGCAGTCAGAATCAAGAAAACCCCCATACGTTTATCTACGTTTCCCAGCTCTCCGTGCTTTTTCGCCCCTACCATGGCCTTGCCGAATTTATGGGTGATATTACTTCCAACGGCCACCACTCCCGGCACCCCAAGGTTCATCATGCCGGGGGTCATGAAAAATGCACCCCCACTTCCGATAAACCCGCTAAGCACCCCTCCAATGAATCCAAGAATGGAGACCTGCAAGGCAGTTGAAAAATTCAGAGAGATAAACATATCGCCAAAAACCGTATGCATATTGAAGCTCCTTATAAGAGGCAGAATTTTATTATTCCATTCGAATCAGCTTCATTATTGATTTTGTAACATTACTGTACAAGTAGGCAATGGTCGGAACAAACAGAAAAACCGCTATCGCTGCCAGCACCCTGGACTTCCATTCAACACCGGATAGAAACTTCAACACCCACTGCTGATTTGAGAACACCAGGAAAACAATGAAAACAACCAGCCCCAGATACCCGAGCATACGTGTTATATCGCGCTTGCTGAAAAGATACTGGGTTTTTAACTCTTCAGCATTGACCACAGGTGCCTTTATGTGTTCATTCAAGTAGCTTTGCAATTGCCGAACCATTCTCAACCGAGCCGCATGCCCCTTGTCCAGACAGATATTGCCCACAACCACCAGGCTATAAGGTACAGTCCGGTCAATCGATTTAATAATTTGCTCCCCTCCCCCACAGACTGTTCTCCCGCCGCCGGAACGGCCGAGTCTGGCAAGGGCTTCATGGGCAGCTTTCAACCCCTTGTCGTCACAGGCCACGTCGGTGTCATCCTCCTCGATTCCTCCAATGCATTCCCGGGAAAAGGAAGCGGATAAGGATGCCGGTGTCTGCCCCGCGCCCTCAATCTCTTCCGGCTTCTCTGGGTTTTCTGCGAAAAATTGAAGCAGCTCCACTGCGGCGTTCCATTTTGTTGCGATCTCAACAACCTGGTTGAAGGTTTCAGAAGCAGGGTCAAAGGCCTCCTGAATCCATAAAATATTGGTAGTTGCCATTGTGGTTCGGATTTCCCGGATATCTTCAAGCGGGGCGAGAACTTCGGGGATGATTTCTGCCAGCCCGGCATCCTGGGGAAGGTAAGTGACGGTAATTACATTGCCGTCTGCACGAACTTTAATGTTCGCCCGGAAGGTACGCTCATCCCGTGCCAGCAATACCCGCGCCTCGGATGCGAGCATCAGGTTTTCCATGGCTCTTTTGGAGCTGGGAGTTATTTGAAAATCTGGAAGCTGTGCAATGTTGGCAAGTGCCGCCGCAGCGTTTTCAACGCTCATATGTCCAAGATTAAACACTACATCGTAATAGGTATCATCTGCCCAGGAGACTCCGTACAGGGAACGAACCCACCGTTCTCTGTCTCTTTCCACCTCCGTCACGTATCTTTGAGCTTTGGTGCTGTCTACACGAAGCTGCTGCATCACGTCGTTTATCTTGCTTGTTTCATCTTCGATCACCCGCACCTTTAGTACGTGCATGATTCCGGGAAAAAGCAGATGAGCACTACGTCCATGATAAACCATACCTCCTTCAAGTGCCCGCTTGCATAAATATGCGGTTGTAAAAGCCCGGTAATATTCACGCTCCAGCGCAAGTCGTTCGGTAAATATGCTGGGCTTGATGGTGGCCGTCTCCAGCTTGCTTACCTGTATGCCTTCCTTGATGGCCTGTTCGATCAACTCTTCCCGGCTGTGGCATGTGTAACCCAGTTTTTCGGCCAACCGCTCGGCCAACCATTTGCCTCTGTCCGATACACCACTTGAAATGCAGACAACTTGCATAATGTCAGCTTTGTCCTCCTTTGCAGGGAAATAGGGCTTCAGTTCATTTTTTTCCGCAAACAACCTATCTAAAGTTTCGCAGCTCTAATCCTTTGAAAAGCCTCATAGTCGGCTTAAGACCCATTAGCAATTTTACGGTAAAATAGGGTGCGAAACTTAAGAACCTATCTTCAGGCTCTGTTGTAACCTGCATGAATCGCATCGTTTGTTTATTGTAAACCGCTCTAATCATTTCTAGGCTCTAGGCTTCCACCGGTTTTTTCATAAACGGCACCAGTATGTTACATTTCACCTCGTCTTTCAGATTTGACATCCAGTGATATCTGTCGTTGACAGAATCGGGCTCCCCCCCCCATATGATCGAATAAAAACGATCCGATTCTGCCAGGAATTTTACGAGTTCAGAATGAGGATCTCCTATCCGAACTGCTGGTTCAACAGAAATGCCGAGATTTTCAATCCGCTCTACATACTTTTTGATGATCCCCCCGGCCTTGAATCCCAATTCTTTTACAGCCTCAAGTTCCGTTTCCGCTATTTCTGGATATTCAAAAGGCAACACCAGAAGCAAGGCCAGCGAGGCGTCCAGGCGTTTTGCCAGCTCCATCGCGTATCTGATTGCTTCGGTGCGTATATGAAAAGAATCGCTCAGAACCATAATCTTGCAAGTCATTTTTTCTGATCCCTACTATCCCTACTATTAGATCCATAATAAAAGTTACACCATATACTCAGCAAGGTTGATGCCAACATGAAAGGTATATCAAAACTATCTGAAATAATTATAAAATATGAAAATCAAGGGTGGTTATGAATCCGACCGGAAGTGGTGCAATTTCCAACACACCAAGATTATTTAAGAATAACTACCTGAAATTTCTATAGATATTGTAGGATGGTAAAATGCATCGTATCGATGCAAATTGCAACAATCAATCCTCGAACTCGCAATTTTTCAGATGCCGCCACAAAGAGGAGCGGTCGATGCCAAGCAACTTGGCAGCTTTGGTCTTATTATGCCCAACACGACGTAATACCCATCGAATATAGTTTTGTTCCATTTTCCTGAGTGTCATCACCTTATTATCGGAGGCTTCAAAGGAAAAGACCTCCAGTTCTGAAAGATCCGCCGGAAGGTCTTTTAATTGAATCGTGTTATCGCGTGTCAATGCAACTGCGTGCTCGATAATATTCTCAAGTTCACGCACGTTTCCGGGGAAATAGTAGTTTCTAAGCGCTTCCATCGCCTGATCTGAAAATGTGCTTACCCGCCGATGAAACCGCTTTGCGGTGCGATGCAGAAAATAATGGGCCAGAATCGGTATATCCTCTTTGCGCTTTCTTAAGGGAGGAATGTCAATGGACACAACATTAAGCCGATAATATAGATCACGGCGGAACAGGCCTGCATGGACAGCCTTTTTTAGGTCCTGGTTTGTGGCTGAAATAATTCTGACATCAATGGAAATTGGGCGGGTACCTCCTACCCGGATGATCTCCTGCTCCTGAATCGCTCTCAACAGTTTGACCTGCATGCTCTGGGGCATCTCACCGATTTCATCAAGAAACAGTGTGCCTCCGCTTGCTGTCTCCAGCAGTCCGATCCGGGTAGAAGAAGCTCCGGTGAAAGCGTCTTTTTCATGGCCAAACAGCTCATTGGCAAGCAACTCCTCGGCAAAACCGCCGCAGTTTATGGCTAGAAAATTGTTGTTTCTGCGCTGACTGTGATAATGAATCATCAGGGCCGCCAGCTCCTTCCCGGTCCCGGACTCTCCTGTTATCAGTACGTTGCAGTTCACCCGAGCAACCTGCTTGATAAGCTTGACAACCTCAACCATCACACGGCTGTTGCCGATCAAAGTCGGGATGGATGCTTTTAAATCTCTCTGCAACTGGGTTTCCAGTTTAATTACCTGTTCGCGAAGACGCTTTTTTTCGATCGCCTGCCGCACCAGATGGATCGTCTCATCGGGCCTAAACGGCTTTTCCAGATAGTGATATGCACCTTTTTTAACCGCCTCGATGGCTGTAGGAATGGAGGCGTATCCGGTGATCAAAATAACCTCTGTATCTGGAAATCGGGTCTTTATTTGCTCAAGAAGCTCCAACCCGTCGATATCATCCATTACAAGATCTGCCATGACAACGTCGTAAGGAAGCTCTGAGAGTCGTTTAAGGGCTGTTTTGCCGTCTCTTGCCCCCGAGACGTGAAACCCCTCCCGCTGGAAAAGCCGGGTTAGGTTTTTCCGGCAGATATCATCATCATCAACAATTAGGATTCGGTTTTCAGCCATTGATCCGATTCTCAGATGCCTTAAAAGGGCCATATTTCATTATTTTTTTAAATTATATCATATCGATTAAGGTTGTTTCTCGCAAGTACAATTGAATAAATACAGCAATTTGCAAAATCCTTTTAAATGGGCGAGTTCGCCCTCCGCAGCCCCGATAAGCGGGATCTTCGATCACTTTTTCGGTTCAACCCTGAACCCCTGTTTTTAAAAGAGGGCAATTGCCTCAAACCTCATATGATGTCATAATGATTTTCAGTTCAAAGGCTCATGATGGGTTAAATTAGCCACAGACTCACCCCAGTGCAATATAAAATTTTTCCCGGGGTAAGCTTGAAAGAAATAGTTACACATTTCACGGTTAAAAATTTTATTCGATGCCGTCATTATTATTCTTTGCAAAGGATTAGAGGGTGCGCAACTTGAGTAAGTCAAAACCCATACACATATAAAAGGAGGTATCGCACATCCATGTCATCTATCGTAAGACACGCTCCTGGGTTTACCGAGCATGACGCGGTGCGGATCGGCCGCAGACTGTACGGACTTAAGGCTTGTGCCAAGGAGCTTCCCAGCGAGCGGGATCAGAATTTCCTTTTGACCACCGAAACCGGGAAGGCATATGTGCTTAAAATAGCCAATGCAATGGAGCGTTACGAGATTCTTGATCTTCAGAACAGGGCGATGATGCACATTGCTGCAAGAAAGAATCAAAATGGCTTAACTCCTGTGGTTTTAAAAACGCTTGAAGGGGAGCTTATCACAACAGTAAAGGCAGCGGATGATGCCACCACTCACTACGTTCGCCTGCTGACATATTTACCGGGAAAAACCTTTGCCGAAACAAAACCTCATGATGTCCACCTGCTGACCAGCCTGGGAAGGTTTTTCGGTGAGCTGGACGGCATGCTTGATGATTTCGACCATCCGGCTGCCCATCGTGATTTCCACTGGGATTTAAGAAACGCCCATAAGGTCGTCGGCAGTCTCATTAGCCTTATAGGTGATGAAAAAAAGCGGATCATCGTAGAACAATTTCTTAAACGGTTTGAATCGGAAACTCGTCTGCGACTCGGCTACTTGCGCAAAAGCGTCATTCACAACGACGGCAATGATTACAACGTCCTCGTTCAACCCGAAGGTAAATGGAAAAACATGGTCGCGGGTGTGATTGACTTCGGGGATATGGTTCATACATACACCGTCAACGAACTGGCCATTGCATGTGCCTATGCCATGTTGCACAAGGCGGATCCCATTACCGCAGCCGCACATGTGGTGGCAGGATATAACAGCGTCTATCCGCTCAGCGAGCAGGAGCTGGCGGTGCTTTTCGATCTGATTTGCATGCGATTGTGCACAAGCGTATGTCATTGCGCACATCAATCCCGGCTGGAGCCTGATAACGAATATCTTCGAATATCTGAAAAACCGGCATGGACGCTGCTTGAAAAACTTTCCGCCATTAATCCTCGTTTCCCTCTGTACATGTTCAGAGAAAGCTGCGGTTTGCCACCGGTTCCGAGTTCCGCCAGGATAGTTGCCTGGTTAAAAGAAAATTCAGATCGATTCAAATCGGTGGTGGAGGGCGATCTTCGTTCCGAAGACCAGATGGTATTTGACATGAGTGTAGGAAGTGCCCTTATGACATACGATCTCAACGGCCCAAACATGGTGGTTCTCACTGAAACATTGTTTCAAAAACTGCAGGATAGAAACCTTTCTGTTGGAATCGGAAGATACGACGAGGCACGCCTTATTTATGCAAGCGACAAATTTGGAGCCGAAAGCGATGAGTTTCCCGAGCGCCGGACCATTCATCTGGGCATCGATCTGTTTATGGAAGCTGGTTCTGAGGTGTATGCCTTTATGGATGCAACGGTTCATAGTTTCAAAAACAACACGGAACATCTCGGTTATGGTCCGACGATCGTGCTTGAACATAAAACCGATGCCGGTGACCGGTTCTATTCGCTGTACGGACATTTGCATCCGGACTCCCTTAAAGGGTTAAAAAGGGGTATGCCGGTGCCCAGAGGAAAAGCATTTGCAACCATTGGCAAGCCACCCACAAACGGAAACTGGCCTCCGCACCTTCATTTCCAGATCATCCTGGACATGCTTGGCGATGAGGGACATTTTCCCGGCGTTGCAAGACCCAGCCAGCACCGTGTCTGGAAAAGCATCTGTCCGGACCCCAACCATGTTCTTAAAATACCAAAAAACTGTTTTCCGGCACCGGCACCCGACGTCAATGAAATATTGGAGATCCGGCGCAAACACCTGGGGAAAAACTTGAGCATCTCTTACAGAAAACCGCTTAACATAGTTCGGGGTATCGGCCAGTATCTTTATGACGAAAATGGACAGGCCTACCTGGACGGGATCAACAATGTATGCCATGTGGGGCATTGCCATCCGCACGTGGTTAAGGCCGGCCAACGGCAGATGGCCGCACTCAACACAAACACCCGATACCTTCATCATATCTTGGTTCAGTACGCTGAACGCTTGTTGTCCACATTTCCCGACCCCTTGAAAGTCTGCTATTTTGTCTGTACCGGAAGCGAAGCCAATGAGCTTGCATTGCGAATGGCCCGCACCTATACCGGAAGAAGAGATATCATCACGGTTGACGGGGCCTATCACGGAAACACGCAGAGCCTGATCGATATAAGTCCATATAAACATAACGGCCCTGGAGGCTCGGGAGCGCCCGATTGGGTGCATACCGTTATGATGCCAGACGGCTACCGGGGACCGCACAAGGGGCTCGGACCCGAAGCCGGTGCGCGGTATGCCGAGTATGTTCAGCAGGCCGTTGAACGGATTCAGGGCAACGGAAAGGGCCCGGCGGCTTTCATCTGCGAAAGCATGATGAGTTGCGCAGGTCAGGTGATCTTGCCTGATGGTTATCTCAAGGGATCGTTTCGATACGTCCGGGCTGCAGGGGGAGTTTGCATCGCAGACGAAGTTCAGGTGGGTTTTGGAAGAGCCGGCAGCCACTTCTGGGCATTCGAAACGCAATCCGTGGTGCCCGATATTGTAACCCTGGGAAAACCCATGGGAAACGGCCATCCGCTTGCGGCTGTGATCACTACCAAAGAAATCTCAGATGCGTTTGCAAACGGAATGGAGTATTTCAACACGTTTGGAGGAAACCCTGTTTCGTGTGCCATTGGTATGGCGGTTTTAGAGGTGATCGAAAAAGAAAAACTTCAGGACAATGCACTGAAGGTAGGAAACCACCTTCTCAATGGACTCAGGGATCTAATGAAAAAATACCCGCTTATCGGGGATGTGCGCGGCCAGGGACTTTTTCTGGGAATAGAACTTGTTTCCGACCGCCACACTCTTGAGCCCGCGGCAGTCCAGGCCTCTTACATAATCAACCGGATGAAAGACTATGGGATACTGCTCAGCACAGACGGCCCGCTTAACAATGTAATCAAAATAAAACCCCCTATGGTGTTTACGGAAAAAAATGCCGATGACATGGTTCGGGCGCTTGATCGGGTTCTCGGCGAAGACTGCCTGGCAGATAGTCGCAGTTCGCTCATATCATAGCTTGAAAGATCATGGTTAACGCGCTATTAGGCATTTCAGGACACAGGCTACAAAAAAGGGACCTTCCGCAGGATAGTTGAATTTGAATCTTGACGAGCTGATTCGATATACATTTTTGGATCTGGCATTTCTGATTTTACTTGTAAGCCTTGCCATACGCATTGGTCTCTTTTTCTACTCCTTCATAAAAAGTGCCGCTGAAAAAGACAGACCCTTGAAATACCTTCTAGCTGCATTGAGCCGACTTTTTTTTCCTCTTTATGGAAGTGTTTCAAAACGGCCGGTTTATACGATACTTCGCTACCTGTTTCATATATGTCTGATTGTTGTTCCCATATGGTACAGCGGCCATATCATCCTGTGGCAAGCATATGGCATAGACTGGGAGTGGACTGCCCTGCCCGATGAATGGATAGATGCTCTAACACTCATCGGGCTGGGCTTTGCTCTGTGTTTTTTCGTTAGACGAATAGTGATAAACGATATTCGCACCTGCTCGACGAAATCCGATTACGTGTTGATCGTCGTCACGGCGCTTCCCTTTTTAACCGGATATGCTCTTAGCCAAGGCAGCGCAGAAGGCATCCCGTTTTTGGACACCCATATGGAAGCCATTCATATCCTTACAGCAGAAGCCATGCTGGTTATGGCGGCGTTTCTTTTCCTGAAAGTTAAGATTAAAGCGGATCGATGCGTGGGGTGTATCTCCTGCACATTGATGTGCCCAACTGATGCAGTGGTCCCGGAGGAGATCGCAAAACAAAGAACGATTCATTATATGCAGTGTCTATGCATTTATTGTGCAAACTGTATTCGTACCTGCCCGGAAGACGCAGTACAGATGAGCCACGAACTCGGTGTGCTAAGGTTCTTTAAGATGATTTCCAAACGATCGCTGATCTGCGTTGAACTTGCGGCCTGTGATTGCTGTGGACGGTTCTTTGCTCCCATATCGCAACTTGAAAAATTGCAGAAAACTTATCCGGGAAACCACATCAACATATGCACCATCTGCAGAAAAAGAAACAGCGCAAGGAAGATATTGAAATGGGAATGACACCACATGAACGGGTGCTTGCCGCCCTTGCCGGAAAGCCGCTGGATTGCCCGCCCGTAAGCCTATGGAGGCATTTTCCGGAAAAAGATCAAACAGCTCGGGATCTTGCAACCGCCACCGTTGAATGGCAGCATATGCTTGATCTTGATTTTATCAAACTGATGTTCCCAGGGGATTATCCCACCATCGATTGGGGTGGGCGAAGCGAATTTCGAGGTGCTCTTACAGGCACCCGTGAAGTCATTCGGTACCCGGTCCAGGCCCCTGAGGACTGGAGAAAAATAACGTTCATTAATGTGGATACAGGGTTCAATGCTGAAATAATCCAAACCTGCCGGCTGGTGCGCGAGGCGATAGGGCCTGACGTGCCAATATTGCAAACGATTTTCAGCCCCCTTACAATTGCAAAGAAATTATCCAATGGACTTGTTATGGACCACATTCGAACACATCCGGCTCTGGTGCATCGTGCTCTTGAATGCATACAGGAGGTTACAATCCAAATCACAAAAAAATCACTTGCCGCAGGGGCAAATGGAATTTTCTTTGCCACCCAGTGTGCCACCAGCGATCTGGTCAGCCGCGAAGAATATACTGAGTTCGGGCTGCAATATGATTTACCTGTTCTAACTGCAGCTTCTGAAGGCGGCAGCATCTTCACCCTGGTTCACATCCATGGAGCCAACACCTATTTCGATATGCTTGCCAAAACCAACGTTCATGCCATCAGCTGGCATGATCGGCGGATAGGCCCATCGATCAAAGAGGTGTTGAAAAGCTATCCGGACAAGGCAGCTGTTTGCGGAATTGATGAGGCCATGATAGCTTCAATGGAACCCGATGAGATGATCGTACACATAAAGCATGCCCGCAAACAGGCGGAAGACCGCAGCCTGCTGATTGCACCGGGCTGCGTGATACCGGTGTCAACGCCTGAAGTCAATCTGAAAGCGGCCGTAAAGGCATCGCGGCAACCAATCTGCCGGGCATAATAAATAGGAAATGACAAACCTCAAACCTGTATCGAGGCGCAGGACGAATGAAATTTTCGACAATTTCTATGTTTTCCGAAAGCCGCTTTCCGTTACTCTGAATGATCGGGTGAACCGGGATTTGTTTTTATGTTCATGGAGCATTTGGAGCTTCGTCCAAGGCGTTGTTGACCCACATTGCTATTTCTGTTAGGAGTTTTAATAAATTGGCATTTATGACATCATTAAAGGAGAAAAACCGACCGATGGCGAAAACTCTTCTCATCTACCCTGAAAAGTGCCTGGGATGTCGCATCTGCGAGATGTTCTGTTCCCTTGCCCATACCGATACCTGCAATCCGGCTCGTTCCCGTGTAAATATCGTAAAAATGGATTTGGATGTTCACTGCGTGCCAATGGTCTGCCAGCAGTGTACCGATCCGGCCTGCGAGAAGGCCTGCCCGTCGGGTGCCATTCACCGCAACGAAACTACCGGGGCGATGGAAACCGATCGGAATATATGTATCGGCTGTCGCATGTGTGTACTGGCCTGCCCTTTCGGAGGAACCGGCGTCGATCCCTGGGAAGGCACGGTCATACGATGTGATTTGTGTCAGGGAGAGCCTAAATGTGCCCAAGTCTGCCCGTACGGCGCCATTGTTTATGTTGAAGAAGACAGACAGGGGTTGCACAAAAAACGGGAAGGAGCACAGAAATTTTTAACCTCCCTCGAAGCACAACCAGGCAAAGGAAGCTGATCATGTATTCTCAGCGTGTCATATTAAAGATAGATCTTTCAGATCGAACTTTTGAAAAAGAAGATACAGTGCCCTATATCGATCTTTTCATTGGGGGCCGGGGTATCGGCAGCAAACTTTTATACGATAATCTTAATCCCAACGTCGATCCGCTGGGGCCTGAAAACATATTGGTGTTCAACACGGGCCCGCTCAGCGGAACCGCGGCTCCTGCCAGCGGACGTGTGGATGTTTCGGGCAAATCGCCCATGAACAATTACCATGCAGTTTCTAACTTTGGTGGATTCTGGGGCGCCGAATTCAGCCAGGCAGGATATAATCACCTGGTTATTGCTGGTTCAACAGATACACCCGTTTATCTGTATATCGATAATGATAGGGTGGAGTTCCGAGACGCCCGGCATCTGTGGGGTATGAGTACCTACGACACAATCAAAACGCTTCGTGAAGAGCTGAAAGATCCGGATATCCAGGCCCTCTGTATCGGCCCCGGCGGGGAGAACCTGGTTCGTTACGCCAGTATTCAAACCAGCCTGGGTGATGCAGCCGGTCGCATGGGTATGGGTGCGGTCATGGGATCTAAGAAACTCAAGGCCATCGCTGTTCGCGGCACTAAAGGCATCTCTCTTTATGACTCCAAGCGCTTCATGGAGACCGCCCTTCAAACCCATCGGTTTTTGAGAGAAAGCGATGTATTTGAAAATTTTAAAACCTCCAAGGTCATTGGAGATCCCATGTTCAGCAAAAAGGCCGAAGATTCTTTGAGCTTCGGCAACTATGAGGCCGGTTCATGGGATAGGTTCGGCCGGCTGAACCCCGAGACCTTCTTCTTAAAATATCAATTACGCAGAACCGGATGTTTCGGTTGCCCGTTGCAGTGCATGCATTTGATTCAGCTGCCCGAAGGTGAATTCGGCGTTTCTCGTTGCATGAACTTTCAAAGCTTTTTGGGAACCGTTTGGAATGACGATCTGATAACCATGTGGGATGCCATCGTTCTGGCCAATAAGTACGGGCTTGACTCCCATGAAACCGGTGGAATGATCGCCCTTTTGATGGAACTATACAAAGACGGCGTGATCAGCGCTGAAGATAGCGACGGTATCCCCATGGAAAAGGGAAGTCGAAAGGCTATTTTGCAGATTATACATAAAATCGCAAGACGCGAAGGCATAGGCGATATTCTTGCAGAGGGCCCTCAGCGTGCCGCTGAAGCCATCGGTGGAGTCGCGCCCGATTATGTGGTTGCTGCCAAGGGACTTTTCCCCCACGGATATCAGTTCCAGGCCATTGAGGGCACCAGTCTTATGCAGGCCGTAAGCAGCGGAGAGCCTTTTCAAACTTATGGAACCGGTATCGAACGCACTATGGATCCTGATAATCCGAACCCCAGACTATTGGCCCAGGCCAAGGAGCTTTACGGTTCGGAAAAAGCATATTTACAGGGCAATTACAGCCCGGCCAAAGTCAAAATGATCATTGACTCTGAGCATCGATCTCGGGTGCCGGACCTGATGGGAGTCTGTCTCACCTCCATTGTCTATGTGCTGAAGACCGTATCGGATATTCACTTTCTTTACGATCGGCTTGCGGAGCTATACAATTCGGCAACGGGACGATTCATAACCCGAGAGGAATTATTCAAAACCGCGGAGCGGCTGGTAACATTAGAACGCTGCATCGATGCGAGAGAAGGCCTGACACGCGATGATGATACACTGCCCAGGCGGTTTTTCCGTGCCTTTGAAACCGGGAAAAACAGGGGAAAGGCACTTAATGAAAAGAAGATGGAAGAGATGAAGACAACCTATTACCGGCTTCGCGGCTGGGACACCGCATCGGGCCTTCCCACCGCTGAAACACTGACCACCCTTGAGCTTGGAGATATTGTCGAAAAAAATGGAATTCAAAAAAGAAACCGACTTCGAAAAACCGGGTAAGATTCTTCGCGTTGACTTGACGAACCAGACCTATGAGATCCAGAGCATCGCCCCCTATGTTGTGGATTATATCGGCGGCCGGGGAATCGGCAGTAAAATTCTCTATGACGAGTTGCCGCCTGGCATCGATCCGCTGGGGCCGAAAAATATGCTGCTTTTTAACAACGGCCCGCTTTCGGGTACGGCCACTCCCGGCAGCGGACGTGTGGATGTTTCCGCCAAATCTCCCATGAACAACTACCATGCGGTAACAAATTTCGGTGGCTACTGGGGAGCGGAGCTGAGGCATGCCGGGTTTGCTCATCTTATCCTCAAGGGAGCCAGTGAAAAACCAGTATATTTGTATATCGACAATGATCAGCTGTCCATCCGGGATGCGCAGCACTTATGGGGGATGGATACATATACAACCACAGCGGAGCTGAGGCGGGAGCTGGGAGATGAGGATATCCAGGTGCTGGCCATAGGACAGGCGGGGGAGAAGCTTATCAGATTTGCCAGCATCATCACCGGTCTTGGAGACGCCGCTGGGCGCAACGGCATGGGCGCGGTCATGGGATCAAAAAAACTAAAGGCCATCGCTGTTAGGGGAACCAAAGGCGTATCTCTTGCCGATCCGAAACGCTTCCTGGAAATTGCCGCGGATCTGCACCGCAGGCTTCGGGAAAGCCCAGGGTTCAAGGAAAGCGCTAAAATAAAGCCTGTTACCGATAGCATGTTCAGTAAACCTTATGAAACCATGCTGGCATTCGGCAACTATGAAGACGGCCGCTGGGAGAAATTTTCTAAGCTAATACCGGAGAGATTTTTTCTTAAACATCAGGTGCGACGCGCCGGGTGCTTCGGCTGTCCCATGCAATGCATGCATCTTGTGGAGGTTCCCAACGCAGGTTACGGCATTTCTTTTTGTACCCCCTTTGCGAGTTTTCTCGGAACAGTTTGGAATGATAACCTTACCACCATGTGGGAAGCCATTGTTTTAGCCAATCAATACGGCCTTGACGTTGTGGAAACAGGGGGAATTATTGCTTTGCTGATGGAGCTTTACCAGGACGGTATCATCAGTGCTGAAGATACCGATGGTATCCGGATGGAAAAAGGAAGCCAGGAGGCCATATTGAAAATAATACGTAAAATCGCCCTGCGGGAAGGCATTGGCGATATTCTTGCCGAGGGGCCTCGTCGGGCTGCAGAACTGCTGGATAATCGCGCTGTCGACTATTTGGTTCTGGTCAAAGAACACTTCCCTCATGGCTACCAATTTCCCGCCTTTGAAGGGACGAGCCTTATGCAGGCGGTGGGAAGCGCAGACCCTTTTCCGACATACGGGACAGGGATCGAACTTCGTTTGTCCATGCCGGGGCCCAGGGAAAAACTGCTGTCTGAAGCAAAGGAACTATTCGGGTCCGAGGAGGCATACCTGCCGGGCAATTACAGTCCTGCCAAGGTGAAAATGGTTATCGATGCAGAACATAGATCCAGAATACCTGACCTTCTGGGTGTATGTATCTATGTGATTGACGGATACAACAAAAGCGCTTCGGATCCCAATTTCTTCTATGACAGACTGGCTGATTTGTATAGGGCTGCCACGGGAATTGCGCTGAGTCGTGAGATTCTGTTCACCGCAGCCGAACGGCTGGTAAATCTTGAGCGCTGTCACGATGCAAGGGAAGGCTTGATGCGGGAGCAGGATTCTCTTCCGCGACGCTTTTTCAGACCCTTTCCAGGTGGAGCCAACAGGGATAAGGCATTGGATCCTGAAAAAATCGAGCAGATGAAAACTCTTTACTATCAATCCCGCGGATGGGACCCCGAAACCGGCCTGCCCAGCTCCGAAAAATTACGCCAACTGGGCCTGGAAAACCTGATCAAAGAGATTGCACTTGCTTAAAAAGAGATGGCTCACGGTGGCGATGGGATTATCGTTTTCAGCCCCTTCATTAACAAAACCCTGCACATCGTTGTCGCCGTCTATGTTATAGGCGTTTAAGCAGACAGGTTTTTGTCGAATAATCAGCATCCGGCATTGAACCGAGCAAAAAGTCTGGAAGGGCCCAACCCCTAAACCCGCTTCCCATTTAAACCGATAATATTACCAACGAACAGTTCATGGCGGACAGGGAGAAATGGGCCTTTTAAAAAACAAGGACCTTAAATCGTCCAGGATAATGATCGGATATACTGAAAGATTGTGTTCGCAAGGTATCAGCATGATCGATCTGGTTTTAGTCATAATGATTATCGGGATTATGGTCACTGTTATTACCCCGCAATTTCAATCAGCCCTTACCGAAATGAGGTTGGATGGTGCCGCAGGTGAGCTTGTATACGCACTGGAGTATGCAAAAAGTCTTGCCGTAAAATATCAAAGACCTTTTAAGTTTAAAATCTATCGCTATGATTACGAGAACAAAAGAAACAACCAGTTTACGATAAAGGATTTTACCAGTCCGCTTGACGACAGCGTTCACCCGGATGCAGATCCTCCGCTTTTCACTTATCAACGGGTTTATCACCCGGTTGACAAGATACCCTACATCATAGATTTTGATGACCTACCAACAGCTCTTGACGGAATACTCGAACCGAAAAAAGAATATGAAGGAGTGAAAATCCTGTCCATACCTGTAGAAGCAACATCTGCAGATGTTATTTTTTATCCGGACGGCCACTGTTCGGATACGAACATCTCTTTCACTCTGGGCCTGGGTCAGGAGCAGAGAACGGTTACGGTCAATGGAATTTCGGGAAAAATCACGGTTAATTGAGAGATCTTTTAGGCTCGGCGCGAATTGCTGGGAGTATGCAATGCTTTGTTGACCGGTTCACTTGTTTCTGATAGTGCATTGCTGGCTGAAATCTTTATCACCCGAAACGAAGGTAACTGTACCTGTGGCATTATTGCCTCTACCGCTGAAGCTATGCCAGGATGGAATCCTGAAACAGATCTTCCCATACAGGAAAAATTGTGCCAGCTTATGCTGGGAAATTTAATTGAAGCGGTGCCGTCCGCTTAAGAAAGGCATGGTTGCTTATGTCTGATGTAAAAAGTGCCGATGTTGTAATCATCGGTGCAGGAGCCAGAGGGCTTTCGATTGCCCTGTTTCTTGCACGGGCAGGTGTTAGGGTGGTGCTGGTAGAACGCGGCGCTCTTTGCTCCATGGCATCAAGCGGAAACGGTGCTCAGGTAAACGTAACGGCCAAAGAACCTGACCATTATACCGCCATGAGCCTTCGCAGTGCACGCATGTACCCTGAATTTATCGACAGCCTCGATGAAGACATATATCTTCAGCAGGAGGGCCTGCTTTTTGTTACGACCGAGCCTCAGGAAATGGAAGGCTTTCGGCAAAGGGTTGAGATACGAAATCGGATACCGGGCCTAAACCTTCGACTCCTGGATGGTCACGAAGCAAGGGAAATCTCACCTGCCTTAAGCCCCGAGGTGATCGGTGGTTACATCTGCCCCGAAGACGGCATCGTGGAGGTGCTAAAACTTCTATCTGCCATCGGCCGCGCTGCACGTCGGGCGGGAGCCACAATCTTAAGACAAACCGAGGTGACCGGCATCAAAGTCGCTGCAGGCAGGGTTCAAACGGTAATAACCAACAAAGGTGCCATCGCAACCCCTGCAGTGGTCAATGCCGCAGGTGTCCACACACCCCATATCGGTCATATGGTGGGAGTTTCCATACCCGTATATCCCGAACATGGCCACATGGTGATCACCCAACCCTATCCCCGGCTCATATCCATTCCCACCCAGTACATTACCCAGTGGCCCAATGGAACTTTCGGCATTGGTACCACCAACAGGAACATCGGAATCGTAAAGCATGTTTGCCCCTCATGGCTGCCGCCTTTTCTGCAGCAGGCCGTGCGTATCCTGCCAGCTTTAAAAAATTCAAACATACTGAGGGTGTTTGCTCATTTAAGACCCATGCCGCCCGATCGATTACCGATATATGATACGGTTCCGGGAACAGAGGGGTTTTATATCGCCGTCGGACACAGCGGAATCACCCTGGCTCCTCTGACCGGAAAGATATTTGCGGACTGGATCGTAAACGGAAAACCGGATATGGATTTAGGGCCTTACTCTCTGGGGCGCTTTGCGTCAAGCACAAAAGAGGCTTCCGAACCTGTTTAGCATAAAGAAAGACTATCTTCTTAATTCTTTGCTCAAAGCATTAAAAGCAGCTACCTTTTTTGCAATCCACAAGAAGCTGAAAACCCGCTCCTGAGGAAAATAAACCTCATGAATCAAAATGGCAGGGAATATGCAGACAGTTCATTTAAGAAAATATAGCGATGAATTTTGAAAAGATAGCTTCAATTTAGCTGTTTGAAAAAAGGCTTTCTCCCTTGTAAAATTTCTCTTTTTAACCTGGAAAAACTCGACAATAAGGGCTAAAATGTTATAAAAGATCTTAATTCACTGAGAATTGGTGTGTTCCGCTAAAGCAGACAACGGTATCGGTTTTACCGGTGGTCTTGGATTGAGATAGGCGATATCCGCTGCAGGAAGCCCCTTTTCCAGGGCGATGATCTCTTGCAGGGCCGGCCCGCACATTCGCCCCTGGCAATGCCCCATTCCCATGCGGGTCATACGCTTGACTTCATTCATATCGTTCGCACCGTCTTTCAGTGCTTCCCTGATCTCCCCCAGGGTAATCTCTTCGCACCTGCATACGATGGTATCATCCTTTGCCAGTTGATACAGCCCAGGCCTTGGTACCGATATTTCATCAAGCACCCGGCGCAACCGCATCAGGGCGGCCAGACTTTTCCGGATTGGTCTCATACGCCCCAGGGCCTCCACGGAAGAAAGGTATCCCAGACTGTGGGCTGCTGCCAGTCCGGCGATCCGACCCTCGTCAAGGGCAACCATGCTTCCAGCCACTCCGGCACAGTCTCCCACTGCGTAAATATCCGCAACACTGGTTTCCATGTTCTCTGCCCGAACCGGTATCCAGCCACCCAGCAACGGATCGTACCTATGCTCGCATTGCGCAAGACGGGTCAGTTCCGTTGAAGGTATGAAACCATAACCGACGCAGACCGTATCGACAGAAAGGGTGCGCTGGGTGCCGGCTCTGGGATTCCACTGTTCATCAACCTCTGCCACCACCACCTCCTCCACCCGGCCTTCTCCCCGGGCCTCAAGGATAATATGCCCGCGCCATAGTGGAATTCCGGCTTTTCGAATCCCTCTAAAATAATGCCATGCATCGGAAATCAACTGCCATTGCCCCCAGGCGGCTTTAAGCAGCCGGAACCGGTTATGAATCCGTCCGGTTTCAACAATGCCTACAACCGTGCCCCCGGCATCTGTGATTTGCTTGGCCAACGCCAGCAGCAAAGGGCCTGTTCCGACCAACAGAATTCTTTCTCCAGGCAGCACTCTCTGCGTCTTCACCAGACGCTGGGCGCCCCCTGCCGTGAAGACACCGGGCAGTGTCCATCCTGGAAATGGAACCGGCCGGTCATAGGCGCCCACCGCGACGATCAGTTTTCGATAGCGCATGCTGAAGGATCTATCTGCCTGCAAAAGGCTCACTTCGTTATCAGGGAAAATACCCCAGATCAAGGTGTCTTTGTCATATTCCACCTGGTTGCAAACATCCTCAAATTCAGCCAGCAGTTTTTGGCCCCTCAGATAATCGCGGCCCAGCATAACGGCATCTTGTACTTCAAACCCGGTTGATAGCTGCCGATAGATCTGTCCACCGGGCATAGGATTCTCATCCACCAAGCATACCTTGACTCCGGCTCTTGCGGCTTCAACAGCAGCAGCCACCCCTGCGGGCCCCGAACCGATGATCATCAATTCCACTTCTTTCAATTCTACACCTCCCATCTACCCAGCCCCTCTTGTGTTTCCACCCGGCATCCCGGAGTCGCCAGGGTCTGGCAGGCCCTGGTATTTGGGATGCCGTTTATAACCATCATGCACTCGAAACACAGACCGATCCCGCAGTACATGCCGCGGGGGTGTTTCTTTTTGGCCGTTCGCCGAAAGGTTCGTCGTCCCGCTGCAATGAGAGCAGCGGCAATGGTTTCACCTTCGTAGGCCACAATGGTCTCACCATCCACCTCTATTTCAAACTGTCTCCCTCGCTTAACCCCTTTTTCTACTCTTCGATCTGCCATGCTTACCCCCCTAAACTCCATTTTGGCGGCCTAAAATCGACAATCAAGCTATTGTCTTATCAATTACAGAAGTCAATACCAGAAACAATAAACGGACACAAGAAAACTCATCTTAATAATCAAAAACGAATGTCTTTCTTTCTCAGATATCACTTTATAAATTCAAAAGACGATGATAAGGATCTCCATAAAGAAGTTGAAACAGCTGGGGTATATGAAAAAGAAAGCGCAGAAGAGGCGTTGCAGAAAATTCACCACGAAACATGTTGTCTTACCGGAATTCGCTAAAGAACTATCTAGATGACGTACTACATTCAACTTTATTAACGGTAAAGGAGCAGACAATGGGTAGAAATATCTTAGGGGCACCGAGAAAAAAACCTACAAAGAACGCTCAGGCTGTGAAGATTGGAAATATCATTTACACACAGGGTATCCCCGTGAATTTTGATACCGGTGAGGTTGTGGGAAAAAGCATTCAGGAGCAAACCAGGCAAACCATGGAAAATATTAAAACAACTTTAGAAGCCTGTGGATCTTCCATGGACAACATCGATAAGTGTACGGTATTCGTAACAAAAAGAGAAAACGTACCTGGAATGAACGAGGTGTATTACACTTATTTTCCGGCAGATTCCACACCTGCACGGGTATGTATTCTGGCTGATTTGGTCAATCCGCAAATGCTGGTAGAAATCGAAGTATATGCCCATGTAACAGACGAATAACTTTATATCGCCTTAAAAGTAGACACTTTTTTCGAGTAAAGTCTCAGAAAAAGCATAGAAAATCAAGTTTTATACGAACGTTCAAACCAATATGCGTTGATTCAGGACAACTAACTTGTGACCGCCTTGCTTATCATTGCCGGACTGCTGATGGCTCTTACAGGCCTGCTCGGTTGTATCTTACCTGCTATACCGGGACCTCCCATCAGTTTTCTCTCTCTGCTTGTTCTTTCTTTTGCAAAGGACTGGGAACCATTCAATGCAACGTTCCTGGTCATCATGGCGGGGATAACCGCCTTGTTGACCCTTTCAGATTATGTGCTCCCAACCCTGTTTGCCGAAAAATACGGCGCTTCAAGATCCGGCATTTGGGGGTCGGTTGCAGGGATGCTGGTGGGAGTTTTATTATTCCCTCCATGGGGAGTTTTACTGGGGGCGTTTGTCGGTGCAATCATTGGAGAGTTGATCGCGGGGAAAATGGGAAAGACCGCTTTGCTGATCGGCTGGGGGGTACTTGTTGGAAATATGGTGTCGATCGGATTTAAGCTGTCGTTTTCCGGATTTGTTCTCGTGGTATATATCATGAATATGTTTTAGTTCAAGGCCCTGCAGCTTGTCGGAACAAATCGGGCTTCGCCATCGGCTACGACACAACAAGGTATGGATCCCGCTTAAGCGAGGCTGCAGGGTCTTCAATCTTCGCAATTGTATCAACAACTATCTAGTGCCCATCCACCAATCGTAGGGAACACTATTGGGTGTCCAATTCATAAATGAGGATTTTTTTCGTTGGGCAAGGCCGCACAAGGGTTTGCGGTGAGGCGTACAAATCGTACGTCGCAGCCGGAAACCCGCGGAGAACGCCGCCCAACGGGAAAAAGACCATTTATGGATGGACACTATCTAAGGTTTTTTATAAAATCACCTACCGCTCGAACCCCCTTCTTATCGATCACCCGGATGGTTTCAGATCCAATCACTGCGATGTCCGCCCTGTCCTTTATGAAATCAACATCGGTTTTGTTTTTCACACCGAACCCAAGGGCCAGGGGAAGATCGGTTGCGCTTCGACACAGGGTGAGATATTTGGCGAGGCTCTCAGAAAAATCGGTTTCAGAACCCGTAACCCCTTTTCGTGCAACGCAATAGATAAACCCTCTGGCAAAGGAAGCAAGATATTTCATTCGTTCAAGGGAGGTGGTGGGAGAGAAGATGAACACAGGGGACAGTTGATTTCGCTTCATGGCGCTAAGATACAAGTCGCCTTCTTCCGGTGGAAGATCCGGGATGATGGAGCCATATAACCCCGCCTCTCGCATGGCATCGGCAAATCGATCCACTCCGTACTGATATGCAATATTATAATAGGTCATAAATAAAAACGGAACATCAAAATTCCGGCATACGGTTTTTGAAAAATCGATACATTTTTCAACAGTAGCTCCCCTTTCAAGCGCTTTCTGGTTTGCCCTAAGTATCACGGGACCATCTGCGATCGGCTCTGAGAAGGGAATCTGCAGCTCCATCATATCCACACCCGCATTGACCATGGCCTCTACGATCTTAAACGAATCTTCAAAGGAGGGATATCCCAGCACGATGTGCGTCATAAGCAGGATATCCTTCTGTTTTCGTAAATTTCGAACATATTCTTCGAGCATCACCCGACCTCCAATACTTCAAGCGTCTGTTACGGATAAAAACGGACGGAGGTTACTTTTCTTGATACCCTTGGGCTTTTCTCATGATAAATCCCTTCCACTTCGTGTCCCCCATGGCATCTGCCACCGTAAAAATATCTTTATCGCCGCGGCCTGACTGGTTAATCAAAATGGACTCTGACCGCGGCAATGTCGGGGCCTCTTTGAAGGCCTGTACAAATGCGTGCGCAGATTCAAGCGCCGGAATCAACCCTTCTTTCCTTATGGTAAGGGAAAGAGCCGCCATCACCTCCTGATCGGTGGCCGCTTCGAAGCGAATCCGGGCCCTTTCCTTTAAATGGGCAAGGATGGGAGAGACTCCCACATAATCCAGGCCGGCAGCCACACTGTGGGTCTCCTTCATTTGTCCGTCGGAATCCTGAAGAAAATAGGTTTTATATCCCTGTGCCACACCAACCCTTGCATCATCTCCAGCAAGCCGTGCGGCGTGATGACCCGTATTCAAACCTTTCCCCGCTGCTTCCACGCCAACAAGTTCAACAGGATCTTTCAAAAACTCATGGAAGATCCCCAAGGCATTGGAGCCGCCACCCACGCATGCATAGATCCGTTTTGGCAGCTTGCCCTCCTGTTCTAAGATCTGCTTCCGCGCCTCCTTTCCGATGATGGATTGAAAATAGGTGACCATCTCCGGAAACGGGTGCGGCCCGCAGGCCGTGCCAAGAACATAGTGGGTCGTATCCATGTTTGTAACCCAGTCTCGAAGTGCCTCATTGATGGCGTCTTTCAGAATGCGTGTCCCTTCCCGAACGGGAATGACTTCCGCTCCCAGTTGTTCCATCCAGAACACGTTGGGACGCTGTCGCTCAACATCGACCTCACCCATGTAGATGGTGCACTGAAATCCGAATTTCGCCGCCATTGTGGCCGTTGCCACCCCGTGTTGTCCGGCTCCGGTTTCGGCGATCACACGTGTTTTTCCCATCCGTTTCACCAAAAGCCCCTGCCCCATTACGTTGTTGGCTTTATGAGCACCGGTATGGTTGAGATCTTCACGTTTGATGTAAATTCGGGCGCCTCCAAAGTGCCTGGTCAGATTTTCTGCAAACGTCAACGGCGTAGGCCGACAGGAGTAGCTGGACATCATGTCAATATATTGCTCCCAAAAACGAGGATCGTTTTTGGCAGATTCAAAGGCAGCCTCCAGTTCATCAAAGGTTGACACCAGAACTTCAGGAAGGTAAGCACCTCCAAAATCATCATAATAGCCTCTATTCCTCATCCAAAGATCCTCCGATTCTTTAAGAAAATACGCCCCCATCCGCTTGGAAGTTAAAGCTTAGAAAAGATAGAGTTTTGAGCCTGGAGATGAAACAGATCGGCAATTCTCGGCAAACAAAAATTGCTGATCCTCCTCAGATTTAAAGATTCTATAATGCATCATTCGTAAATTGGTCAAGACAAATATACATGAAATTACGGGCGTCTTATTTTGACGCATCTGCTGAAACCTCCCTTCACCTCTGCTTCTTTCCCGAAGCGGGGTTCTACGCCGGGGCGCATAAGCATTTTCTTTGAACCACCAAGCGAAAAGAGCAATGGTCTTTCAGTTTCGGTTTAAAAAAGCTCAAGAAATTAACTCGTTTATCCGATACCATCATTGTTGGCAACAATATCTATAAACAGATGCGAACGCGCGGATCACTTTCCACCCGTCGCGTGAAGATCCGAAGGTGGGGGTTTCATGTCAGGATTTATAAAACCCATGAGAGTCTGGTGGCTAGTAGTTTCGCTTGTTGTATTCGCAGCCCTTGGCACCGGTGCCGCAAGCCAGTTCCTGGTTCGAAACGAACAAAAGCTTAAAAAGAGAGAAATTTTGAGCAAGGGGAATTACCTTACGAGTATCGTTGCACTTCATTCCATAGAAGATTTTAAAGGTAAAAACCGCGAAAACTTCCTCAGAACCTTCAGAGAGTACCTTTTCGCAGAGAGCCTGCTCTATTGCCTGGTTTACGATGATCAAGAAAAGCCCCTGCTTGTGCTTGCTCCCCCGGGAATGGAGTCTTCGATCCCTGAACACATACGAATAAGATCGCTAAATTCCATGGGTTTAACCACACAGTCTTATAGCCTGAAAGGCTTAAAATATTCAATCTACGAATTTTCAAAACCGATCTTTCATGGTGGTGAAAAGACAGGTACGGTACGTCTTGGCTTTAAGGCACCATCCATTTCATTAACATCTCCAGATCGTGTGAGCCTGCTGGCGATGATCGGGCTTTTCATCTTTGCTTCCGGAACCTTTATCTATTATGCGATGGCCATTGCTCTTGGCCCCCTATCAGAGCTTTATCGAACCCTGGGTGTTCACAACCACGCCTCGGAACCGCTGAAAAGCCGTTCTAAGAAAGCATGCGGCTTACTTGAAATCGTGGGGGAACTGGAAAAATCATATTTCCAGGTGAAAGAAACCTTAAAGCAGGCAGAATCCGAACATGCAGAGATTACCAGCAGACTGGGAGTAGCTAATTTTGAAAAATACCAAATGATTAAAGTCATCGACGCTCTCGATTTCGGCGTCATCATCACCGATACCCAGCACCATATCAACCATATGAATACCTATATGCTGAATCTTCTGGGAAAAAAACGTGAAGATGCCGTAGGTAGATCGCTGAATGAGGTGGTCTCAAACCCCGATATCAAGTCTTTTGTAACCCGTCAGAAGGCCATCGCAACAGTCAGCCAGATCGAGATTGAACTGTCCGGTGTTGCTCCCGACGAAATGTTTCAGGTTTCCCTTTCCTACATCAAGGACGACGAGGGATCGGTTAACGGCAAAATGATTTTGGTCAAAAACATTACAGGTGAAAAATCCGCCGAAAAGACACAGCATGAGTTTATTGCAAATGTGGCTCATGAATTCCTCACACCGCTTACAACAATCAATTCCTACACGGAAATGCTCATAGATGGAGAAGTCAATGACAAAGAGATGCAAAAGGAATTTTATAACACGATCAATCAGGAGGTGAATCGACTCAGCGACTTTATCCAAAACCTCCTGAACATGTCCAAGATCGAAATGGGAGGCCTGACCCTGGAGAAACGGTTTGTAAAAACCGAATGGCTTGCGGCCGACTGTGTTGCGGCGGTCGAAAAAGCTGCCCAGGAAAAACAAATCACCATCGAGAAGAATTTCCCCGACAACTTTCCGGCCCTGTTGGGCGATAAAGATTTTCTAAAGATCGCCATAATCAACCTGCTGAGCAATGCAGTGAAATACACACCTGAAAACGGACAGATCACGTTTTCCATATCAGAGAAAGACGGGCATGTGGTATTTGAGGTTTCGGACACCGGATGCGGGATCTCAGATGAGGAACTACCCCTTGTTTTTGATAAATTCTACCGGTCCAGCGATCCATATGTAGCGGAACAAAAGGGCAATGGACTGGGATTGGCCATGACATCCGAAATCATCCATCTCCATGGCGGCAGCATCGAGGTGAAAAGCGAAATAAACAAGGGCAGCCAGTTTACGATCCGGTTACCTAAAGAGGAATTCTACCTTGGGCAACAGCAATAAGATCTTAATCATTGATGACGAAGCGCCCATCAGACGAGTGGTGGCCCTTAAACTGCAAAAAAGTGGATACCCGGTCATAACGGCGAGAAACGGGGAAGAAGGCCTTCGTATCATTCAGGATCAAAAACCAGCGGTGGTCATTACCGATATCAATATGCCAAAACTGGATGGAAAACACCTGTGCGAAAAAACCCGGGCGCTGACAGAAGGCGGAGATATCCTGATAATCATCCTCTCCGGCCAAATATCGCCCGACGACAATCGCTGGGTAAAAGATATGAAAAACGCAGAATTTATGCCAAAACCCTTTAGCCCTTCACGGTTGTTAAACCGTATTGAACAATATTTCGATGTGAGAGAATGACCGATTTAAACTCGTATGAGGAATTCTTAACAAGTCTATCACAGGTCAGTTCCTTTGCCTTTGACATATGGAACGGTCTACAGCCTCCCAACCTCAATAAAAGGGATCGATCTTATGACACACCGATAAGAGAGATGGTCTCTGTAATAATGAACCGCAACACTTTTCAGCATGTTTTTTTGAAAAAAGGTTACGCTGTATTCGGGGTGCCCCTTAAAGATGGCGAAACTGCTGTGGCATCTCTCATCGCTCATGGTCCTGTAAAAGATGGAGCCAGAGAAATCAAGAAAGTCCAAACTTTTCTTTCCCATTTGGCCCGCCTTATTGAAGGGAACTGGGTGTCTCAGAAGGAAACCGAAGAGATGGCTGAAGAACTGGCCCAGAGCTTCGAAAGCCTCTGTTTATATTCTCAGATCTCCACCCAGATGAAAATGTTGAGATTTTCTGGGGATCAACTTAAAGATCTCCTGCACAACCTGATAGAAACCATGCGGGTGGATATGATCTTTGCGTGGATGCCCAGATACCCGAAGTATGACACTGTCATCATCAATGAAACCGCTGCCCAACTGATCTCCGATAACCAAAATTTTCATATGAAAGTGATCAAGCAAATACCTCTGGATGGCCCGGAATCGCAAGAAGATTACTTCATGGTCAACAACTCCAAATCGCTTCCAGGGTTTGCAGAACTTCACCCCGAGCCTTATCGTTTCCTTTCGGTGAAAGTGACACACCAGGGCATCCTGTATGGTTTGCTGGGACTGGTAGGTTTCAACGTAGAAGAAATCTTTCGACAAGGCGAATTACGCCTGTTGAGTTCAATAGCAGAGCAGCTCGCCATGGTCATCACCAATTCAGAACTTTATGGCGACATGGAACGCTTTGTGATGAATGTGGTTCGATCGCTGGTTTATGCCATTGAGGCCAAAGATTATTACATCAAGGGCCATTCGGAACGAGTAAATCGTTACTGCATGATGATGGCAGACCGACTTAAGATGGATCAAACCGAAAGAGAGCACCTTCACTGGGCCTCGATTCTTCATGATGTGGGTAAAATCGGCATTCCCGAGGTAATCTTAAACAAGCCTGAATTTTTAGACCAAGAAGAGTACGGGCTTATCAAAAACCACCCGCAGAAAGGATTCGAAATCCTGCAGCCCATCGAGCAACTGTCCGGTTCTCTGCCGGGCGTTTTGCATCACCATGAACGAGTCGATGGAAAGGGCTATCCCTTCGGGCTTGCAGGTGAAGAGATCCCGCTGCTTGCCCGGATCATCGCCATTGCAGATACCTTTGATGCCCTCACCACTGACCGCGCCTATCGATCTGCCATCACTGCCCAAGCCGCTCTTGACATCATGCAAGAAGTTGCCGGAGAGCAATTGGATCGATCCTTGTTTGAGATCTTCAAGAATTCCATAAAGGAATCCTGGTAAAAGAAAGTAAAGCAGCTATGGCAACCGACACAATTCAGGCGAATTCAACAAAGGCAGCTGCAACAACGGCCGGCACAAGAGCCATATTGACCCTTAAAAATGCTGTCACATATCAAAATATCGAAAAACTGGCGGCGGAACTCAAGACATGCATGGATCAAGGCAAAAGCGAGATTATCCTGGATTGTCAAGCCCTTAGCTTTGTTGACAGCCAAGCGCTTGAGCTTTTTGTTGAAACTCACGAGAACTTAAAACACACAGGAGGGCATTTAAATCTCATCGGCATTAATGAGCTGTGCAGGGACATACTAATAGCAACACGACTGCTCGGCTACTTCCCTATATACAGAGACATACACGCTGCCATCAAGAAAAAAGGCTTAAGTGACGAGGATTTTCCGAAGCGAATGCGACTGGGTGAAATTCTGGTCAGACAAAATCGAATAACAGACGATCAACTTGAAAGATGTTTGAAAATTCAACAAAAAACGGGTAGACCCCTCGGGCAAATACTCATCGAAGAAGAGCTGGTAAACGAAGAGGAACTTAAGCATGCCCTTGGCCACCAGCTTGGAATACCGCACATCTGGCTTCGCAAGGGGCTGGTGGATCCTAAAATCGTACATATCCTGCCAAAAGAAAAGGCCGTTTTTTTCAAAGTCATACCCATGTTTCGTGTGAAAAACCATCTAACACTGGCAGCATCGGACCCCAACGATATTTTCGTGTTCGATGAAGTATCAAAGATCACGGGGCTGGAAGTTCAACCTGTGCTTTGCCGATCGGACGACATTATAGAAGCCATCAATATCGCTTACCAAAAAGAGGTGAACATCGAGGATGTGATGAGCAGTCTCGATGAAACAGAGGTGGAGCTGGTTCAGGCAGCACCTGAAAGAGAGATCAGCGAACTGGCGGAAATGGCCGAAGGCAGCCCTGTTATCAATTTGACAAACATGATTTTGCTAAAGGCCATTCGTGACGGTGCAAGTGACATTCACATTGAACCCCAACGGGGAAAGTTTCGAATCCGTATTAGAATTGATGGCATCCTGTATGAATTGATGTCGCCTAAGATTGAAATGCACCCGCTTGTGGTTTCTCGCCTCAAAATAATGGCCAATCTGGATATTGCCGAGCGCCGCATTCCTCAAGATGGGCGGATACAGGTTTTCGTGGATGGGCGAACGGTGGATCTCAGGTTCTCTTCCATGCCGGGAATTCAAGGAGAAAAGGTGGTTTTAAGAATTTTGGACCGCAGCAAAGCGATCCTGGACATCAATCAGCTGGGATTCGAAGCCGATTTGCTGGATCTTTTCAAGGAGCTTCTAAGAAAGCCCTACGGTCTCTTCCTTGTCTGCGGTCCTACAGGAAGCGGTAAAACCACCACTCTTTATTCGGCCATAACCATGCTGAACACGGTCGAAAAAAATATTATTACAATAGAGGACCCCGTCGAATACCAACTGGCGAATATCAATCAGAACCAGGTCAATGAAAACATCGGCCTGACCTTCGCCAAATTTTTGAAACACGCCCTTAGACAGGACCCGGACATCGTCATGGTAGGTGAAATTCGGGATCGAGAAACCGCAGAGATTGCCATACAGGCATCCCTCACCGGTCATATGGTGTTGTCCACCCTGCACACAAACGACGGACCCAGTACCATCACCCGGCTTCTGGATATGGGCATTGAACCGTATCTCATATCATCCTCTCTCATGGCCTGTTTGGCTCAACGACTGGTTAGAACCGTATGCCCGGAGTGCAAAACCCCCTTTTATCCTCCTAAAGAGATGATAGCCGAACTTGGCGTTGAACAAGACCGCAACATACGATTGGTGAAGGGTAGAGGATGTGCCGCCTGTTATGATTCAGGCTTCAAAGGTCGCATGGCCATCATTGAGCTTCTTCAAATGGAACCGGATCTGCAGAATCTCATATTGAAAAATCCCACCCTCGACACCCTTCGTACCTATTTTGCGGAAAAGGGATACCGCAGTTTGAAAGACTCGGGATACAGAAAGGTTCTCGAAGGCAGAACCACCATCGAAGAGGTGCAGCGCGTGACGTCTCTTGAGATTTAGCGCTCACCCGTTGCAAGTGACGCATAAGGTACCAGGCCCATATCAAAAATGGCACAAGATTTGCAAATTGTCTGTAACAAACCTGTTTATGCCTGTTTTCACAATAAGGTGGTTTGATGGCCGAAATTTGCGGTTTAGAAAAGACGATAGACAATATCTTATTAAATTTTAGATAGTTAGAAATAATTAGGAAAAGGCTGCGGCAGGGATTTCGAACAGCCGACGCCATCATAAAACAATTTGCTTTGCGTCAATAGCGCCAGACTGGAAGTCTCAACCGGCATAAAGAAACCGAAATGGGTGGTCCAGAAGGTAATCATGGCGATCAGTCTTCCAGAAACAGAAAAAAAATCCATTCTAAAATCACCTCAAACGGGTTTGAAACCGGCTATTGCCTCTCAAAACCTGCTTTCGTTTGGTTTTAGAGGAAAAATCAAGCCCAAGGAAATCCTGTTTTTCGCCTCTCAGCTTTCTTTGATGGCTGAAATCGACACACCGATAAACCGGGCCCTGACAGCGATCAGGAACCAGACCGAAAACAGTACATTTAAAGGTGTCATTCAGCAAATACTGCAAGATGTGGAGGACGGAAGGCAGCTATCCGATGCCATGAGTCAGCATCCTCGCGTGTTCAACAAGGTATTCGTCAGCATGATCAAAGCCGGGGAGACGGTGGGGCTTCTGAAGGAAATCCTTGATCGGATCGTTGAAATGGAAGAGCGCCGCCAGGAGCTTATTGCACAGGTCCGATCAGCTTTAATGTATCCTTTGGTTCTCTGTGCGGTGTCGATTCTGGTTGTTGTTTTTATATTGATCGGGGTTCTGCCCAAGTTCACCGCCTTTTTCGCAGGCAGAGAAAGCATATTGCCGTTGACCACCAGGTGGCTGATCGCGCTGAGCGCCTCGCTTAAAGCATACTGGTGGGCGTATTTGATGTTTTTGGCAGCACTGGCAGTTGCGATAAAGATCTTTAAGCAAAGCGAGGTGGGAGCAAGCCTGTTAGACAGGTTTTTAATTGCAGGGCCGATCATCGGGAACCTTACAAACAAAATATACAACTGCCAGATGCTCCGCCTGCTTGGCAATTTAATGGAAAGCCATGTTCCACTTCTGGAAGCACTGGAGGTGACCCTCGGCACCATCGGCAATCGATACTTCAGAGAATTCATCGATACGCTGATGCGCCATGTCAAAGAAGGAGGCAGTTTCGCACAACCCTTTGCCGATTATGCCTTTACGCTGGAATCCGTAAAACAGATGGTGGCCATCGGTGAAGAGTCCGGCCGGCTGCCACGGGTCATGTTGCGTCTTTCCGAATTTTACGATGCGGAAGTGGACCGCGAGCTAAAAACCCTTGCGGCAATGATCGAGCCGATGGCCCTTGTCATAATGGGGACCGTCGTGGGCCTGATTGTGTCATCGGTAATCCTTCCGCTTTTTAGACTGGCTCATGTGGTACATTGATTGCCGCAACATAAAACAGTCAAGTTTTTAGATTTATTACCGATGTAATATAAAAGAATATCTTGTGATAAAGCGGCATCACAAAGGAGGGTATATGGCCACAATGCGTATACGGAAAATTTCGTCAAACCACAACCAGAAGGGGTTCACGCTGATCGAGATCCTTATTGTGGTCGTACTTTTGGGTATTCTCGCCACCATCATTATTCCCCAGATAAGCATTTCAACGGACGATGCCAAATTGAACACGCTGCACAACAACCTGACGCAGATCCGCACCGCCATCGAGCTGTACTACTACCAGCACAACAATCAATACCCCGGCCTTGTGGTTCCTGGAACCAAACCCGCCGATGTCACCGATGTGGCAGAGGCATTCGTGGCTCAACTCACCCGTTATACGGATGTGGACGGCAACATATCCAACTCAAAAGACGCCACCTATAAGTATGGTCCTTATATCAAAGGCGGCAGTCTGCCGGAGAATCCTTACAACAACCTTAGTGATGTAACGGTGGATACGACAGAAACGGATATCACAAAAAAGGATTCCACGGGTGCTGGTACCGGCTATAAGTTTTATGCAATAACAGGGGTATTCATGGCAGCCGATGGAAGTCACGATACTCTGTAGGCACTTAAATAATGATTCGTATAATATAGTCGCAAGTCGAGGCAAATACGGCTTTACACTCCTTGAGATCGTAATCGCACTTACGATCCTTGCCATTGCAATTATCCCCATTTTAAATGCATATGCACCTGCCATATTTTCAGCTGCCGAAGATGAAAAAACAGCGGTTTTCACAAACCAGGTACGGGGTACGATCAGCAGGGTGATGACCCTTGATTTTCAAACCCTTAGCAGCAACCAGGGTGATCCTGTGGATCTTGTCAGTCTGTTCGGTTCGGCTGAGGAGGCTGCAAAAGAAACCTTCACTTTCAACGGAAAGGCATACACACCCTCGGTGGCAATTTCCGATGCGAGCAGCGCTCAGGGGGGGCTTCTTGAATTGACCGTTACCCTCGAACAGGTGAGTTTAAAAACACTAAAGGCCCAGTATTAGGGCACTGATGATTATGTAAGATTTATGCGAACAGATAACATATTTAAGAAAACAACACGAATTTGTAATAGCTGCGGTCTGACTCTTTTTGAGGTGATTTTCAGCATCGCCATCCTTGGAATCATGATGATAGGCCTTCAGCAGGCATTGGGCACCGCGCTGTCTGCTTATGGTCAGACGAAAAACAACCAGGAGCTGCTTGCACAAGCCCGTTATACCATGGAACGAATTGCGATGTTTGTTCAAGAAACAGATGAAGTTCAGGTTCCTTCACCTGACAAGCTCAAAGTAAGCGAGCGCATACTCGATATTTATAATAACTCAGATCACAGCTACGTGGCAGAAGGTGACGGGTATTTGGATGCAGACAACGACGGGGACGGCCTGGTAAATGAAGATGCCTCTGATCCAATTGAGTTTATAACCTTCTCCTTAAAGACCAGTGATCCGAGCAACTGGAAAATCGAAGAAAAAAGACCAGACTACAGTACACCAGAAACCGATGACACGCTGGAAAAAGAGGTGATCTGTGAACATGTGACTGATTTTACATGCACCCTTTTATCTTCAAACCTGGTTGAAATCAAGCTGGCCTTAAACGACGGCATAAACGAGGTGAGTCTTAAGACCAGGGTTAAAGCAATGTACATACAGTAGGCGCTTAAATAATGAAAAACAAACCTTTCCATAACAAACAAAAGGGGTTTGTACTCATAGGGATGATGTTTACGATGATCCTGATGGCCTTATCGGCCGCAGGTTTAAACAGACGCTCTGCCATGCAGACCCGAATGATCGCAAACCAGAACCGAAGCACTCAGATTTCCCTTGGCCAATTATCGGCTATAGAAGACGCTGCATGGCGGTTGAGCCGTACGGCTGACTGGAGAACAGACCCTGCCGGCGAAGATTATGATTACAATGGAATCCGCTATAATCGAAAAGTGCTTGATTCCGGGATCTCCGGATATAGTGATGTCGTTACTATAACCGTGACTAGCGAACATGGGACAAGGCCCCTGAGCATGTCTTTCCGGATAACCCCCCGGATAAAAAAAGACCTCTATATTGCCGATACAGACAATCACCGCATCCGGCACATAGACGAAACAACTGGGATAATCACCACGGTGACGGGAACCGGATCTCAGGTAGATGGCGGTGATTCAGGGCCAGCGGTCGATGCCTCACTGGATAAACCCAACAGCGTCAGCGTGGACACGCAAGGCAATCTTTACATTGCCGATACTAACAACCATAGTATTCGCAAGGTGGATACTGCAGGCATCATCACCACCGTTGCAGGAAACGGTGCTGCCGGGTTTTCCGGTGACGGTGGACCGGCCACTGATGCTGAGTTGAAAACACCCAGGGATGTATATGTCGACGCCTCTGGCAACATATATATTGCTGATACCGAAAACAACCGTATCCGCAAGGTTGACACCTCAGGCATCATCACCACCGTTGCAGGAAACGGTGCTTCCGGGTTTTCCGGTGACGGTGGGCCGGCCACTGACGCTCGGCTGAACAAACCAAATAGCGTATGCATGGATGCAGACGGCAACCTGTATATCGCTGATGCCCTCAACCACCGTATCCGCAAGGTGGATACCACCGGTATGATTAGCACTGTTGCTGGAAACGGTGCTTCCGGGTTTTCCGGTGACGGTGGGCCGGCAGCAAACGCACAGCTCGATAAGCCCAAAGGCGTTTGGGTTGATGAACAGGGAAATATCTATATCGTCGACACCGAAAACCACCGCATTCGCATGGTAGACTCTTCGGGTATAATCAATACTGTTGCTGGAAACGGTGTCTCGGGCTATTCGGGTGATGGCGGGCCCGCCACAGAGGCGGCCCTCCAAAAACCGCTGGGGATCTATGTGGATGCTTCCGGCAACATCTATTTTGCAGACACCCTAAACAGCCGAATCCGAATGGTGGATACCGCAGGTGTCATCACCACTGTTGCCGGTACGGGGGCTTCGGGTTATTCGGGAGACGGCAATCTAGCAACAAACGCACAGGTAAAAAAACCGCGGGATGTGTGGCTCGGGGGTGTCGATCCCCAGGGGGCGACGCTTGAGAAAATCGCAGAAATGTACTGGCGAACCGGATAAGGGCTTTTAATTTTACGTTTTTGGGATTTCCCAATGGCACGCGCTTTGCAGCTAAATCTGCGGGCTGCTTATATCAATCCCTAACCCGGACCGATCAGGGGATTCATAAGGGGCTTTTGGCATTGTCTTGTCAATAATTTGTCAATTTTCTAAGGGCTACGGAGCAACCACGGTCATCAGAATGCCATGATTGAAAATTTGAAACATCGATACCCCATCGCCATTAACATCGATTATAAGGAAATCTGCGCCGTTCAGCTCAGGGCAACACAGAAGAGTCTTGCAATCAAAGGCATCCTGTGCCGAGAGTTGAAAGATGAAATCGATGGCGCTCTCGGGCCGAAAGAAGGATTGTTAGGGATCTTAAAGGAGATTTCCGCAAGCAGCCAGTTTACCGGAAAACAAATCACCGCCCATTTACCTTTCGGCAGCATATTCAGCTTTCCCGTGCTGGTTAATCTTACTAAAGGTGAAACAATTGAGTCTTCCATCCTTAAAGAATCCAAGGAATACCTGCCCTTTTCAGTTTCCGAAGGAGTGTTCGATTATCCTTCGGTTAAAGAAACCGGCAACGGCAATCAGTACAAGGTAATCGTCACAGCGGCCCGGCGCGATGACATCCTCAGATACATTGATCTTGCAAAGCAGGCAGGGCTGGTGCTGGAGAGGGTCGATTTCCCTGTCTCTTCCTTTATTCGACTCCACCGGTTTCTTCACGGGCCCCCCGAGAATCCCGTCATCCTGTGTCACATGGGAGGCTTTAAGAGCCTGATTGTTGTTGCCGGAAACGACTGTATACTGGCTGAAAGAGCGGTTCCGTGGGGCATGGAGAGTGTTTATAAAAGGATCCAGTTAAATTTAGAGCTGGAATCAGACAGAAACACTCCCAGAATTCTCCTTCGTAACTTCGGGCTTTCCTTTGAGAGTGAAAACAGAAACTCTGAATCGTACAAGGAAGCAGATGACAACGGAATTCGACGAACGCTTTATCAGATCATCGCACCGTCTATTGACCGATTGATCGATGAAATCCATAAGATCATCGGATACATTCGATCCGAAGAAGCACAAATTCTACTTGCGGGAATGTACCTCTATGGCGACGGGGTTTGTATCCGGTATCTGGACCGCTACTTTCAAAATCGTTTCAATATCCCGGCGAAACTAAGCGACCCTGTGGCTGAAGGGGTATTTTCTTTCGAGGGCATTCCGGCAGGGGATTCGGATGAATGTTCATATACTCTGGCCCTTGGGCTTGCAATGAGGAAAGTGTCATGGCTTTAAGGGAAATCAACCTGATCCCGTCTGACATTATGCTGCACCGGTATCTTGTGCGGCATATGGGGCTGTGGGCCGGGCTGCTGGCCATCCTGCTCGCTCCTATCGTCTCATATTATATTTATCAGACAAAGGTCGCACTTTCCTATCGACCGCTTGAGACGACCCTGGGCGATATTACCAGAAATATCAACACAAAGCTCCAGGAAATCAAAACAGTTCAGAATAGAGTTAAAAAGGTTAATCATAGGCTGTCCGATATTGAATCCGTTACATCACAGCAGTCCTATGCCCTCATACTGTTTAAGCTTTCCAAGACCGTAAATCGATATTTGTGGCTGAGATCTCTTAGCATTCAGAGCCAGAGCAAAAACAGCGATCTGTTAATCAATGGCTATGCTCTTTCCAATGAGGCCATAGGAGATCTTTTGAACAGGCTCTCCACCGACGAGTTATTTGAAAAGGTAGTATTGAATTACGCAAGGCAGCCATCTGTGGGAAAAAAGAAGGCGCGCTTAAACGAGTTTCGTAGAATTGAATTTGAAATCAGGTGCGATATTACAAGGCGATGAAAAATGATGCTCAGCATCAACAACCTGGATCGAATTTGCCTGCTTTCCGTAATGGTGATTGTCCTGCTAAGTGGTGGACTTGCGTTGAACTTAGTGGCAAAAACCCGAAAGGAAATCCAGCGGAAAAATGAATTTCTCTCAAAGCAAATGATACATCTTAAACGAACCGACGCAAGACTGAAAGCCCTCAAGCACGCCTTGGGCGCCTTAGAGAAAAGGCTTGAGGATTACAGAAAAAGAATTCCACGATCTGCTGAAATCAGTCGGTTTTTTCGTGATATCGATACTATAGCGAAAAAAAAAGGTATAGGACTGATCAGCGTCCAGCCCCAGCCCGAGAAGAAGGAAAAATCTCTCACCAGGATTCCAATCCGAATGGTGTTTAAAGGGAATTTTGCAAATATCCACCGCTTGCTTAACGCGCTTGAATCCCTCAAGCGGCTGGTTGTAATGGAACAGATGACGATTGTAAGAACCAGCACGGATAAACAGTGCCAGGTCGAATTACTGGCAAGTATTTTCAAAAGAGAATCAATGAAAAACCAATGATTCGAAGGGACGATAAAAAAAGAGGTGAGCAGTTTAAGCTTTACCTGCTCATCGGGTTTTCCATGATATTGCTGATCAGCGGGTATTTTCGGCTGATCAACAAGAAAAGCAATGCGGGAGCTAAAACCACAATTCCGTTGCCAAATAAGACACCAACAGATTCTTCCGGAATCAACATGCAGATACTTGACAAAAAAATTCCGTCAGACCATAGGAACTGGATGAAGAAAACGAGTCCCGGTCACTTACAGACGGTTGTCCGCGATATTTTCTCAGTACCCCAGGATCTCGTTTCAAAGGCAGAGAAAAAAGCAGAAGAACCGCCTCCGCCCCCCCCGCCGATGAAGCTTAAAGGAACCATTATTGGTGGAAAAAGACCCATTGCCATTATCAATGACCGGTTTGTTCATCTGGGGGATCAGGTGGCAGGGTATCGAATCATTCGAATTGAAAAAGATGAAGTGGAATTACGATCGGGAAAACAGCATATCGTTTTAAAGGTGCTAAAGCATGGGCAGGGGTGATATCGACATGAGTGGTCAAATACATAGGTCAAAGCCCGCGATGGTTTTCATTATGAATATCTTCTTGCTGCTGGTCTTGTGGGTGCACCTGCTGCTGCCGGGGTATGCTCTTTCAGAAAAGGCCAACACTGCGGCCCGTGCAAAGCTAAGAAAGATTCGTGGGTGGTATCATGAAGACTATTCCAGCATCGTATTGCAGTTTGATCGCAGGGTAGATTTTGAGCCACCGGTTATTGAAAAAAAACAGGTGTTCATAAGATTAAGGAATGTTGAAACTGACCTTGCGGCTGTTACAGAATTCAAAGAACTGGACTCCTGGGTTGCGCTTGAAAAGGCAGGGGAGGATCTGAATGTTAAGATCGGACTTCCTAAAAATTTCACCAAGCTTGCCCACTACCGGTTTATCCGCCCTTTTCGTTTGTTCATCAAGCTGTACAAGGGCAAACCGACTGCACAGCCTGTTGACGATAACCAGGCTCTAGAAACGATCGGAGCAGCCACCACCACTGTTACCGAAGAAACACAGGCGGAGCATCAGCAGACACAAGCGCCCGGTGAAACAACGAAAACCGATAAGCCGGCTGACCCTCCTGCAGGAGATAAGGCAATCGACACTGAAAACAAGGTGAACCGGATAACGACAGACGGCCTTTTGACACTTAATTTTTTTCAAAGCGACATCCAGGAAGTCATTTCGGCCCTGGCCATGGAAAGAGAGATCAATATCGTTACGGCCCAGGACGTATCAGGCAGCATCTCTGTTCATCTGCATCGGGTGACTCTTGATGAAGCTCTTGATGCCATCACGCTGGCCGGCGGGTTTAGCTATCATAAATACGATGATCTGTACTACATCTACAAACCCAAAAAAACCTTTGATCCTCAGGAAAAGAAACTTGAGATGAAAATCTTTAAGCTCAAGTATGTAGAGATGGATCGAATTCAGGAGATACTCCAGGGGCTGCCGCATATGGGAATAGTGCAGATCCACAAACCCTCCAAAACACTGATTGTGGAAGATACACCCGAAAACATCAAGAAGATAGAAACCATTATTCGTCACTGGGATCGAAAACCCAAGCAGGTCATGATCGAAGCAAAGATACTGGAGATAAGCCTCACGGACGACATGGCTTTCGGTGTGGACTGGTCGAAGATGCTTGGAGAATTCGATATCGGTACCAGTGGATTCAGCAGGGCGGTGCTTCCCTCCAATGAACCGGTGTCTCCAACTCCTTCTGAGGGATCCGGGGTTTTCTCAAACCTGATTACAGCCATAGGAACGGACAAACAGTTTGCAATGGCTCTTGATGCGCTTCAGTCCAAAACAAAAATCAACACCATCTCCACACCGAAAGTTTTTGCGATCCATGGCAAGCCGGCAAAGGTGCAGGTGGGCGGGCAGCAGGGGTATCGGGTTACCACCACCAGTCTCGGGGTTGCAACCGAGACGATCGAATTTATCGATACCGGCACCATTCTTGAGATCACCCCCTACATCGATGATGAAGGAGGCATACTGCTGCAGGTTCTTCCCAGCATAACGGATGCTAAGCTGGATCAGGGAATTCCGGTTACAAGAACCACATCGGTATCGACCTGGGTAATGGCCAAAGACGGGCAAACCATCTTTATAGGAGGTCTCATACAGAATAGAAAAGAAAAGACCAGGGAGGCTGTTCCGTGCCTGGGCGGCATCGATGGCCTTGGTGCTCTTTTTGGACGAACCACAAGTTCTTTGGATAAAACAGAACTTATTTTTTTGATCACACCTCGCATATTTGACGGAAAGCTAACCGAGGAGGATCTAAAGGCCCTGAGAAAAACACGGAAAATAGAAGAAAAATTTGAAAAAGAACCCCTTGCTCCTGTAAAACAAGTTCTAGAATTCATCTCACCGGTACACGAGGAGGAAAGAATTCTTCAACAGCAAACAAAATAACAGCAAAGAAAAATGACACAAACAGACGCAAAACCCTTTACGATATCGGGCAGGCTGAAAAGCAATGACGCCCACACCGGGAAAAGACGGCCCAGGGTGCTGGTTGTGGATGATGATATAGAAATCCGGCGGGCGGTCTGGTACATCCTGCGCTCGGAATTCGATGTAACGGCCGTAGAAAACGGTTACAAGGCTGTTGAACGAATTCGACAGGGAGAACGATTTGAAGTCGCCTCGCTGGATCTGCGCATGCCGGGAATGTCAGGTGTGGATACCTTAAAGGAAATAAAGCAACTGGACCCCACCATAGAGGTTTTGATCATGACCGCTCACAGCGATGTGCAGTCCGCAAAAAAGGCTCTAAGATTCGGGGCTTATGACTATATTGATAAACCCTTTCGCAAAGACGCGTATCGAGAAGCCATTCGAAGGGGAGTTAAGCGGCGGGAAAAATCAACCGTATCAGATGCGGCAAAAGAACAACTTGCATTTGTGAAAGCACAACTCAAGATATCGGAAAAGTTTGCCGTTATCGGACAGCTCAGCGCAGGGATTGTACATGATTTAAACAACGCCCTGAACTCTGTGCTCGGGTTTTCGGATCTCCTGTTGATGGAAGACGCACCTGTTGAGGAGGCTCGGGACTATATTAAGCAGATCAACAAAGCTGCAAAGCTGTCCATTAGCATTGTTCAAAAGCTGCTTACTTTTTCCCGCAATCAAGGATCCGAACGAGAACCACTGCAAATCAACGAGGTGATCAATAGCTGTCTTGAACTGAAGCAGCACGATTTTTCGAAGCATCAAATTGAAGTGGTAAAGGAGCTTGAGAAAGATCTGCCCATGGCCATGGCAAATTTCCACGACATCCAGCAGGTCGTCCTGAATATCTTAAATAACGCCGAGCACGCAATGATGTCGGCTGACGGCTCGAAACGGCTTACAATAAAGAGCACTTCAGATGCCAAAGCGATTCGATTCAGCATAGAAGATACGGGAATCGGTATTCCGGAAAAAAACCTGCAACGAATCTTTGAACCGCTTTTTACCACGAAAGAAAAGGATGTCGGCACCGGACTGGGGTTAAGCGTTTGCTACGACATCGTCCAGGACCACAATGGTACCATCTATGTGGCAAGCGAGCCGGGCAAAGGCACCTGTTTCGTGATTGAACTGCCACACGCGGCCCTGTGATCTATCATTTCATCTCTTTGGCACCTTCTTTGCAGTTATGACTCGCACGGGGTGTTAATAAATTTTCGGGAGAATCACGATATGGACCACAATATCCTTGTTGTAGACGACGAACCCATTATTAGGGATATGATAAAAGAGGCCTTTTCAGAGGAACCATACGGGCTGCTTACGGCAGGCTCGGCCCGGGAGGCGCTCGGGATCCTGGCAAAAGAATCGGTTGATGTGGTCATTTCAGATGAAAAAATGCCGGGTATGCAGGGATCGGAATTTCTTGCCCTTGTCCGGAAAAAATATCCTGACACGATTCGGATTATTCTAACAGGCCATGCAAACCTTAAGACGGCCATAAAGGCCATCAACGAAGGGGAGATTTACAGATTTTTCACCAAACCCTGCAACATGGTGGACCTGGCGATTACCATACGCCAGGCCCTTCAATACAAGGAGCTGAAAGAGGAAAGCCACCGGCTTCAAAGGAAAGTGACGGAGCAATCGGCCATCATTGAGGATATCGAAAAGAAATATCCGGGCATCACCCGGGTAAAACGAAATACGGATGGTGCGGTTATCATCGATGACACCGAAACGAAAAACTGGCAGACCTTGGTCAAAGAACTAGACGATTAGTAACATAAAATCGACAACAAGTTCTCGATATTATGTTTCTTGAGCATAATATTTCCGATATGCCATATCAGCGGCCAGCCTGTAGGCGGCCTTCATGCTGGCTGCAGATGCGTAACCCTTCCCCGCGCGCCCAAAGGCCACGCCATGATCCACCGAGGTCCGGATAACGGGCAATCCAAGGGTTACATTGACACCTTCCTCGAAATTTATGACCTTCACCGGTATATGCCCCTGATCGTGATACATCACAATAATGACCCTGAATTGTCCTTTCAGCGCCCGGTAAAAGATGGTATCCGGCGGTATAGGCCCGGTCACGTTGATCCCTTCGGCAACAGCATCCTCAATGGCCGGCACGATCTCTTTGATATCTTCCTCTCCAAAAGCCCCGCCTTCACCGCAATGGGGATTTAACCCTGCAACCGCAATCAGATCCTCTTTGACGCCATAAGTTTCGATCATATCGTGGGCAAGTTGGATGACCCTTTTTACCCTTGACTTCGTTGCTCTTTCGATGGCCTGTTTCAATGAACAATGGGTGCTTACATGAATCACATACAGCCCATCGGTATAAAGCATCATGGCGTAGTCATCGGTACGGGTTTTGTCGGCAAATATTTCGGTATGCCCGGGGTAATTCTTATATCCCGCCAAATGCATGGACTCTTTGTGAATGGGTCCGGTTACCACCGCATCAATCTTTCGGCTCATCGCAAGGTCAATAGACTTGAAAATATAGGAAACAGCTGCTTTACCGGCAACTGCGTTGACTTCCCTGTAAGGCAGCCCGGATACCCCCTGGATATCCAAATGAAGAACATCAATGGTGCCATAGGTAAATTTCGATTCATCAACTGAAGAAACCCTGTGAATCTCAAGCGGCTTGTCCACAAACCGTAATGCATCTTCCATCCTTCGAGCATCTCCGATAACAACCGGACGCGCCATGTCATAATATTCTCTTTCAGAAAGCGTTTTGACAATAATTTCCGATCCGATTCCGGCAGGATCTCCCATGGTAATGCCTAAGATGGGTCTTTCAGTCATGTTTCACTTCTCCCTTCAATGATTTTGCTTCATGGCCTCGATGCCCGCCTGAAACACCTCCGGGGAGCCGAAGCCTCCAGCTTTTGTGAGTATCTTCGTGCCACTGAGCTCCCCCCCCACGATTTGTCCCAATGGGACACCGGGTTCAATTTCCTGATTCACCTCAATACCTTCAGCCCCTACGGCCTCAAGCAACTTTACAGCGGTCGTACCTCCGGTAACCATCATCCCGCTTACTTTTACCTGCCTTAGTATCCCACCGGCACATTGCTGCAACCCCTCGGAGATAACCGTCGCGATTTCAGCACCCTTTCGACCCGTTCTCTTCCCCTGTGCTTTTGCTGCCTCTGCTTCATCTGCTGACCGGCAGGTTCTTATGACCAGATCAGTTCCTTTCGAAAGAATATCAATCCCCTGTGAGACAAGCTTCTGGAGATGCCCGGCTCTGGAATCCAGCAACATTTGCCAGGGCATATAGAGCTCCTTTACATTTTCCATTTTCAGCAGCCTGTCAACCTGGGAGATGCTTTTTGGATTCACACTTCCCGCAACGATCAGGATGGGGAGGGACGGTCCTTCACTCTCTTGCCGCTGGCACCTCAAGAAAGCAGCAGACAACCCGGCGGAGCCAGCTAAAAAAAAGGAAGGAAACAGCTCACTCTTTAAACATGCAATGGTATTGAGATGGCTTTCTTCTGTTGCATCTGCAAGAATCAAACACGGCCCTTTTTTTATGCCTTCGGTAATGAAAGAAGCCACTGAATCATGGCCTTTTTCGATCAGCTTCAACGACAGATGAAAAACAGGCAATTCGGTCTGATCGGCAAGCAAGTCCGGAAGGTAGCCCTTGCGGATGGGGGATGCGGGATCTCTTGCCATGGCCGTGTGGTGAAGCAATTTTCCATCCACCAGCAAATATCCTCCCAGTGCCAGGCGCTTATTTTCAGGATATGCCGAGCAAACCAGCGCAAAATCGACCTGAAGTTCCTTTATCATCACTTCAAGCTCTGCTCCGATATTTCCCCTCCACGTGGAATCAATCTTTTTGTAGATCGTTTTAGGCCGGATTCTTTTCAAGAAACGGCATACCTGTTTCACGGCCTTTCGAGCCGCAGCAGGTGTCAGATCCCGAGAATTGGTGGTAACGGCCATTGCTTCATATCGGTCGAGATATTTTTCGGCATTATCCGTCTTGTTGAGTACAAGCGCAGAATAGCCGAACCTTTTAAACTGCACCACCGTATCGCAGGCACCGCTAAGATCGTCGGCTACAACCATAAACTTGAGCATCTTTCTGTCCACTGAATCGGCTAAACCCCGTAGTCACAAGAATCCCGCAGTAAAATACCCTGTTAGCATGATTTATCAGTACCGGGCAACTACGCCATTTGAGTCGTTTTACCACAACGGGGTAAAGGTTAACGATTAACTCTATTTTCTATATTCTAGCAGGTTGGTCAACCCAAAAAATAGCGAAGCAATGCTTCAAACCGAACCTGGCTTACGCTTTAAAAGTGGAATTATCGCAACTTAAGTTTCGCATTCAAAATCCGCTCATCCAGGTCCATAGGAAATTCACCGGGAATTGCTTGTTACTGTGGTAATCAACTCCGAAGTATGCTATTTTTTCAGGGGCTGCTGCTTGTTACGTTTTTTTGCCTTTATCTGAATATCATGCAGCTTTACCCCGTTAGAGAAAGCCACCGACTCCTGTCGGCTGTATAGATAATTCCTTATAGATGGTGGTTTAATGTCACCATCTATAGACGTTAGAGAACATCGTTCTCTAACGGGGTTTACTGTTGCGGGAAGTTTTATTTTAGGAAACGATGCGATGGGTGATCTGAAAGAAAAACGCATACTTGTTACCCCCACCTCTTTCGGTAAGGCCTGCCCAGGTTTGAGAAAAACCCTTGAAGATGCCGTTGGAGAGGTAATATACAACACAACCGGACGTCCGCTGAGTGCCGTCGAGCTCATTTCATTGCTTCATGATATAGATGGATATATTGCAGGTCTGGATGAAATCAACGGCTCTGTGATCAAGGCCGCCAATCGTCTGAAAGTAATTTCCCGATATGGGACTGGAGTCGACAGGGTGGATCTCACAGAAGCGACACGGCGGGGTATTGTGGTAACAAATACCCCCGGTGCCAATGCCGTTGCAGTTGCAGAGTTAACCATATGTCTTATGCTCGCGCTGGCCCGGAATCTGTGTGAGGCCAACCAAGCCACCCATCAGGGAAGATGGCCGCGATATACAGGGATCGGGCTGCGCGGAAAGACCATAGGGCTTGTCGGTTTCGGCTCCATCGGAAAGGAAGTTGCTTTGCGGTTAAAGCATTTCGGCTGTTTGCTCTTAGCCACCGATCCGGCAATCGACTTTAACACCGCACAGAAGATTGGTGTGGGAATTGTTTCCTTCAAACACTTGATATCCCGATCCGATATGGTATCCTTACACCTTCCTGTGACGGCCTCTACTGTTAAGATGATAAATCACGAGACACTTCAGCAGATGAAACCAGGAGCGTTTTTAATAAATACCGCTCGCGGAGAACTGGTTGATGAGAAGGCCTTATTTGAGGCACTTGAATCGAATCATCTTGCAGGGGCTGCGTTTGATGTGTTTTCACAGGAACCACCCGATAAGAATAACTTATTGTTGAAAAACCCGAAGGTTATTTGTACACCACACATGGGCGCCAGGACCGATGATGCCATGAACCAAATGGGCACAATTGCCATGCAGGATTGCCTGGCGGTACTTCGTGGAGAGCGAGCATTGAATGTGGTTAATCCTGAGGTTTATTCAAGATAAAATATTTATTTTTTGCTTGACATAAAATCAAGATTTGAATATTTAAATATTTTTATCTCGTAGCCCCGCTAAGCGGGATCTTCGGTTTGTTGGGTCGTAGCCGATGTCGAAGCCCAATACGCTTCGACAAGCTGCGGGGTGATTCATTTTATTTGAGGTGATGAACCTTGAGAAAGTATACATACAGCGCAAAGCCATCTGACAACAAAGGCAAATGGTGGATTGTAGACGCTGAAGGCATGGTGCTTGGCAGGCTGGCTTCAAGAGTTGCCTCTATCCTAAGAGGCAAACACAATCCACTGTTTACGCCACACGTGGATACCGGAGACTTCGTTATCGTGATCAATGCCGACAAGCTCATTCTTACGGGAAGAAAGTGGGATCAAAAAACCTATTATCGCCACAGTGGGTATGTCGGAGGTTTAAAATCCATAACAGCCAGGGCACTAAGAGAGAAAAAACCTGAAGATCTGGTACGCTTCGCCGTTAAGGGAATGCTTCCAAAAAATCGGCTCGGGAGAAAATTGTTCAAGAAGCTGAAAGTCTATGCCGGCTCCAGTCATCCACATAAGGCACAGACACCTGAAGTTTTGAAGATTTAACTAAGCCCAACGAAAAAACCCTCATTTATGAAATGTACACGTAGTGCTCGATCCGATTAGTGGATAAGCACTTACTGAAAATGTGTTTCAAATAGGTACAAAATTACAAGAGGTTCTCATGGAAAGCGAAAACATATATTATGCCACAGGAAGGCGAAAAACATCTATTGCCAAAACCTGGTTGAAGCCGGGAAGCGGTGAGATCATAGTGAATGACAGACCACTGCAGAGCTATTTCAAAATCAGAACCACCCAGGCTATCGTTACCCAGCCACTGGTTCTGACAAACACGCTGGGTTCCTATGACGTAAAGGCTCGGGTTTCAGGAGGCGGCCTATCGGGTCAAGCCGGAGCCATCAGACACGGAATCACCCGGGCACTGGTTCTGTCAAATCCTGATTTTAGGCAGCAACTAAAGAGAGTCGGATTTATCAGGCGAGATCCCCGTATCAAGGAACGAAAAAAATACGGCCAACGAGGGGCTCGAGCCAGATTTCAGTTTTCGAAACGATAAAGCTGTTTTGCTTAAAGCATTATCTCGATCAACCCTTCAAGGCGACCCGTTGCATCACAAAAAAACCGTTTTATCGCAAAGCTTCTTAAGCGGCTTATTTCTGATCCCAATCTTGATTAACGAGTTTTGCCGGTTTCTTACTGCCTTACAGGGGCTAATTTTCGTACTTTTCGCTATTTGGCCCACTTTTTCCCGAATTCCACACAATGCAAGATGCGATTGTTTGAGCGAATTACAGGCCTTTCATGTTTACCCATCAGCTGCATAAATAACAGAGTAAACCCCGTTAGAGAACGATGTTCTCCAACGACTATAGATGGTGGCATTAAACAACCATCTATAAGGAATTATCTATACAACCGACAGGAGTCGGTGGCTTTCTCTAACGGGGTAAAATCCCTGTATACATGCTATTTATCAGAACCTGGACGACTGATCCTTTTGTGTCGCTTTGCAATATCGGGGCTGACCGAGAATTGCCGGGATTGTCGTATTCAGGTTGAAAAAAAATAGACATTCATATAAACTAAAAAGTATATTAAGCTTAGCACCCGAATACGGTAACAAAATACTCCTTTACCGAGCTTAGCCTCGGGAAATGCACAGGAGCCGGTGATTCCGTAAGAGTCTAAAGCAGGGTTAAAAACATTTCCATGTGAGGCATTCTTTGACCGCGTATTTTATCAGACGCTTTCTGTTAATCATACCCACATTTATCGGCATTACCATTATGGTATTTATCATAACCCGGTTTGTGCCGGGTGGTCCCATCGAACGTATCATCGCACAAGCCCAACAGCAGGGAGCCATCGAGGGAGTAAGAGGCGCGCGGAGCTCAGCAGAGCAGACTCAACCTCTTTCGGATGAACAGATTCAGGAACTGAAAAAATATTACGGATTCGACAAACCGGTTCTGGTAAGCTATTTTCTATGGCTCGGGAAGGTTTTAAGGGGTGATCTGGGCACTTCCACCCGGTATTACGATCCTGTCTGGGAGATGATTAAGGAGCGAATCCCCATTTCGCTCTACTTCGGGCTGCTCACATTGATTCTAACTTACGGGGTGTGTATTCCCCTTGGCATTGCAAAAGCAATTAAGCATAAGAGTCCTTTTGACAACATCTCCTCTGTTGCTGTTTTCACCGGCTATGCCATACCAGGCTGGGTGGCCGGTATTTTGATGCTTGTACTGTTCGCTTCGCAATGGGAGATTTTTCCTCTGGGCGGGCTGATGAGCGACGATTTTGAGGATTTCACCCTGGTTCAAAAACTGGGAGATCTTATCTGGCACACCGTTTTGCCATTGCTGGCTTATGTGCTTGGCTCTTTCAGCGTGATGACCTTTCTTATGAAAAACACTCTCATGGATAATCTGGCATCGGATTATGTACGAACAGCTATCTCAAAAGGGCTGTCTTTCAAGATGGCGATATTCAAACATGCCCTTCGAAACAGTCTTGTTCCCATTGCTACCAGTTTTGGAAACAATATATCGGTCATTCTGTCCGGGTCCTTTCTGATTGAGACGGTTTTCAACATAAACGGGATGGGGTTGCTTGGTTATGAATCGGTTGTTGAGAGGGATTACCCGGTTGTTATGGGGATTCTTGTAATATCTTCTTTGCTTTTTATGCTCGGCAACATTCTTTCTGACATCTGTGTGGCCGCTGTGGACCCGCGGGTAAAGTTCGAGTAAAGCAAGGGTAAAATGAAACTGAATCCGCTTACCATTCGCAAAATCAAGCGATTTCGTTCCATCAAGCGTGGGTACTATTCCTTTATCATTTTTCTTGTAATGATCGCAATTTCCCTTTCTGCCGAACTGCTTGTCAACAGTCGAGCGCTGATCGTCTATTATGAAGGAAAATATTATTTCCCTACCTATGGGGATATGATCCCCGGCACGGTGTTCGGTCTTGATTATGAATACGAAACAAACTACCGCGAGCTGGCCGAGAGATTTCGCAGCTCGGACGACGGCAACTGGGTGTTGATGCCCATCGTGCCATACAATGCCTATGAAAACGATCTGAAACAGAATGCCTTTCCCCCGTTTCCGCCCTCTGTAAGAGATAAACACTATTTGGGAACAGACACCGTCGGCAGAGATGTGTTAGCCAGGCTTGTATACGGTTTCAGGATAGCCATTTTCTTCTCTCTTCTGCTGCTTGCGGTCACCTATAGCATCGGGGTTAGCATCGGAAGCCTGATGGGGTTTTGGGGAGGTAAATTCGATCTGTTTTTTCAAAGGATTATCGAGATCTGGTCAAACGTTCCGTTTCTATATGTGATCATCATCATCTCTTCCATTATGGTTCCGAATTTTTATACGCTGATTATAATCATGTCCCTTTTCGGATGGATCGGCATCACCTGGACCATGCGAACCGCTACCTACAAAGAGCGGGCCAGGGAATATGTCCTGGCAGCCAGAACGCTTGGTGCAGGTAACATTCGAATCATATTCAAACATATTATTCCGAACACGATTGCAATTATCGTAACCTTTGCGCCGTTTTCGGTTTCCGGCGGAATCATCGCATTGACATCGCTGGATTATCTTGGATTTGGTCTTCCACCGCCCACCCCAAGCTGGGGTGAGCTACTGCAGCAGGGATGGAACAATCTGGATGCTTATTGGATTGCAGGTTCGGTGGTCGTAGCAATGGTGGTAACCCTGATTACTGTGACCTTTATCGGCGAGGCAGTCCGAGAGGCCTTTGACCCCAAGCTTCACACAACATACGAATAATAAGAGATACAGATGAACAAACCCAACGGGCCGAACGGCCGTGATTGAGAGTGATTTGTGATGTCCGTTATTAAGAAAAACATTTTTCTCATCTCTTCTATTCTGATTTTATTGTTGATAGCCCCCGTTTTTCTCATGGTGAACTATTTGGATCGAGGTGTTGTGACCGCCGGCGCTGTAGAAAAGGATAGAGCCGGGACAAAGCAGATCTTTAAAGCTAAATTATCTGAAACACCTCCGCCCGCAGATCTTAAATGGCTTACAAATTTAGACGATCCGATAATTTCATCTCCTGACGCCCGGAAAGGTGGTACATTCCATGCAGCTATTATGAGCTTTCCATTAACCTTTCGGGTGGTTGGACCGGACTCCAATAGCAGTTTCAGAGGTGCGATTCTCGGCAATCAACTAAGCCTTATCGGCATACATCCCAACACTGAAAACATCATCCCGGAGATCGCCTCCCACTGGGCTTATGGCAAGGATAAGAAGACCATGTTTTTCAAACTGAACCCCAAAGCCAGGTGGTCAGACGGCCAGCCGGTTACCGCGCATGATTTTGCTTTTACTCTCGAATTTATGAGATCCAAGCATATCGTCGCCCCGTGGTACAACGACTACTACACCAAAGAGATCGACAAAGTCATAGTTTATGATGACTATACGCTTGCGGTGGTAAGCACAAAGGCACAGCCGGATCTGCACTTAAAATTAGGGATTTCTCCCACCCCCAGACACTATTACGGAAAACTGAGCGAAGATTTTGTGCGACGGTATAATTGGAAAATCGTGCCCAATACCGGACCGTACCAGATATCGGATTTTAAAAAGGGAAAGTACATTAAGTTCAAAAGAAAGAAGGATTGGTGGGCAAAAGATCTAAAATATTTCAAGAATCGGTATAACGTGAACCATGTTGTCTTCACGGTTGTTCGAGATTTCAATTTGCAATGGGAGTATTTTAAGAAAGCCAGACTGGATACATTCGGCATCACACTTCCCAGCTACTGGCACGTAAAATCCAAAACACCGGTAATCGAAAAAGGGTATGTACACCGGATCTGGTTCTTTAACGACACACAGCGGCCCTCTTACGGAATGTACCTCAATCAGGACAAAGAAATTTTCAGGGACAAATATGTAAGGTATGCATTTGCCCACGCCATGAACATTCAGAAGGTAATAGAAAAGGTCCTTCGCAATGATTACTATCGACTGGAGCACGGTTTCGTGGGATACGGCCGCTACTCGAACAATTCGATTCGAGCCCGTCGTTTCGATCTTGAGAAGGTTGACATGTATATGAAAAAGGCCGGCTGGCGGCGAGGAAAAGACGGCATATGGGAAAAGAACGGCAGGCGCTTTTCCGTGGAGGTGAGTTACAGTTTCCCAGGGCACACCCCTCGGCTGGTGGTGTTAAAAGAGGAGGCGAAGAAGGCCGGTATCGAATTGCGATTACAAAAGCTGGATTCTGCAGCTTCCTACAAAAAAGTAATGGAAAAAAGACACGATGTGGCCTGGATGGGCTGGAGCACGTCGTTGAGACCCCATTTCTGGGAACATTATCATTCCGTAAATGCACACAAACCGCAGACCAACAACATTACCAATACGGATGATCCGGAAATGGATCGTCTTATCGACGCTTACCGCAACTCCCTGGATGAAGAGGAGCGGATACGGCTCGCCATTAAAATTCAGCAGAAAATCCACGAAATCGGTGCATATATTCCTACTTTCATGGTGCCCTATGTTCGGCAGGCATACTGGCGCTGGTGGCGGCTTCCGGATATTCCAGGCACCAAGCACACAGACGATTTGTTTGAGCCATTCAGCAGTACAACCGGAGGACTTTTCTGGTATGACAAGAAACTGCACCGGGAAACCAAAAGGGCCATGAAAAAGAACATCGCCTTTACTCCGGTTACGATTATTGACGAGACTTTCAAAACCGTTCAAGAATTTCATTCGACGCTAGGATAAAAGGCTTTTCACAGAATTAGGAGTGCGAAACTTGAGTTCTTTTTCTATGAATCAAATAATATCCTTCAAGCTGCTCGATACGGGCGCATTAATTCGCTCAAACAGCCACCTTCCTTTAAAATGCGACCTTCGGCTCTTATGGTTCGAATTTGTCGGAAAACCCCGTTAAGCGAGGCAGTGTCTTGAAGGAAGAAGTGATACTGGAAGTAAAAGATTTAGTTACAACTTTCGATACCGAAGAGGGTCGAATTCGTGCGGTGGAGGGTGTTAGTTTCAAGGTAAAAAGGGGGCAGACCCTCGGTATTGTGGGAGAGTCCGGTTGCGGCAAAAGCGTTACTGCGCTTTCCATCATGAGACTGCTGCCGAAACCGTTCGGGCGCATCGAGCGCGGTCAGATTCTGTTTCAAGGCCAGGATATCCTCACCCTGTCAGCCGAAGAGATGCACAGAATAAGAGGCTTTGGGATCTCCATGATTTTTCAGGAGCCCATGACGGCTTTGAATCCTGTGCACAAAGTCGGAGATCAGCTGCGAGAAGTTTTTCAGCTTCACTTTCCCGAGATGAATGATGATGAGATGTGGAATCGGTCTGTTGAAATACTCAAAAAGGTCGGCATTCCTGAACCTGTTCAACGCATGTCGGAATATCCTCACCAGATTTCGGGGGGGATGCGCCAGCGCGTAATGATTGCCATGGCACTTGCCGCAAAACCCGATATTCTTATTGCAGATGAGCCAACTACGGCTCTGGATGTCACCATTCAGGCTCAAATACTGGACCTGATGAAGGATTTGCAGCAGGAAACACATATGGCTATTATTTTCATCACTCACGACCTTGGCGTGATAGCAGAGATGTGCGATGAGGTGCTGGTGATGTATGCGGGTATCGCAGCTGAATTCGCAGAAGTAATCGAATTGTTTAAAACCCCCAAGCATCCATATACAATGGGGTTGCTGTCATCCATTCCCCGGCTTGACAGCAAACGAAAAACACAACTCAGCATCATTAAAGGGATGGTTCCGAGTCTCTATGAATTGCCCGAAGGGTGCCGGTTTATCAACCGCTGTGCGTATGCAATGGCCGTATGTGAAAAAAAATCACCTGAACTCCGTGCTGTAGGCGGGGATAATCACGTGGCAAGTTGCTATTTATATTAGGCGCTTAACAACATCATATCGACAATTTGTTGTCGTTATTGAATTACATGCTTTTGATAAGCGTTTATAGTGAACTAAAGTTTAAAGTGAGCTAAAGTGAACTAAAGTTCTAAAGTTTAAAGTGAGCTAAAGTGAACTAAAGTTAAGGAATTTGGTTTATTTTAAAATGAAAGAGCGAAGCGATACCTTAACTTTAGGCACTTTAGGCACTTTAGATCACTTACAACTGGGTTCTTATTTCAACTGCCCCGAAGGGGACACTTTTTCCGAGCGAAGTCTCGGGAAAAGCGTAGAGTCTTAAAACTTGAAAGATGTCTGAGTACTTGCTAGAAGTAAATCAACTTAAAATGCATTTTCCGGTGCTCGGTGGTGTATTCCGCCGCAGGATCGGCAAGGTGTATGCGGTGGATGACGTCTCATTTAAGATCAAGGCCGGGCAGACAGTAGGATTGGTGGGGGAATCAGGCTGCGGTAAGACCACGGTGGGCCGGTGCATTCTGCGCCTCTACGAGCCAACAGATGGAAAAGTGATATTTAACGGAAAGAACATATTTGACATCGGCCGGGCGGAATTGCGCGGATTGCGCCGAGACATGCAGATGATCTTTCAAGACCCATTTGAATCTTTGAATTCGCGGCATACCATCGGAAACATCCTGGAAGAACCTTTTCTCATCCATCGTATCGGCACTGTAGGTGAAAGAAAGGAAGCGGTCAGGAATTTGCTTCACCGGGTCGGTCTTGACGAGGGTGCTGTTGGCAGATTTCCGCACGAATTCAGCGGCGGCCAGCGACAACGTATCGGTATTGCCAGGGCCATTGCCTTGAATCCAAAACTGGTAATCTGCGATGAACCCGTTTCTGCTCTGGATGTTTCCATCAGGTCGCAGATTCTAAACCTGTTGCTCAACCTTCAGCAGGAGCTGGAATTGACCTACCTGTTTATCGCACATGATCTGGCTGTCGTGAAACACATTTCAGATCGAATCGCGGTGATGTATCTTGGAAAGATTGTGGAGTATGCAGATGCCGACACGCTTTATGAAAACCCTGTTCATCCCTATACACATGCTTTAATATCCGCAATTCCCGTACCGGATCCATTGGTAAGAAAAAAGAAACAGATCTTAAGAGGTGACGTGCCTTCCCCCATTCATCCACCACCCGGATGTGTGTTTCATACCCGCTGTCCATACATGAAAAACCGTTGCATGGAGACGGTTCCAGAGCTGGTCCCAGCCCCTGGAACCAGTGGTGAGGATCATTTGCAGGCGTGTCTTCGTGCCGGGGAGATCACGTTTACGTAAACCTAGGTTGAGCGGTTCATCGTTCTGCTAACCCCGAACCCTGAACCTGGAACCGATCCGTTTAGGGTAAAGTTAAATGTCGATTGAGCAGTAAATTATCGGTTAAATTCCCAGAATTCACCGAAAATTGCTGGCTCATTTAGACGGTTGTGTGTCGGTTTCAGCGTCCGTCTGTTCCTCTTCCAGTTTGGCTATAGCGGCGCGAATGGCATTCACTTTCCGCTTGATCAACCCGGCCCTGGTACCGTCTCTATCCAGGGTGGCTGCCTGTTGAAGATACTGTAACGCCGCCTCGTAATCCGCCAGCGTATTTTTGCTGGCAGATACTTCGGCTTTATAAAGCAGTATCATCTGGTCGATGTTGTTTAACCGTGCCTCGGCCATGTGACGCAGCTTATCCGTTGTTCCATAAGGCATGGCCTGCTTCAGATACGATTTAATCTTTTCGAAATCCGGTATACCGGGCTGTTCCAGCAGTTCATCCGCTTTTTTTAAATAATAGTTAAAAATATAAGTATAAACTTCCTGTTTGCTGTAAACCTTTCGTGAAGGTTCGGGTGATATCGCGCCTGGCAGAGACGCCAGTCGTCTCTCGCCCATCGGGGCGAAGATTCCCTGCCAGACCTCAACCCCGCTTTCTGTGGGAATGAGATAGTAATTTGTGCGGTTTGTGGCACTTACTTTCACCACAAGAGCCATCAGCAATACAAAACCCAGCAGAAATAATTTCAAAGAGGCAGACATCGGCTCGCTCGGCTTGCTTACCTTTGCAGAAGCAACTGTTTGAACGGGTGTTGGTGGATTTTCCTGCTGCTGTTGATTGTTTGAAGATGCTGATAAATCAAATTTTCTAAACAACAGACTCCGGATGTGCTGGGCCTCTGCCCTGTCTTTTAATGTCTCGAGCCGGCTTGAGGAGGGCTGCTGGATCTGTTTTTCCGGTGGATTCACACGGAAAATATTTGCGGGATGGGAGGAGTCAAATTTCTTAAAAAGAAGCTCTCTGGTGGAGACTTTTTTCCGCGAGGATGTTTTTCTTTCAGTTGTCCTGGTTTTCTTTTCAGCCGAAGAGCTCGTTGCCGTTTTTTTTCCTCTTGAGACTTTTGCGGTCGTTTTGGAATTGGCAGCGGCTTCCTTTACGGTTTTAGTTTTTCTGCCGGCTGCCGCCTTTTTCTTAACATTTGTGTTTTTGGTTGAACCCGACTTGCGTGGTTTTTCCTTTACCATAATAGCCCCTTTGATAGTGTGTCAGCTTTGCTCGATCATTATCTATCCCGTAGTAGCAGAAATCGTACCAATTCAGCTTTTCAAGTATTTTTGCAAATACATGATTTATATATAAAAATCAGGTTTCCTTGTAAACATTTTTTTCGGCAACAGTGTCAGGCCTGAATATTGCATGAAAATTCCCTGACCGGTGATCGCCTGATGCGCGATGAAAACTACTCTATCATGACGAAATAGGATTCCGGTTTGAGCAGAAAGGGGGGGTACCGATGTCGGACGGGTTGGATGTAATTATTGTAGATGATGATTTGAACGTTTGTGAGATTATCACGGATATTGTCAAAGGATTTTACACCTGGGGCGATGTGGTATCTTTTTCGGATGTGGACGTTGCAGCTTCCTATTGCATGAGCCGTGATGTGGGTGTCGCCATCTTCATTGTTGATGTTTTCCTCGGAGGGAAGAGCGGTTTCTTTTTCCTAGATACGATAGAAGAGAAGTTTCCCACTGCTCATGAAGATTCCATCATTATCACGGGCAATGCCAGCGGTGATATCGTCAACATGTGCGTAGCTGCCAATGTTTTTTATTTACTTGAAAAACCGATTCGCTCCTTCGCATTACAGCTTGCGGTTCGGTCCATTGTGTCCAAATATTTAAAGTTTTCAAAGAAGTTGCTTCAGGACCCCGTTTTCGCGGAGATGGTGGCAAAAGTAGATATCGGCATGGTCGAAGCCGCGAAATAGACTGTCCGCCAAATATTTGACATAAGCTGCCGACAGCTCCACGGCTCTTATCCCATCTGTGCACCTAATATGTAAGCTCCCTGCTAGAGGTATTTCCCATAGATAGGTTACATTCCTTTTTCGGCAACCCCCTTATTAAAATTGGTAATTAGGGGTGTCCCATAATTTCCCTCATCTTTACAGCCTCAAGCCTTTGGGAATTTACTTTATTAAGAATAGAATCTGAAGAATTGTTCCATGATAAAGTCCACCGTCTCTTTGTTCACATGAAAGTTTTCCTTGCCTTCGGCAAATAACCGCTGGCCTGTCATGGGACGATAGATGGTCGCCATCTCAAAGGCTGGAAAGTAGAACACATTATCATGGCGGGAGACGAATTCATCGGTAACAGAGCGAAGTGTCGATTTGGAATTACAACTGGCACTGATCACATCGCTGTCTTTTCGGAATGTGGCCCAGAGATGAACGGGAGAGACGGTCATGAGCAATCTACAACGGGGATTGTTTTCTGCCATGATCTGATGAATTCGTTCCAGATTTTCTAGGTTCTCTCCGTAGCGGCCGACTCGAAATCGATATCGACTCATATCACCCCCCTCATTCACATACGGGCCGGCTGGAAGGCATATCACGGAGCCGTCAATCTTATCTTCCCAGATTTCGGTCAACCCAAGGGTAAGAATGAGTATTTCAGCTTTTGTAAGGGCCTTGCGCGAATGTACGATGTGGCGGCTGAAGTCTTCTTCGGCCTCATCCAGGGAGTCGTAAAGGATGATCCGGCGGTATGGATCCTGAATTTTCCTTGACTGTGGAGACTGCCACCACCTCAGCTCAGGTTTCCAATCCCAAAAGGTGTATTCGAATATCTGCCGCATGGAGAAAGTATTGTAAGATCTTTCCCATGCGGCGCTGGCATGGACCGAAGCAGGGTGATGCGTCTCTTCGGTAATGTACGCATACCCTTCCCGGAGCAGTACCTTTCTGATTTCTCTTGCAAAACAGGAACCCATCGAAGCAATCGGCGTGGATCTTGAGATTTTTAACCCGCAATTTTCAGGTGACGGAAAGTTGCCATCCGCAGGTGGATTGTGATAGGAGCCAGGCCACACCTGCCAGCTTTCGAACCTGTGGACAGGATGTACCTTTGATTTGGCCATAACATGCCTCCTGTATCCAAGCGCCGGGAACCGCCCAGGCGCTGATTTCATTCTCCGTAGCTGTGTCCCGAAACTTAAAAACCTACAAAATATTTTATCATATTTCCCTTTCACCCACAACAATCACCGCCTTCTTTCAGCAGCTCTCAGTGAAATCGGGGCAATGAGCCGAATAGTAGGATTTTGAAAGGGAGGGTGGCTTTTCAAACAGTCAAACCGTTTAGCTCAGCTCTTATGCAATTCGCTTAATGCATCAAAACATGGACTCACCGCATCGTAAAGCCGGTTGTAGATTTCAAATTCCTTATCGTAGATCGCAGCATTGTCACGGTTTGGCCGATAGGTTTCGGCAAGTTTCACAAGTTCACCGATCCGCCCAATGGAAGGCAATGCCCCGGTGCCCAGCATGGCCCAGAATGCAGCTCCTAAACTTGAGGTTTCGCCATATTCCGGGACAACCATCTCTCTTCCCAGGGCGTCGGCAACTATCTGCACCCATACCGGCGAGTGTGTAAAACCACCGGAGGCCCGAATCTGTCGTATGTCTCCTGAGATTTCACAGAGCACATCACTTATGCTTCGCATTCGAAACGCAACGCCTTCTAGCAGTGCTCTGGCCATGTGCCGAGCATCATGCAGCAATGTCAGGCCGAAAAACATGGCCCGTGCATTCAAGTTCCAGTTTGGACTGCGCTCCCCGGCAAAAAAGGGAAGACATACAACTCCCTGTGCTCCAGCATCCACCTGACTTGCCATTTGTACCAGATCGTCAAAGGACAGCTCAGTGGGTTCGGATAACGCAGGCAGGCGCAAATTCAACATGTTCTGGAGCCAGGATAATGCAACGCCCCCGTTGTTGATTGCGCCCCCCACCAACCACCTGGTTTCATCGATCACGTAACACCAGCTTCGGGCCCGTTTGTCCAGAATCGGTTTTGAAGAAATGATTCGGAACGCTCCGCTGGTTCCGATCATGCAAGTACTCTGCCACTCATGAATTGCACCTGCCCCCAGATTCGAGTTGGCGGCATCTGAAGAACCCATAACAAATGGGGTATTTGGTGAAATACCGATGGCACCTGCCAGGTCAGGATTGATGCCATGAAACGTCTCAAAGGGCCGGCAAAGTTCAGACAATCGTTCGGCACCGATACCGATGAGATTCAATGCATCCTCATTCCAGGTAAGCGTATGTGCATTCAATAAACCACTGCCGGCGGCAAGAGAATAGTCAACCGCATAATCCCCAACGAGGCGTTTGACGACAAACTCCTTTGCGGAAATAAACCTCCGGGCCTTGTGGAAAATTTCAGGTCGAATTTCACGAAGCCATATCAGTTTATACAGTGGATACATCCAATGAGATGGGCAACCGGTTTGTTGATACAGGGAGCGGGTATCAAATGTTTCCTTAACCTTTCTGGCCTGCAAAGAGGCTCTGTCGTCTGCCCAGGTAATAACCCCTGTTAAAGGATTGTCCGATTTGTCAACGGCAAGAATACCGTGCAGTGCGCTTCCAAGGCTCACTCCCGCACACCCCTTTCCATCAACACCGGATTGGGAGATGGCAGCTTTTGCCGAGCGAATCATCCCCTCTAACATGGCATCTGGATCCTGCTCCCTCCACCTCGTTTGAACACCGCTGCTTGAGTAGTCCCCCACCCCAAAGCCAAGGATACGGGCATTTTCATCAATGACCACCGATTTGCAACTGCCCGTACCCATGTCGATACCCAAAAACCAGCTATTCGATCCTATTGCTCCCATTGTCACCCCGCAGCTTTTTCGGATTTCTTTTCTTGCGTAACAATGCTGGACACGCTGGCTTTGATCATGCCCTTGGCTTCAATACCAAGGTTTTTGCATATTACTTTTCCTGAACACTTACCGGTGGAAAGTACAATCAGTTCTTCAGATGCCCTGATATCTCCTTCAAATATTCCTCCCACGGTCATACTGGAAACATTGGTATTGGCGTACACCGCTCCCCCCCTGGCAATGATAACGGTTTCACCATTAAGTCTTCCTCTTACGGTGCCTTTTACGATCAGCTTGCCTTTGCATGAGATGGTCCCCTCCACCGTCAGGCCTTTATCGATGATCGAAAGGTTTTTCGAAGAATTTTTCACGGCATCCCTAAAGATTTACCCGAATCCAATCAGTTTCTATTTTGCCCGGGACTTTCAAGATCCACATAAAGCCTGCCCAGTATCTTGTTCTTGTAAGTGACAACGACCTGATATCTTTTTCCCTTCTTATCCAGCGAATACCTCTTCCATAAATCTTTGCCGGTATTGATCACATACCCTCTGTCCTCTCCGGTATTATTTATTTTATCTCCCACAAACCCCTTGAAATTGACCACCCACAGAGAAGGGTCTCCACTTCGGGCCGATACATCCACTATTTCAAGAAGATCTCCACTTGTTAACCTGGCATGGGCATGGTTTTGGAAAATATGTTCTGTTCCGTTGATTCGAACTCGAAAATTTTCAAGCAAATGAGCCGCATGCGGCTTCCCTGATACGGATATTCCTTTTGCGAGAAGTCTTTTAGGTTTCTGGCTAAGTTCGATATTCACACTTCCGCACGGATAATAATCCTTCCGAACAACTATTCTTGTGGCTTTTCTTATCTGAAATTTTTTCCGCATATCGCTGATGGTGCCGTATTCGATGATATCGGCCGTCAATCCGCGCTCGTAATTGGCTTCGATATGGGAAATCTCGATGGTGTCCCCGGGGTTGACATGAAGAGTCTGCTGATCCTGAACCACTACCGGCAATCGATCATTGATTGAAATGACCAGATAATCCAGCCTGGGCGACTCGAGATTGACCCCGGGGGTTTCCGGAATAATTTGAAATCGTTCCATGAAGGCATTGATGGCCATATTATGGTGACGTACCTTCATCTCCAGCGGAAGCGCCTTGCTGGTTTCTATGCCAAAGGCCGGAATTCCGCAACTATAAAGTGCGTAATAAGTAGCCGATTTGCGCTGCTCCTTGTGTATGGATGTATCTTCCCGGGTCCGATGGTTGTTGAAGTGAAAGTGATACTGCGGATTTGAGATTTGTTGGTTCACTTGGTCGATAACTGCTCTTGCCATCTTCCCGAGGTGAATGGTTTCACCGGTTTTCGGGTTCTTATAACTCTCCGCATCTGCAATAATCGACTGGCCATATTTCATGGGGTTTCTATTCGGTGCTTCCCATTTATGCGAATAGAACCCGGAGCCGTCATGAAGATTCAACAGACAATCGCTTTCCCTGATCAGTTTTTTTAAAATGCCCACTATTCGGGCTTCATAATTGCTCTGCCGATCCTCATTGAATTTTCGATTCATATCCTCGTTAATTTTTCGGCGTCTCAAGACAATCGATTGAAAATTGGCTCTGGGGACAACAATCAAATTTCCTTTGGCCAGGCTGATATCAGCGTAATGATCCGCGGACAGGAACCCTCCGGGTTCATCCCCTTGAATTCCACCTATCAACAACAGGGTTTTCCCCGGAAGCTTGCCGAAAATTCGGTATACATGAAGCTCATAATCCGTACCCTCGAAAAAGATGGAATGGCTTCGATTTTGCGATATTGCCTTTTGCGGAAAAACCACCAACACCATACAGCAAATTGCTGCTGTAAGCAAACTCAGCCAGCCGGCGTGTCGCATCTGAGGATAGGATATCTTGTTTCTGTTTCTCATTTGGATGGTTTTGAAGATGCTCCCGGCACTGTCAACATCGATCGTTGGATATAGAGAAACGAACCGAGGTTTTCAATCTTCGGATAGATCAATTTAGCCTGCCGGATGACTTCCGTCCTTTCCCTGATGTATCGGAAAGCTCTTTTCAAGCAACAACTCCCCCGTGGTTGCATAAACCAAGACGGTCGCTTTTGTAAACGGCTCTGTGTCATTTTGGTACGGGGCCTTGAACCGAATCGTTTTAAATCGTGATATTGAAAAGGATCGTCCGCCACCGATCAGAGATGGTTTCCCGGCAACAAGTGGAACCGAAGGGAGTATGAGCCACTTTTCCGGGTTTGCGTCGTTGGGTTTTAATACCATGAAGGTGTGTCCGGAAACACGACTCGCTTGCTTATTGGTGTTCCGAATCTTGTACTTTATTCTCACTGTATTTGTGCTTGGTTCAACGATGGCAAAGAAGTCTTCCACATCAATCGGCGCAGAGGGTTTTTCAGAGATCGTTTCTTGCTCAAACTGATGCGGCTTAGACACCGTCTTAGACGGTATTTTTTCTATTGGTTCCGGCCGGTAAACAGTTGTAACGGTTTGCGGTTCTGCCCCGGGTGTCTTTTTCTTTTCCTGTGCCGGCTTTTGAGTGGTTTCAACGGGTTGTTTAGAGGGTTCCTTTTTCAACCGCCCCGCCACCATTTTTTTTATCTTTTCCAGTTGAGATTCCGCAACAACCGCCCGTGCCAATAATATTTCTTTTTCATTTCGCAGGGACTTTGCCTTTTTTTGCGCCGTTATCAGGGCATCTTTGATTTCCAGGTTTTTCTCTATCAGATTCTGGTACAGAAAAAAAAGTGTAATTGAAGCTGCTGCAAAAAAAACAAAAGAAAACACCCAGGTAATCAACAACGCTTTAGGACCTCGGAAGCGGATGACTTTACCATGATCACCAACAAACAAAAGCGTCCAGTGTTCCTTCCGTTTGCGCTGTTTGGGCAGATGCGGAACTCTTATCGCCTTTTCCAGGTCTCTCGGTAAATCTTCCATCGCCCATCTTCCCGTATAAGAACAAGCTGTTTTTTCCCTCTGTTTTTCAACCCAGGAGATTGATATGTTTGTAAAAATGTAACGAAGCTTTTCCCGTTTTTTTGTTTTATGACCAGATTCTCTTTAGAGACCCGTATGTACTTGTACTTTTTGTTGAGCCGATCTTTGTAACGAAGCCATGCCTTCCGGTCCATTCCGCGGGATCGAAAGCCCCTTGCATAGTACCCGCCATATTTTTCGATGTCCTTGGCAGACCATGCCGCCAGCCATCCATTTACCATCTCTTCTATTTCAGAAACCCCTCCGGTGGGTTCGACTATGTGGCCAATGGCGGCAATCAGTGGATGTTTCTTGGAGCCCGTTGATGAGGGCAAAAATTCATCTGCAACTATATGCAGCGAATCTCCTTGCTCCTTAATAAAAAGCTTCCGGAAGCCTATCAGGACATCCCTTTCCCGAGATGCGATCTTTTGCTCAAACAACGCAACGTAAGTATCACCATGTCTGATGATGGATATCCCGTCAATTGATAGGATAAAGCCTGTTTTTTTTGAAGAAGCCGTGGCCTTTTTGAATCGATTCCATTCCGGCCACCATAGGATATCGGGCAAATAATCAGGATCGTAAAACCTTAAGTACTGGTGATACGTCCCTTCCTGAAGTGCATCATTCCATTGGGAAAGAAATTCATAAATGGCTTTTTTGGCTGTAATCGTATCCCCATTTTCAGAATACGACAGTTTTTCCACAATAACCAGCGGCGTGCGGTTCAAGGTAATGTATCTGGACAGTTCGTCGATATCCCTGTTTGCAAGAACCACACACCCGTTTGAATCTCGCGGCTTAAGTGCCTTGTTGGTACCGTGCAGCCAGATGGAGTTTCCGTCTCGGCCCGCAAGACGATCAAGCAAGTTGGGATAATCTATCGGAAATGCACGGCTTCCGTAAGTGGGGGATAAATATTTTTTCTCGTACTCCTTGGTAAAAAGATAAACCCCTTCAGGTGTTTTGCTGTCTCCTGAGCGAGACTTAGGCCCGGGGGCCTGTCCGGTGGAGCATGGGAAGCGGGCTATCTCTCTGAACTTGCCGTTGTATTCATAAATAAAAAGTGTCTGGGTGCTTTTCTCTACGATAACCGCATAGGCTTTCGGCCCGGTATGGCTCAACGACACAAGCACATCGGGTATCTGATCCGGGCTGTTGCCGTAATCCTGAGATGCCGTAATGGCGGGTATGATTGCAAAAAACGCTAAAAAGATTACGCTTACAAGTGATTTCCGGAGGCTGAAGCGAGGAATTTGTACCACCTCCTATTTGCAAGAATTGAAGACCCTGCATCCCTGCCAATAGGCTCAGGGTATGTGCTGATTGTTTCGTTTCCAATTTTCTCAAGATTCTTTGACACGATCTATTAGAATAAAAACAGTTATTTGTCAAATACTACCTTAAAAACACTCTCATGCACTGGACACCCGCAGCCGCACCGCATCGCCTTTTCTTGCCTCGAGCTTATCTGCGGCGTTTCCACAATTTACAGCAATCTCAAGATATCCACGGCTGCCGATAATTGAAAGTGGATGGCCGCTATCAACCGAATTATAACTCTTTGAAATTCCGCTTATTTTCTTGCCACCAATCCAAACATCAATGGCCGTCAATGCCTCTGCTCCCAGGAAGCGAATGACGTTCACATCGATATTGGTGATAAGGTTTCCGAATCGATCTACTGCAATTATTGTTCCAACAATCTCGCCAGGTAATGAAATTTTGGGTTTTTGAATTTCCAGTTGCACCAGATGGACAGGATCCAATGCATTTCCGATATCCTCAAGTTTTACCCCCATGGATATATACGCTGCAACGGGAGCAAATATGTCTCTGCCGTGAAAGGTCCAACTGATATCTTTCAGGAAATAACGGGAATTCTCAACCCGTATGACCGCTTCGATCTTATCATTGTTCAACAGGAAGGATAGCACGCCGTTGTCGGGAGCAAGAAAAAAATGTCCGTCGTATCTAAGGGCAATGACGGCTCGATCGCTTCCCACCCCAGGATCGACAACGATCACATGGACGGTTTGAGCGGGAAAATATCGATAAGCAGATTTAATCACATAGGCAGCTTGCGTAACATCCTGGGGATCAATATTGTGGGAGATATCGACGATCACAGCCCGGGGATTGATGGACAGTATCACTCCTTTCATGACACCAACATATTCATCGGTTAAGCCGAAGTCTGTGGTAAGAGTGATAATGGGCATTTCTGTTCAAATTGAGGTGTCGGGGTATTTTTCTAAATTCATCGCTCCACGGATCATCAGGCAAATAATCTCCCCTGTGAACCGTAACCCAAATGTTTCAAAGCCGGCTCCGACACCTTTCTACCGGATGACGTCCTTAGAATGAATCCTATTTTCAGCAAGTACGGCTCCACCACGTCCACCAGCGTATCTGTTTCCTCCTGAAGGGTGGCAGCGATTGCCTCGATGCCAACCGGACCTCCCCCATAATACTCAATCACGGTCTTAAGATACTGGCGGTCCAGGTTTGTCAACCCGATAGCATCGACTCCCTCAAGAGCCAGAGCAGCTTCTACAACATCTTTTCTAATAACGCCATCGCCTTTGACCTGGGCAAAATCACGAACACGCCTCAGCAGCCGGTTGACGATTCGAGGGGTGCCCCTGGATCGTTTTGCCAGCTCGACAGTAGCTGCATTATCGATGGAAACTTTCAGCAGCACGGCAGATCTATTGGCAATTTTAACCAGATCCTGTTCTGAATAAAAATCAAGGTTTCTGAAAATACCGAATCTATCGCGCAAGGCAGCAGACAGGAGCCCCACTCTGGTTGTGGCTCCCACAAGAACGAATTGCTTTAATCGATACCTATGACTTCTGGCATGGATCCCCTTATCAAAAACGAAGTCTACGGCGAAATCCTCCATGGCAGGATACAACAACTCTTCCACGGATTTAGGTGTGCGATGAATCTCGTCAACAAACAACACATCGCCCTGCTCCAGATGGGTTAACATGCCGATGAGATCACCGCCCTTTTCAAGTGCCGGTCCTGAGGTGATCGTAAGCCGTTTTCCCATTTCATTTGCTATGATGTATGCCAGTGTGGTCTTTCCAAGCCCCGGAGGCCCATGAAAAAGCACATGATCGATTGGTTCTCCGCGAAACGCGGCAGCCTCGATTGCAATTTTAAGGGTTTCAACAACCTCGCGCTGGCCGATGTAGTCTTCAAGCCGCTCCGGTCTGAGGGATACGGTTTCGGGCTCCCTATCCATCGGCAGGCTGTTTTTTGAGACAATGCCATGTTCCGGCGTTGAATCGCCGTGGTCGTTCATCAGGTATGCTCACCTCGATACACTTCTTCAAAAAGTTCCTCGGCTGTGGAAATGTAGCGGTTTCGCCGAATGGCATCTGCAATCATTTGTTTTGCTTCCGTGGTTTTGTGCCCCAGTTGTGAGACCAGCACATCTAAAACCTGGCGAACAATGTCATCCGCTGGAAGCGGCTGCTCCCTTGAGATTTCGCCTTCCCGCAGAAATTTATCCATCTTGCCTTGAAGAGTTGCAACAATTTTTTTAGCTGTTCGTGAACCGATTCCCTTCAACAGCCGAAGCTTTGCCATATCTTTGGATTCGATGGCGCTTGCGATCTCCTGAACAGGCAAATTCAGCGCTTTTACGGCTTTAAGTGGTCCGATATCTTCGACTGAAACAAAATACTGAAAAAAATCCTTTTCCTCCTCATTGACAAACCCGATCAGAACCGGTCTGGGTTGACGTTCGCTTTGCTGATAATAGATGTAAAGCGAAATCTCATCTCCGACTGATTTCTCTTTCACTTTTTCCATGACCACAGCAGGCAGCAGCACTTCGTAGCCCACCTGATTTGCCAGCAACAGGATTCGGTCGTTTTCGACTTTCAACAGCTTTCCTTCCAAATATCCGATCATACCCTCTTTCCCTGAAGCTCTTTACCGCATAAGCCCATTGTTCTGAACATTTTACGGCTCATAGAGTTTCTCTTTGAAGATCCTGAAAATCCCATATCCTGCTGCCCGATCATGTGGTCGTACCGCAGCAGCCCTATCAGTGCCAGCGCCATTGCATCGGCTGCATGGGATGGGCGAATGGCTTCTGATAAATTCAAAAAGTGTCTCACAGCGCTTTCCAGTTGCAATTTCGTTGCGCTTCCGTTTCCGGTCAGCACCTGTTTTACCTCACGAACTGAAATTTCCACAACTGGAACATTTACCCGGCAGCTGGCCAGCAGAATAACCCCGCTTACCTTGCCGAGTATGATTCCGGAAGCCGGGTACTTTTCCAGTGAAAACACATCCTCCACGACTAAAAGATCCGGCCTTTCATCCTGCAATGCCGCCATCACTCTTGAAAATATTCGATCCAGGCGATCCGGTAAGGGCAGATGTTTGCTCGTATGAATATTGCCGAAAGAATAAGAATCAACATGGCTGCCGGCGCCCCGAACAATTCCGACACCAGTAGCCGCCAGTCCGGGATCGATGCCAACCACCGTTATCATCTCACACCCACTGCTGATTTGCCGTACAACCTGGTGGATGCAAATAGCATATTTGCAGTTACATCGAAAAACAAAAGCGCCGTTAGAACAGATAACGCCGCTTTCATAATAAAATTTGGATATCCGATCACTGGATTTCTTTTAATTTTCGCTTTGCAATAGTTGCTTCACTTGACTTTGGATATTTGCTTATCAGCTCCTTGAGAATCAGGCGGGAATTTGCCTTATCGCCGAGGTTAAGAAAGGAAAGACCCTGTTTTAGCAACGATGCCGGCACCTTATTTCCCTTGGGATAGTTATCGATTACCTTCTGGTATTCGAGAATGGCTTTTTCGTACCACTTTTCTCGATAGTAGATCTCCCCTATCCAGAATTGGGCGTTATCTGCCTTGCTGGATTTCGGGTATTTTTCAAGATAGGCCTCAAATTTTTCACGAGCGGTTTCATAATCGCCCTTATCATAGGCTTGCTTTGCAGCCTTGTAAAGCTCGCTTTCCGAGGCGGTTTCCTTTATACGGGTAATCGATGGCGGGGGGGATTTCCCAGCAGGCTGTTTGGAGGCTTCTACCAGATTAAGGTACTGTTCGATTCTGGCGACACGGCTTCTTGTCTGTCTTGAAATTTTCTCGATGTCGTCTAATTTGGTGAATCGCTCGGTTTCCGAACGTTTCAATAAATTCTGCTGTTGTTTTACCAAATATTGAGTTGTTTCGATTTGGCCTCGTAATTTCTGAAGCTCCTCTCTGATCTGGTCCAGGGTCACGTGGCTTTCCGCCAATCGATTCCGTAAGTTCTGCGATTCTTGGTTTTCGATTTGGCTGAATTCTTCCAGTCTGGATTCTATTCGCCCTATTCTCTGGTTCAATAAGTTCAGATCCTCAGCCCTATCTTCGTTCTCCTGTTCAAGTACTGCCAGCCGTTGATCAAGCGCGAAAAATTCCTGTTCTGTCACGCAACCGTCCAAAAAAACGATGCTTCCTAAGACCAAAAATAGTATGGATTTTATAGTGGTCATCCTCTGTCTCCTCAGAGAAACTAACTATACCTTAACGCAATTATACGTCTTGGCAGGCGACAAGTTAAGCTGTCGCCTGCTGCACAGAGAACCAATCAGGTATCGTTTAGGATCGGAGACTATTCGATGACGAATTGATCTCGTCTATTTTTTGCCCATGCCTTTTCGTTATGGCCGGGGTCCAGTGGCCGTTCTTCTCCGTAGCTTATGGTTGTAAGCCGCGACTCGGCAATTCCCAAGTTAACGAGAAACGCTTTTGCACTGTTTGCGCGCCGGTCTCCTAAAGCAAGGTTGTACTCGTTGGTGCCACGTTCATCGCAGTGTCCCTCGATGATCACTTTCACATCAGGATATTTTCTTAAAAATTCCGCTTTCCTTTTCAAAACTTCCTGGGCTTCCGGTTTGAGATTCGATTTGTCGAAGTCAAAGTAAATCATCTCGCTCTCAAAACGAACTCTTTCGTCTTCCATCTTGCCCTTTTCGGCTTCCCTTCGGGCCTTCTCCGCTCTGAGGCGCTCCTCCTCAAGCCTTTTTTGCCTCTCCAGCTCTGCCCGCCTGGCGGCCTCTTCGGCCGCTTTTTTCGCCGCCTCATCTTCGGCTTTCACGGCCGGTTGAGCCCTGACGGTTTTCTTCGCACATGAGACTGTAAACAGTAATCCGGGAATTGCTAACAACAGAACCGCAACTAACCAAAACTTTTTGTGCATTTTTTCTCCTCCTTTTAACAATACCTCTTAATAGTTTGGTGCACTCTGTGACCAATCCGGGTTTGTCTGCTCACCCTCCATGGCGAGCAGGCGCCGTTGATCGGTTCCAATAGCCGTCATAACATAAATTCTTGAAGGTCCCTCTCGCGTAGTGCTAAACGTTATCAAGCTGCCATCAGGAGACCATGAAGGCGACTCATTGTCTCGTTGATTCGCCGTCAGTTGTAAGAGAGCCCCGGTGTTTACATCGATTACAAATATGTCGAAGTTACCATTGTTCATACCGCTGTAAGCAATCCTGTCTCCTTTTGGAGACCAGCTGGGCGATGTATTATAATTTCCCTCATACGTGAGCCTTTCCACACGCCCGCTTTCCATATCCTTTATATAAATTTGCGGTGATCCTGATCTGTTTGAAACAAAAGCAAATTTTTTTCCATCCGGTGACCAGCTAGGAGAAACATCAATTCCATAACTGCGCGTTAATCTCTTAATAATTTTCCCGCTTCCCGTCAATAAATAAATTTCCGGATCTCCGGAAAAGGACAATGTCGCCGCAAGGGAGAATTTCCCGGGAACCCACGCAGGGGTTGTATTGATGCCCTTTTTGGATACCACTGTCCCGTGTTTGTCTTTAACATGTCTTATGTAAAGATCAGGTCTTCCTCTGAGATAAGAAGTGTAAGCAATCCACTTGCCATCCGACGACCATGCGGGGGTGAGGTTTATCTTCTTGTTGTTAGTAAAATACTTCGGATTGTGACCATCAAATTCACAGATGACGATCTCCTTGCTCGCCTTTTTCTTGGTAACGAATGCGATTTTGCTGTTGAACACACCACGATCCCCGGTAAGCACATATATGACCTCGCTGCAAAACCGATGGATGATCTTACGCTGATCTCCCAACCATCCTTTATATCTTTTTCCAACAATCATTCTTTCCTTAAAGGTATCGTACAGGCGAAGTTCCATGGTAATGATCGTATCTTGAATCGAAACTCTTCCGATTATGAGCATCTCTGCGCCGGTTACAGTCCAGTTCTTGAATTCAATCCCCTGCCCTGCCCAATCAGTATTGGGATCTATGAGAAAGGCTCCCCGGTCTAGCAGCTTGAAATATCCCGTAAATTCCAGTGATGAAGAAAGCAGATCAGAACTTTCCGCAGCTACCTGTTTGTGCGTTTGATCGAAAGATTCCACAATGAAGGGTGGAATAGCGATGGGGATCTTTTTCAGGAAAGGATTGCTGATATCAATATAATCGTATTCCGATGAATATGCCATGGGTATGAAACGGCTTAAAACCACAAGCGCAATACATACAAACCATATTCCCATAAAGCCGTATCCACTTGCAGCAAAACCTCGAATCGCTCGAAAATTCGAATAAGTTGTCATACAGGTATCAGCCTGTTCCCCGTCTTAGGCCGGATGGCGTAAAGACCAACCCGACATTATAAAATGGTCTTATATATCCTCTTGGAAGGGGAGGAAGCGGATTTGATTTCTTAATCGCCTTATAAGCGGAATCATCGAAATAATTGTTTCCTGATTTCTTCTCAAACCAAATATCTTTAATTTCGCCATTCGGCATAATTTTGATGACCAGAATGGCTTCAAGGTCTTTCCGACCACCTGTTAGTTGCTCAGAGAATGCCCATCGTTTTTCGATATGATAGGCAATTTCAAGTTTATAAAGATCGATCTGTTCCAGTATTTTTCTGCCCGGAAATCCCCGATTTCCCGGAAAACCGGTCCCTCTTTCGGTTGTTCCGATTGCGCTGCCTGAATATTGTTTCGGAGCCTTTGCCACTTTGGGCTCTTTTATTTCCTGCCGGAGCCGTTCAATAGCATCGACGACGGTTTTGGGTCTTTTGTTCACACTTTCTTTTTCGATTCGTTTGATGGCTCTTTTGATTATCCGGGAGGAGCGCAACGTCTTCTTCTTCAAGGATATTTTAACCTTCTTCTTCCTGGGCGAGATGGATATGGTAGGGGGAGGTGGTTTTCTTTCCACGGCGGATGCAACGGTAATCGATGATTTGTTGGGGGGCGCCATCTTTTTTTCAGGTTTTTTTTCAGAAGCCGGAATTTGCACTGGAGCCGGTTTGGGTTCTTTGACCTTCAGATCCGATACTTCAGGTACTTCCTGTTGCACCAAAGGTTCTATTGGATTTGCAACGGCACCTCCTCCCATGGCAGGGGGAGCTGCCAGAGGCGGTAAGGAAACGATGCTCACGCTGATAGCAGACGGGATGTACCGTTTTTGAGACAATAGTTGGCTTGGAGAAAAAATAAGAACAAGCAAAAAAACGATGTGCCCCAACGCAGAGACGGCAAACATTTTGGCATTCGTCTGTATGCCGTTCTCTGTGTTCTGTAATGAAGAATAAGGAGCAATGGTCAATTTATTCATCATCGCTTTGCTCTTAGCTTTTTCAGTTCCGAATCGGAGCCCAGAGGTATCGTAACCATTCCCAGTTTCTCAACGCCAGCGCCCCTGATTTCAGACATCACGCGAACGACCATTCCATATGCGATTTCTTTATCGGCCCGGAAATAGACTTCACGATCCGAACGGCCCTCGAGCACTTTGGCAAGCTTATTCTGCAGAAATTCAAGAGTGACCTGATAGTCGTTTATGAAAATTTGATTGTCTTTGTTAATTGTGATAATTAATGGCTCTTTTTCGGAAACAAGCGGCTTGGAGGTGGCTTCCGGCAGGGAAACATTAATACCCTGCACCATCATCGGTGCTGTGACCATGAAAATGATGAGCAACACCAGCATTACATCAACAAACGGTGTCACATTGATGTCAGACAAAAGGCCATTATTGTTGTTGCCAAGTATCATTCCCTGCCCCCCTCTGCCCGTAACAGGTCACGTTCAATAATATTTAAAAAATCGGCCGAAAAACTATGCAGATCCGACTCGATAATTCTGATTTTTTGGGAAAAATAGTTAAATGCAATAACAGCCGGTATGGCCACTGCAAGCCCGGCCGCAGTTGCGATAAGCGCTTCGGAAATACCTGGTGCCACCACGGCGAGATTGGCAGAGCCCCTGAGTCCAATACCATGAAACGACCCCATAATGCCCCACACGGTTCCGAACAAACCGATAAACGGAGTGGTGTTACCGGTAGTGGCAAGAAAAGGTACCATCTGAGTCATACGCGTCGTCTCGGTATTGATCGCACGACGTAATGCGCGTTTCACATTCTCGGTACCTATAAAGTGGGCATTCGCATAAGCAGTATCCTCCGATCCGTGTGCTGACGATTGGGAAGATATGGAATATCCGTACTGGCTTATTTTTTTAAGCTCCACATATCCGATTCGAAATATTCTGGCAACAGGACTGCCGTTGAGCTGTTTGGCTTTCGTAAATGCGGCAGAAAGGTCTCGCGTTTTCCAGAAAAATTCGGTAAAAAACGCTGATTCCTTGAATGCTCTGCGGATATATCGGAATTTGATAAGAATAATTGCCCAGGATGTCACAGAAAATATGAACAACAAGAAAAGTACAAACTGCACCATCAAGCTTGCATTTCTTATCATGTGGATGATATCAATGTCTTGGGGACCCATTCAGTGGCTCCAATCTGGGTGATAAGCTTAGTAATTTAATCATTGCAATGAAATTTTAAAACTAGCCTTTAAATAGATTAAAATATATGAAAAAGCGCTATCTGTCAAGAATTTTGAAAAATCTCGCTATTTTTTGACTTTTTTTGATATCAACCGTTTTCTTTTTCATACGGTGCTCTAATGGTATTGTCCGATAAAACCATAACCCGAACAGCAGGATTGAAGCAATTGGGCTTCGCCATAGGCTACGCCCCAACAAGGGCGCAAATTCCGATCTTTCGGGGAATCAAAAAGAATCTGCCGCTCTTTCTTTGGGTCTTTGTGTCTTCGTGGCAATGGAAAAAGTTTTGACACGAAAAACATGGCCATGCCTTTTTAAGCAACGAAATTTATGCAATATATGTACCATAGACTTTTCCTACCCCTTTCAGTGGTTTTATGGTATATTGCCATGAAAACGGGAATATAGGTTCAATATTACCGGTTATATGAACACCTTGATGTTCCTGCATCTGCTCTGGGCTTCAAGGAGGGCTTTTGTAGTTTTGACTAATATTATAAGAACTGATAAATGGCGTTAATCCGTTTCAAGGGGATGAAATGAATTGGTTTTTTGAGGCTTTGACATCTTCGGTGGGTAAGAAATTGCTGATGGCTGTCACAGGACTTGGCTTTTGCGGATTTCTTATTGCCCATCTTGCTGGAAACGTGACAATGTATGGTGGAGGAGAGGCTTTTAACGCTTATGCTGCAAAGCTACATTCTCTTGGTTTGATTCTAAGAATCGCCGAGGCGGGTCTTGTTTTTTTTGCGATTGTCCACATCACCACAGGTGCGGTTCTTTTTTTCCAAAATCTAAGAGCACGACCGGTTCGATACCACGTAAAGAAGACCGCAGGTGCTCAGAGCCTTGCAGCGGCGACAATGCCCTATACCGGCATACTGGTGCTCTTGTTTGTGGTCAATCACCTGATGGATTTTAGTTTTGTTGATAAAGCCCATGCATCGATTTACCAAATTGTTAGTGAAAAATTCTCCAATCCTCTGTATGTCATTCTATATATTGTCGGCATGATTCTGGTTGCCGTGCATGTAAGTCACGGTTTATGGAGCGCATTTCAAACCATTGGAGCAAATCATCCAAAATATATGCCCTTTTTAAGGAAGATGAGTATTGTTTTCAGTATCCTGATTGGAATCGGCTTTGGAACGCTTCCCATCTATGTCTCACTTATTTCATAGAAAGGAAACCACATGCTCCTTGATGGAAACGTACCCGGCGGAGCACTGGCAGATAAATGGGATAAACGCCAATTTGAACTGAAGCTTGTAAGTCCTGCCAACAAGCGAAAGTACCACATCATCGTGGTCGGTACCGGGCTTGCAGGCAGTTCTGCTTCTGCTTCCCTGGGGGAACTGGGCTATAACGTAAAAACATTTTGTATCCAGGACAGCCCCCGCCGGGCTCACAGCATCGCAGCACAAGGAGGCATCAATGCCGCAAAAAACTATGCAAACGACGGGGACAGCATCTGGCGTCTTTTTTATGACACCATCAAAGGGGGAGACTTCAGATCCCGCGAAGCAAACGTCTATCGCCTCGCCCAACTCAGCAACAACATCATCGACCAGTGTGTCGCCCAGGGTGTGCCATTTGCAAGAGATTATGGTGGGCTGCTTGCCAATCGCTCGTTCGGTGGTGCTCAGGTTTCAAGGACCTTTTACGCGCGCGGGCAGACGGGACAACAACTTTTGCTGGGGGCATATGGTGCGTTGATGCGCCAGGTGGCAGAGGGTCGAGTAACCCTGTTTACCCGCAGGGAAATGTTGGATCTGGTCGTGATCAACGGGCGTGCAAGAGGAATTGTAGTTCGAAACCTTATCACCGGCGAGATGGAATCACACGCTGCCCACGCAGTGGTCTTGGCTACAGGTGGATACAGCAACGTGTATTATCTTTCCACAAATGCCATGGCCTCAAATGCAAGCGCCATTTTCAAAGCTTACAAAAAAGGAGCCTTTTTTGCCAACCCCTGTTTTACCCAGATCCATCCCACCTGCATCCCCGTACACGGAACCTATCAATCCAAGCTGACATTGATGAGTGAAAGCCTGCGAAACGATGGGCGAGTATGGGTTCCGAAAACACCAGGGGATAAGCGGCCACCCAACCAGATCCCCGAGTCTGAAAGGGACTATTTCCTTGAAAGGAAATATCCCAGTTTTGGAAACTTAGCTCCCCGGGATGTCGCCTCCAGAAGCGCCAAGGAACAGTGCGACATGGGTAAAGGAGTCGGGGAATCCGGTCTTGCGGTATATCTGGACCTTTCCGATGCCATCAAGCGGGATGGAAAAGAGGTAATCGAGCAAAAATATGGAAATCTGTTTCAGATGTACGAAAAAATTACCGACGAAAATCCTTACGAAACTCCCATGATGATTTATCCGGCCGCCCATTACACCATGGGCGGTTTATGGGTTGATTACAACCTGATGAGTAACCTGCCGGGACTTTTTGTACTGGGGGAGGCGAATTTTTCAGATCACGGGGCAAACCGACTCGGTGCCAGTGCGCTCATGCAGGGTCTGGCAGACGGTTATTTCATAATTCCTTATACCATCGGGGGATATCTGGCAGGAAGTTCACTTCCTGAAGTCACAGCAGAGCATCGTGCATTTAAAGAAACAGTTCTTCAAGCCATGAGTCGGGTAGAAAAATTGTTATCCATTCGGGGAAACCGTACGGTGGACGATTTTCACAGGGAACTGGGAAATATTATGTGGGAATATTGCGGGATGTCTCGTAACGATACCGGCTTAAATAAAGCACGTACACTGGTTCGCAAGCTGAGGGAGGAGTTCTGGGAGAATGTGATCGTACCCGGTTCTCCCAGAGATTTGAATCAAAGTTTGGAACGAGCCGAGCGGGTTGCGGATTTTCTGAAATTCGGCGAACTGATGATCATCGATGCCCTGGCTCGAAGGGAATCCTGCGGGGGACATTTCAACGAAGCCTATCAAACAGAAGACAACGAGGCAAAACGGGATGATGAAAATTTTTGCCATGTTGCTGCCTGGGAATACAAGGGGGCCGACAAGGAGCCCGAGTTTCACAAGGAACCGCTTAAATTTGAGTATGTTGATTTAGCCCAAAGGAGTTACAAGTGACAAAATCTTTAAACCTGACATTGAAAATCTGGCGCCAGAAAGGAGCAGATGACAAAGGGCGTTTCGAGACTTACTCTGCCAAAAATATTTCTCCCAACATGTCTTTCCTGGAGATGTTGGATGTCATCAATGAATCGCTTACGCTTGAAGGAAAAGATCCCATCGCCTTTGACCATGATTGCAGGGAAGGAATATGCGGCGCCTGTGGGGCCATGGTCAATGGTCTTGCACACGGCCCACAAAGGGGAACGAATCTCTGCCAGCTTCATATGAGGCATTTCAAAGATGGTGAAACCATCGTGGTAGAGCCGTTCAGATCCCGAGCATTCAAGATCATAAAGGATCTGGTGGTGGATCGAACAGCATTTGACGAAATTATCAAAGCGGGCGGGTATATATCCGCAAATACGGGAGGAGCCCCTGATGCCAACTCAATCCCGGTGCCGAAAGAAAAAGCCGAGCTGGCCATAGATGCAGCTGCGTGTGTGGGCTGTGGCGGCTGTGTTGCCGCCTGCCCCAATGGGTCGGCCATGCTGTTTGTGGGAGCAAAGATATCACAGTTTGCTTTGCTGCCCCAGGGTAAACCGGAAGCTGCCAGGCGTGCGTATCGAATGGTCAAAAAAATGGATGAACTTGGGTTTGGGAATTGCACCAATATCACCGAATGCGAAGCACAATGCCCCAAGCAGATATCCATTGCAAACATTTCCCGGATGAACCGAGAGTTTTTCAAAGCCGCATTTTTTTCCAGTGAAACATAACCAAAATATCGGAGCGTTTTCGATGCGTGAAGCCTGAAAACAGAAACGATTCTATCGAGCATACAGAAAGGAGGCATAATGCAAGTAGGCGTAGTAAAAGAAATTAAGACCAAAGAGCACAGAGTCGCCATGACACCGGGAGGGGTTGAGCAGATGATCGCCCGCGGTCATAAAGTCCAAATAGAAACGGGTGCAGGAGGCGGCTCTGGCTATTCTGATGAAGATTATACCAGAGCCGGCGCAACCATCGGCGATGGCCCTGAAGAAATCTATGCCAAAAACCAAATGATAATGAAGGTAAAGGAACCTCTTGCTCAGGAATATCCTTTAATTCGTAAAGATCAAATTGTGTTTACTTATTTTCATTTCGCCGCTTCCCTGGAACTTACCAAAGCAATCATAGATTCGAAATGTATTGCCGTGGCATATGAAACCGTCGAAAAAAGAGACGGGTCGTTGCCTCTGCTGACCCCGATGAGTGAAATTGCCGGGCGAATGGCCATCCAGGAAGGTGCCAAGTATCTGGAGAAAACTTATGGCGGCAAAGGTATTCTATTAAGCGGTGTTCCGGGTGTAAGTCCAGGCACGGTGCTAATTATCGGAGCCGGTGTCGTTGGTACCAATGCCGCCAAAATCGCCTGCGGGCTGGGTGCCAAAGTATATTTATTGGATACGAATTTGCAGCGGCTGCGTTACTTATCCGAAGTGATGCCCGGAAACTGTTTTTCATTAATGTCCAGTCCCGATACCATACGAAACCTTTTAAAAGAAGCGGATCTGGTGGTGGGAGCGGTTCTGATCCCGGGTGCCAAGGCTCCCAAACTCGTTACGCGAGATATGCTGAAGCTGATGAAAAAGGGATCTGTCATCGTGGATGTGGCCATTGATCAGGGGGGCTGTATTGAAACCTCAAAGCCCACAACCCATGATGACTGTATTTACGAGGTGGACGGAATCATCCATTACTGTGTGGCGAACATGCCGGGTGCGGTTTCCTTTACGGCAACCAAGGCACTGACCAACGCCACGCTGCCCTATGCCCTGGAAATTGCGGACAATGGAATCGAATCTGCCGCCAGGCAAAATCCTGAAATCGCTAAAGGAATTAATATTTTTAAGGGGATGGTCACCTATAAGGGTGTGGCGGAGGCTTTCGATCTGAAATTTCAGCCGCTTGAGAGGATTTTGGAAAAATCAAACCCAGCGAATTCGGGGGGCTGATTCCTTTTTTTCAGCTATTTCCCCGATAATAAAAGCTTTTTCTTTCATAGCGCTGAGCCGGTCCAGCACATCCTGCGCGATGTTTTCCGAGACCACTGCGATCAATCCGATTCCGTTATTGAAGGTGCGCATCATTTCATCGTCGGATATTTTTCCTGCATCCTGCAGAAAATGGAAAATGGGTGGAACATCCCAGCTTGCGCGTTCCAGCACCACCTGACATGCCCTGGGAATGACTCGCAACAGGTTATTGACGATGCCCCCCCCGGTAACATGAACCAGCCCGAGAATGGCGAGATCCCTGGTCAGATGGTGAATGGTCTCTGAATAGATCCTGGATGGAATGAGCAATTCTTCACCAAGGGATTTTCCAAGTTCAGCTACGTATCCGTCGATGTCGAGGTTTAAGATATCGAAACAAATCTTCCGAACCAGCGAATATCCATTGCTATGCAGCCCGCTGGAGGCGATTCCGATGATTTTATTGCTGACACCGATTTCCGATCCATCGATGATTTTATCGTTATCCACGATGCCCACTGCGAATCCGGCCAAATCGTACTCGCCCTTGCCGTAAAAGCCCGGCATTTCGGCCGTCTCGCCGCCGATAAGCGCGCACCTGGCTTCCTTACAACCGTTACCGATACCGGTGATCACATCTGTTGCGATTTTGGTGTCCAGCTCACCCATGGAAAGGTAATCGAGAAAAAACAGTGGGGTGGCCCCCTGAACCACTATGTCGTTGACACACATGGCCACCAAATCGACTCCAATGGTGTCATGCTTATCCATCATGAAAGCTATCTTCAGCTTGGTGCCGACGCCATCTGTGGCGCTGACAAGAACCGGCCTTTCGTAATCATTCAAAGCGAGGGAAAACAGGCCGCCGAAACCACCGATATCACTCATAACCCCGAGCCGACGGGTGTCGTTGGCGATCTTTTTGATGGTACTGACGAATTTATCCGCTTTGTCGATATCGACGCCTGCATCTGCATAGGTCAAAGATTTGCTCATTCGACGCTCCTGCATTAAAGTTATTATGATTTCGGAAAATTAGTCTGTTTTCAAAGAAAAGTCAAAAAATTTTTTCTGGTTATGGAATTTCCCATAGGCAAACTATTGTTGGTGCCATGAAATCCCGTACACAAAAAAATCTTCTTGTGATGCATCAGGGAGCGCTTGGTGATCTGGTTGTAACTTTTCCGGCCCTGCTTGAACTGAAAAGACGATATGGTCGAATCGATATCATCTGTCAAAACAAACTGGGAAAGCTGGTGAGCTATCTCAATATCGCTGAAAAATCATTCCCGATCGAGTCATCGTGGTTCACCACCCTGTTTACGGACGAAATCGATAAACGAATGCATCATCTGTTGCAGACGTACCATTTCATCGTTCTTTTTTCTTTCAGCGAACATCTTCATAAAACCATCACGAATTTCTGCGGCCAAACCGTTTATCGGATCTCTCCCAGACCGAAGCCCGGCATAAGAATCCATGTAAGAGATCATGTTCGATCCAGTATGGTTGAGCACGGATTGTTGCCCCGATTCCACAGGCCGATAGAATCCACGCCTATCTTAAAGCCATCTGGGAATCCAACAGATGCGGCCCCCGATCCCTTAAAGGTGTTCATTCACCCGGGATCGGGCAGTTCACTTAAGAACTGGCGGCTTGAGAATTTCGAAGAAGTTTACGAAATATTGGAGTCTGAGGGATTGAAACCCGAATTTGTCCTGGGAGCGGCAGAACAATCGCTTAAAAAGGATCTTCTTAGCTCCAAGCGAACCGTCCATATTGTATCGGATTTGGTGAATCTGGCCGACCTTCTCAAAAGTGGTGGTGGTTTTATTGGAAATGATTCCGGGGTTGCCCATCTTGCCTCTTTTCTGGGGTTGTCGACTGTCGCTGTTTTTGGCCCCTCAGATCCGGTTCGATGGCGTCCTGTGGGCCGTGCTGTTGAAACCGTTCAGGCGGATCTTGAATGCAGTCCCTGTTTTGAAACAAACAGAGGCAATTGCAAAGAAGCGATCTGCTTAAATCGCGTTTCACCTCAAAAGGTGATAAAAACATTCAGGAAAATTTACCGCCATTGAATAGGTATAGCAGGGTTGCGCCTTTTGAAGCAGTTTTATTTAAAACAGATCCACCTTCCCCTGCTCTTTCGTCTGTTTCTTGATTCGCTTGAGCAGATCTTTTTCCTTTTTTGCAATCATTTTATTATACATATTGTGGCTGGTACGCTTCAGAAATACATCCCCCGTATCGGTGTGGAAAAAAATCGTACGTGTATCATAGCCACCCAGATCCTGGTTGATAATTTTAATGGATTCCTTTTCTAGAAATTCGAGAACAAATGCTATATTTTTTTTCCCAACACTGTTTTCCTCCGATATCGCACCGAGAATATGGGCCCCGCCGAACACCTTTGCCACCAATTGATTGCGCTCACCGCCAAGCCCCATAATGGCATTGATCAATAATTCCATGGCATTGACACCGTATCGTGCCGATGTGTTAAACTGAACCATGTCGGCTCGACCCGGAAGAAGGATATGGTTGACTCCCCCGGTTCGTTTTGTCGGATCAAACAGACACACTGCCACACAGGAACCAAGAAGCGTATGCACCACCGCAGGTTCGCTGCTTGCATAATAATCACCGATGTGAATGCTTACTCTTTTCTTCATCCCATTTTAACCGCTGTGTACAGGCCCCTTGTATGAAATCGAGTCAAGAGATTTCGATCCACAACTACAAACACTGCTGCAACACATCACCGGCGATTGATTCCAGGGGCAGCACTTTATCCACTGCGTTTAGTTTGATGGCCTCCTGCGGCATACCGAACACCACGCAGGTTTTCTCATCCTGTGCGATGGTAAAGGCTCCAGCCTGTTTCATTTCAAGCATACCGCGGGCTCCATCGTCTCCCATGCCCGTCATGATCACCCCTACTGCGTTTAACCCTGCATACCGGGCTGCAGAGCGAAAAAGCACATCCACCGAAGGCCGGTGCCGGCACACCAGAGGCCCGTCTTTCAGCTCTACACAGTAGCGTGCACCGCTTCGTTTAAGCAGCATATGGCGGTTTCCCGGTGCGATCAGCGCCCGGCCTCTTACAACAGTATCGTCATCTTGCGCTTCCTTTACCGTCACCTGGCAGATCCCATCAAGCCGTTTGGCAAAAGCGGTTGTAAAATTTTCCGGCATGTGCTGAACGATAACGGTTCCGGGCGCATCAGGCGGCAGTGCCTCAAGAAATACCCGCAGCGCTTCGGTGCCCCCTGTCGACGCGCCCACAGCCACTACTTTTTCCGTTGTCTTGATAACAGAGCTTGTGTGAGGCTCTGGTAACACCGCATCGGCGGTAAGCTTGGGTGCAACCTTCGAACGTGTGGAAATCGGTTTTAGCCTGGCTCTGGCTGCTGCCTTTACCGTATCGCAGATACGGATTTTAGATTCATACAAGAACTGTTTGGTGCCCAGCTTGGGTTTTTCTATGATCTCAATCGCTCCGTACTCGAGAGCTTTAAGGGCATTTTCAGAGCCCTTTCCAGCAACGCTTGAGCAGATCACCACCGGGATCGGATGCTGGCTCATTATTTTTTCAAGAAACGTGATGCCATCCATCCGGGGCATCTCCACATCCAGGGTGATCACATCGGGCAGCTTACAGCGGATTTTCTCTGCTGCGGCATACGGATCCGATGCGGTTGCCATAACCTTAATTTCAGGGTCTGAGCTTAAGATTTCAGCCAGCGTCTGGCGAACAAGAGCCGAGTCGTCAACGACCAATACCTTGATGTTCCGTTTCATGTTGATCACCTCGACATCAATGACAGATCATCTCTAAGCCTGCTTTGATCATTTCGTTTTTCTGTAAACCGTTGGGGCAACCGGTGAAAGAGGCACGATCAGACCGTTCAATGTCTCAGAATGTCCCATAAACATGTAACCACCCCTGATCAAGTGCTTCGCAAGGTTGTTTATCACCTTCTCACGGGTAGGCCTGTCGAAATAGATGATGACGTTTCTGCAAAAAACAACCTCAACAGGCTGGCTTATATCAAGCTTTTCATCGATAAGGTTCATTCTTAAAAACTTAACCCGGGATCTTAACCCGGAGACGATACGCACAAGCCCTTTACGATCCCCTTTGCCCCTCAGGAGATATTTTTTCCTTAACCTCATGGGAACAGGTTGTATCTTTTCATGTTCGTAGATGCCTGCAATCGCAGTTTTAAGCACCTTTGTGGAAATATCAGTTGCCAGAATCGAAAAATCAAACCCGGGGATTTTTTCAGCAAACTCACTTAACACCATGGCAAGCGTATAGGGCTCCTCTCCGCTTGAGCAGCCCGCACTCCAGAGCGTCACCTTCTTTTTCAACCCCCCGCCCGATCTGCCGATAAGCTCCGGCAATGCGGTTTGCGTAAGATAGTCGAAATGGGCTGATTCCCGAAAAAACTCGGTCTTGTTGGTGGTGATAGCATCGATCATCTGAACAAGCTCACCGTTGCTCGCCCCGCGGCCGGTAACATAATCAAAGTACTGGCTGAAGGAGCTTATTCCAGCGGCCTTAAGCCTTTTCTGAAGCCGTGCGGTGAGCATGGTCTTTTTGGCCTCGACCAGATTAATGCCGCATTTATCATAGATAAAGTTACGAAACCGCTTAAAGTCCCGATCCGACATGCTCTGCGGGGGTATCAACTCTGTATGAATGCTGTCACTTTGCAAGTATGTTCCCATAGAAAAATGCTGTATCGGTTCTGCCCGCAAGAAGGTTTGCGGGCAGAACCGATACACACATAAACCCGAGCTTAAAAAACTCCACTGTTTACGCTGCTCGATGCATGGCGCACAAGTTCGCTGAAATGCCACCATTACGGTCTATGGTAAGAATTTCACCGAGCGTTGTTCGAACAAAAGCAGCCATCCGCCCTAAGTGGCCGAAAGGGCCTGTGTGGGCGCCTTGGCTTCGGCATTCACCGCAGCAGGCGCAAGATTGTCTGCTGCAAAAGACGGCTGTTCGGTTTGTTCTGCGCTTCGCACAATCTCCAATTCATCGCTTGAAAGCACCCTGTCGATATCAAGGATGATCAGAAACTTCTCATCCTGTTTGCCCATGCCCTTTATGAAATCGTTGTTAAGCTTGGTGCTTAGCCGCGGTGGGGGTGAGATCTGGCTTGCATCAAGATCGATCACCTCTTTTACCGAGTCTGCAAGCGCACCCATCTGGGTTAGCTCATCCTCTATGAACACCTCAACTATCACGATGCAGGTATCAACGGTTCGCTTAATGGCGCTCATGCCAAGTTTAAGCCTAAGATCGATCACCGGCACCACGTTGCCCCTCAGGTTGATAACCCCGCTTAAGAAAGCAGGCATCCCGGGCACCTTGGTAATCGTGGTATAATCAAGCACCTCCCTTACCTTTCCGATCTCAAGGGCAAAATCCTCATCTCCAAGCGTAAACGTAAGATACTGGGTCGCCTGGCTCACTGCCTCTTCTGTCATGATAAACCCTCCCTGTGTATTTGGGGATTTTGGTTTCTTATGATCAATAGCGTTCAAACTCACCCTCATCAGCATCGCTAAGATCAAGCACAACCCCTGCCGATCCACCCGCGGCGCTGCCCGCAGCGGCTCTTGCGACAGGTGCCTTGGGCTTGCCGGTATTGCTTGCTGCACCAGCCATCGGCTTGTTGTTCACAGCCCGCGGTTGGGCAGAGAGATGAGCTTGACCCATGGCCTGTACCCTATGGCCCCCTGTGCCGTTTACCTTGAAAAACCCTGCAGCCTCTTTTAGCTGCTCTGCCTGGCCGGCAAGCTGCTCGCTGGTAGAGGCCATCTGCTCGGTAGCCGAAGCGTTCTGCTGAATCACCTGATCAAGCTGCTCGATGGCCTTTGTCACCTGCTGTATCCCTGAGGCCTGCTCGGCACTGGAAGCGTTGATCTCCTGCACAAGCTCAGCTGTCTTCTTGATACCGGGAACAATATCCTCTATAAGCTTGCCCGCCTTCTCTGCCACCTCAACACTGCTGCCGGACAGGCTGCCTATCTCCTTGGCAGCGGTCTGACTGCGCTCGGCCAGCTTTCTTACCTCGGCAGCAACCACCGCAAACCCCTTGCCGTGCTCTCCCGCACGTGCCGCCTCGATGGCTGCATTAAGCGCAAGCATGTTGGTCTGACGCGCGATCTCTTCTATGATACCTATCTTCTCTGCAATGCTCTTCATGGCATGAACCGTCTCGGCCACCGATTGTCCGCCTTCTTCGGCATCCTTGGCCGCCTTTACCGCAATGGAGGCCGTCTGCTTTGCATTGTCTGCGTTTTGAGATACCGCACTGTTCATCTGCTCCATTGAGCTTGATACCTCCTCCACACTGGAGGACTGTTCGGTTGCCCCCTGAGACATCTGCTGTGAGCTTGAACTTATCTGCTGGCTTCCGGTTGCAACCTGATCAGAAGCGGTCTGTATGTTCGCTGCAATCTCGGTAAGATTCTTTACCATCTGCTCAAAGGCGATCATGATCTGATCATGTTCGGATCGCTTGCTGACCGTTACCGTCAGATCCCCTGATGCGATTTTCTGACAAAGCTCCGTCATGTCGTTTGTGGAATCGATAAGAAGGTTGATGTTGTTCTTTATCTCGTTAAAATCCCCTTTATACTCATCTGTGATCTTCTCTGGAACATCCCCCTTGCTTATCCTGTCCACATACTCTGCTGTTACGTTAAGCGGACCGATCACCGCATCCAGCACCTCGTTTAAACCTGTGACCATGCCTGCAATCTCACCCTTAAACTGTGAAGCATCACCGCGGGCATCAAGCTTGCCTTCCACAGCAGCGGCCTTTAGATCCTCAAGCACCTTCTGAACCCCCTGAAGCTGATCGCCAAGCTCGTTGCACGCCTTCTTAAGAACGTTGTAATCACCCTTGTAGTCGTTTACCACACGCGCCTTTAATTCTCCGGCTGCCATCCTGTCCAGCACAGCGCCGATGTCCCGCATCGGAACCACCATGCCTTCTGCGGTCTTGTTCAACCCCTCAACCAAAACCCGCCAGGCCCCCTGAAACCCGGACACATCAACTCGGGTGTCAAGCTCACCTGCTGCTGCGGCCGCTGCCATGGTCTCGGCTCCTTTAATTAAACCGTTAAGAGCATCGATCAGCGCGTTGATGTTGTTCTTTACCTCGTTAAAATCCCCTTTATACTCATCTGTGATCTTCTCTGGAACATCCCCCTTGCTTATCCTGTCCACATACTCCGCGGTCACATTGATCGGCCCTACAAACGCATCGATCAGCTCGTTTATGCCCTCAAGCATCTTTCGATCATCGCCGCTTATCTCGCCCAGATCCGCCCGAACATCAAGCTGCCCCGTCTTTACGGCCTCAAGCACTCTTTTGACCTCTTCAAACACCACACTGCTTACCGCTGCCTGGCGCCTTTTGCCGGCATGATCGGTTGAAGATTCGGTTTTCCTTTTTCTTCCCGGCTTCGGCTTGAGATCATCTCCACCAGCTCCGGGAAAGTCTTCTTTAATTCTTGCTTCCATGATTCTAATTCTCCTTTCTGTTTTTTTGATACTTAATTTCTAATTCATATTGCCATAAAATCTTTTTTCTTCTCTTTCCCTGTCCTCCCCCCTTTCCCTTAAACTTCCATCTCGCATAAACCACAGTGCCCCGGCACATTGAACAGGCTGTTTTCCTATAAATTCACACCTTCCTGAACACCTGGGCATTTGGCACCACCGGCTTAAACAGATGCGACAGCTCTTGTGGCATCTTCTGGGTCTGCTCGGTTACAAAAAACCCTGCCTCTCTGAGCGCCCCGTAAAACATCCTGATCACATCGATTCGTTGGGCCTCTGTAAAATGCAACAAAACATTCTTGCACAAGATCAGCCCCAGATCCGTTCGGATGGGATTAAGGCTTAAAAGATCGTGTCTGTGATACTGCACACATCCCCGGATCTCCTCTGATATCCGAAAATACCCGGCCATACCATCTTGCTTGAAGTACTTTTGAAATATCTGCTTCGGAATCCGCTTAACCTGATCTTTCGAGTAAACCCCTTCACGGATTATATCCCCAAAACGACCGCTTTCATCGATGTCCGTGGCGTATATCCTTACGTTTCCAAAGGCAGCGGCCATGTTCTCCCTTAAAATAATGGCAAGCGAATAGGGCTCAGGGCCCATGGCGCATCCGGCATCCCAGATCCTGATATATCGATAGGATCGCAAAACCGGCACCACATGGATGCGGATCATCTCAAGGGCCTGAAGATCTCTAAAAAAATAGGTAAACGCCATCGCCTCTGTTAATTTAACCCCGTTGTTTCAAAGCAACTTTAAAATGGTGCATTCTTCAGATACCGATAAATCACACGTTCGCGCCATTTTGCTATATGATTTGGGCAACTACGGGGTTAACCTCGCATTGTTTCTTAAACCGCGCTCAACCCGCTCGGCTGTCTTAACGATCTGGTGCACATCCAGAATAAGTGCCACACTGCCGTCTGCCAGGATGGTGGCCCCGGAAAACTCCCGGGCTGCCCGGTACACTCTGCCCAGGTTCTTGATCACCGTCTGATGCTCTCCGATCACCCGATCCACCACAAACCCCACCCGGCTGCCTCCCATCTCAGCAATCACGATCTGCTCAATGCACGGGGGTTCTGCTTTGATCTCAAACATATCCCGCAACACAATATACGGCACCATCTCTCCCCGCACATTGGCAATGTGCCGATCTTTCCCGCCGCTTGCCTGCCGGTGGCTTAACTCCACACACTCAGCTATTGCAGAAAGCGGCATCACGTAATGCTCACTGCCTAGCTCAACCAAAAGCCCGTCTATGATGGCAAGCGTAAGCGGAAGCTTAAGCGTAATGGTGGTGCCAGCTGACCTTTTGCTGCTTATCTCAACAGATCCGCGCAGTGCCTCGATGCTCTTTTTTACCACATCCATGCCCACACCCCGGCCTGAAACACCGGAGAGCCTCGAAGCAGTGGAAAAGCCAGGCTCAAAAATCAACGAGAAAATCTGCTTATCAGACATCTCCACCCCCTCAGACACAAGCCCTCGCTCAACGGCCTTGGCATAAATCGCCTCGGTGTCAAGACCCGCTCCATCGTCTGTTATCCGGATCAACACACTGGCTCCGCTGTGCTCCGCACTGAGCCCCACCTTACCCACCCTGGGCTTGCCCGATGCCTGCCGCTTATCAGGAGCCTCGATCCCGTGATCGATGCTGTTTCGAATTAGATGCACCAGCGGGTCGTTCAGATGCTCGATTACCGTCTTATCAAGCTCGGTCTCCCCCCCTTCGGTCTCAAGCACCACCTCCTTGCCAAGCTCCTTTGAAAGATCCCGAACGAGCCGTTTAAACTTGCTGAACATCGTACCGATGGGCAGCATCCGTATGCTCATCGTGTTGTCACGAAGCTCCGCTGTAAGCCGCTCCACCTGCTCTGCTATGCCCATAAGCTCTGTATCTGACTGCAATCCAGCCTTCTGGCTTAAGCTTGCCTGTATCGTCACAAGCTCCCCCACCAACCCCACCAGGTTGTCGAGCTTCCGGGCTGCTACCCGGATGCTGCCGCCCGTATCGGCCTTCTTACGCTTCTGCCGCTGCTGCTTTACATGCTCCTGCTCGACCAGCGCCGATTCCACAGCACCCCCACCCACCGCCTCCTTCTCAATAAGGATCTGCCCGATCCGCTTCTGTTCTTTAAGCGCTTCGTTTAACTCCTCGATGCTAAGCTCCCCTCTTTCAACCAGAATCTCCCCCACCTTTTTATAATCTGTTGCCGGGTCATCCAAAACAGCTTCATCGATGGAATCTATTCGGATCTCACTTCCGTCTTCCTCAAAAATAAACACATCACGGATTGTGTTTACATCCTTTTCGGTTGTTAAAATCACATCCCAGTATATGTAACAGCTCCAGGCGTCTATCTGCTCTATCGTCGGTATGGCATCGGTTCGACTGATAACAACACAATCGCCAAGCCCTTTAAGCTCTTCTAACAACAAAAGCGGATTGACTCCCCTGCTGAAAATATCCGCTGCCGGCCGGAACCGAATCCGGTAGGTAACGCTGTGCCCTGAACCGTTGGCTTCGACATCCAGGCGCTGCGGCTGCGACTTACTTTCACCATCACCCAGCATCTTGCCAAGTTCATTTACAACCCTCTCTATCGCTGCCTGATCGGTTGGGTTGCCGTCCATCATGTTGCGAATCTGATCACAGGCCTCTAAGCTTAGATCAACAAGATGCTTGCTTATAGCCGTCTTCCCATCGCGCACAAGCTCAAACACAGACTCCACATTGTGCGTAAAGGATGCGATATCTTCAAAACCACACATCGCCCCCGAGCCTTTGATGTTGTGCATAGCCCGGAAAACACTGTTGATAAGCTCGGTGTCCTGCGGTGATTGCTCAAGCTCCATCAACGAAACCTCAAGCTCCCCTAAAAGCTCATGCGCCTCTTCTCGAAATGCCTCTTTGAGTGCGTCCATCTGCTCTATCCTGTTTTAACTACCCAAGCACTTTCTTTACCACAGCCACCAGTTGCTCCGGCTTAAACGGCTTTACGATCCAGCCCGTCGCCCCTGCCTGCCTGCCTTCTTGCTTGCGTGCTTCCTGGGATTCTGTGGTAAGCATGATGATCGGTACAAACTTGTAAGACGCATCGGCTCGAAGCGTACGGATAAGCTCGATACCGTCCATGTTGGGCGTGTTTAAATCCGTTATCACCAAATGCGCCCGACTGGCGCTAAGCTTTGAAACAGCATCGCTGCCGTCTACCGCCTCCATTACTTCATAGCCCGCTTGCTTCAATGTAAAACTGACCATCTGGCGCATGCTCGCTGAATCATCAACCGTCATGATCACCTTGCTCATCGCCTCTCTCCCCCACGGTCCAAAAACACCCATTTCCCTCGTTTAACGCACAGCCCCTGTCACAGCAGCACCCCGCGCTTTGAACAGCTTTTTGAAACACCTGACTACCGGCTCCCCGGACCGTTAATTTTTTCTTTGATCTCACACAGCTTCGCTGCGCTGAGCACAACAACTGAAGCGCGGAAAGATCCACCTCATCAACCTGCTCGATGTCCAAAACAAGACTGCCACTTCTCTCTATAGATTCTATAAGCACCTTGCGAAGCTCTTCCGCATGCTCTATGCCAACCGCCCCTTCCATCTTAAGCACACCTTCATCCCCTGAAACGGTAAACTCAAAATTCATCATCAACCCCCTGTATAATCAAAAAAGCTCTACATTCTCACCTAAATCCCCGTCTGCCGGCGCTTCCTGGCCTCCTACACACCTAGGCTGCATGTCCCCTTTACCCAAACCCTCCCCTTGCTGTTTGCCCCCAATCAACCCCATATGAACTTCCCGCTCCTTTTTCATCGTGTACCTTCCCGCAAGCTGCTTCATTCCCCCTTTAAGCCGGCCGTAACCACCTGCCTCCCGCTTAACACCAAGCGCATCTTCCATCTGTTCAAGCTCCAAAAGCCGCTTGCTAAGCTCACCGGCTAGCACGGGCAAAAACTCAAGCTCATCTCTTATTCCTGCTATCGCACTGTCCAGCAGCTCTGCTCGCTTAAATACCTGCTCAGAGTCTTGTTTAAACTTCATGTAAGCAGAACAGATCCCGTCAATGCCCGTATTTAATGACTGCCTGACTTCACTAACTGAATGTAACCTTTTTTGTTGCTCTTCTGTCTGCTGCCGCAGTTGCCTTACAGCTAAAGAGATCGGTTCTAAAACCTCTTCAACTCGTCTTACAATCAGGTTTGATTGATCCGAAAGACGCGCCACTTCCTGGGCTAACACAAAAATAGGTCTTCCACTCCCCCATAGATGCATTGCTTTTACAATAGCGTTGAGGGCAATAATTTTGGTGTCAAAACTGATTCCGAGCAAGTTTCCCGCTTGATTCATGAGCCTGTCTGTTGATGCAGATACCTTTGCAGACATATTTAGTATACCGTCGATCATCTGCTGACCACCATTAAGAACTTCATGAAGAAGTTTTTGGATGCACTTAAGGGTTGTTATGAGCGCTACAAAAGAATCTTCTCCCTGCCCGTGCACCTTGCCGCATGCCTGTTTATCCTCAGAGCCAAAAGCTTTAAGACTCAAGGCAAGCCTGCTGGCTTCCTGTCTGATTCTATCAAAAGCCTCACTGCTCTTTTGATACACCTCGTCGATCTCATCGATCACCTGCTTTAACTGTGCTGCCTGAAGCCTCAAAATGGAATATGCCGACCCTGTCCTTTCTCTCTTTCTTTTTTTATTATCAAAACCACTGCCCTCTTCTCCGAGCAATTGCTCGAGGTCCTGCAACGCCTTTATGATATGCTGTATCCGCTGGTTCATGCTGTCGTGAAACTGAATACTGACAACAACCTCTCCCACCTGCCGGGAAATCTCCTGGGAATGCCCTACTGCGCTCTGCATGGCTTCAAGCGCCCCCCCCCATAAGATGCTCCACCTGCTCTGCCGAATCCATTACTGACTGCGCTGTCTTATCGGATAATTCCTCCAGCTCGGAAAGAGCGGCGGTAATCTCCTTGCTGGCTGAAAGCTGGCTTTCTCTTACAGCCTTACATTCATCCCGTATGCTTCTGGATATCTCCATGACCTTTGCAGAAAGATCCTTGATTTCTTCTGCAACCACCTCAAAATCCTGTCTCGATTCTTTTAAACAAGAACTCTGTATACGAATATTGTAGCCGATCACTTTGAGGAATTTACCGATCTTCACAGATGTTTCGCATATTTCATAAAGTTCGCTTATGTGCCTCACAATGATATTGATATGATTCAAATCGATCAAAGCATCGCTCTGAGAATTCTTGAGTACCGCCAGTGCATCTCCTGTAAGGCCTTTGAAGTTACCAAGGCCTCCTGTATCCGACTCCCCTCCAACGCCCTTGACAGTTTCGATCATCTGTTTCGATAATGAAGCGGCATCTGTGTAAACCGATTGAAGCGAATCACCAAGCCGCATAAACTTAGGTTCAACATCTTTTACTGCCTTTTGCAAAGATGCGGAAATTGCGTTTAAACGCACAGGCAGCTTGCAAATAAAATCTTTTAAGTCACCATGCTTTGCCATCTCGTTCTCAGGCTTTACTGAAACCTTTTTTTTCAACCTTTAAGGCTTCCGCTTTGAATTTACATTAACAAGCATTTTCTTCAGTACCAGCTCTACATCTTTAAGGTCACTGTTTGTAAAGGATATATAACGAGGATAGAGTTTAAGCCCCATTTTCATCATCGTTTCATTTCCTTCTGGCAGGATGAGGATATTCCAGGTGTCGTAAAACAGCGACTGGTGGCTTAAAATTTCCACAAGCTCCTTTTTAAACTTCAATAAAAGAACAATAATGACAGGACGATTCAATGGCTGGTGCATACGCTCCAGTAGTTCTTCAACCGTTCTGAATATCTCGATCCGTATACCGGGATTTATCGATTCGATTACCTTTTGAAGCCGTTTTCCAGGGCCCTTGGCATTTTTAATGTAAGCAAAAAGTTTCACTTTATAAATTCCTTGGGTTTATTATTTACGTTACCGGACAAGCCCTCAGCAATCTGTATGCCATTAAGATGAAGAAAAAAATTGTATTTAATATCAGAGGGTTGCTGTTTTTCCAGAAAATGGCAGGGAACAAGAAGATTCATGTATCCACTAAAAGCGAACAAAACTGTTCACAAAAAGTGAATTGAATGTTCATAAAAAGAGGATGGATAAAATAGGTTGGTATCGTTCAAAAGATACGGCATCAGGAAGTAACCTCCATGAGTTGAATATGAAAGTAGCCTTTGATGCCCAATTTCTCTTTCCAATATTGCTCCCATTTTTCAGGAGAGTATTGTTTGATCATAATCATTTTTGATAAATTGGTAACCGCCTTGTCAGACCAGCCCCAGGCAATTTTTTTCAAGCGTCGACCGATTTCTCTAAATACCCGTTCCAAGCGCGATATTGTCTTGGGGGCAATAACACCGGTTTTTAACCAAATTTCGATATGGGTAAATAATCGAGCAGAAAGGTTTTTAAGATAAGCAGCACCATGACGATAGCCTTTATCTTCAAAGGTCTTGATCATCTCTTGGATCTCTCTTTTACTCGCATCGCATCTGTCTTTTACCTGTTGTTTATCTTCTTCTTTCAGTATTTCATAGTCACCTTCAGCAAGCTCGATTCCGATCAGCTGTTTTAAGGTATCTGTTTGAGGTTCACTGTCTTTTTTCTTTAACCCATCTTGCCAAAGGGCATGATAAAGACCTCGGGGACCATGCCAGGTACAGCGTTGCGATTCGGCCACATCAGCCAAAAAATCATCAAGTCCAGGTTCTCCATCGTATATAAAGGGAATGTTTAAAGCCTTGGCTTGCTTGATTCGTTCTTTGACAACTTGCTCGATTTCCGACCAATCCGTATTGGTAAAACAGCCCAGCGGTTCAACATGGCCCGCCCGGGTAATGCCCATAGCGATTCGAAGCTCTCCTTTACGGCCTTTGTGCTGTTTAACACCGGTACCATCGGCCATCAGCCCGCTGATCTGCTCAAGATCCACTGATTCTTGGTACAGCTTATCAATGTCGCTGCCTACCACCAGGTTATGAATCCCGCCAAGGGAAATATCAATGGATCGACCATCAATGAGCCTGCGATAGTTGGTATCAATGACCGCCTCAATGACTTGATGTTCAAAATTCATCTCCTTATGGGCATAAGCATCGATTCGTAAGGCACCTAAAAGTGGACAATACCGAGCCCCGCATTTTAAACACTCTACTTCCCGGATCGGAATCTGAAGATCACCGAATATCGTGGATATCTTCCGCAGCTGCCGGCGATAGCCTCTTTTACGAACCTTACGGCCCCGGCAAAAACGCCTCTGAGAATCTTCCCTTCGTAAATGTCGGCCCAGCCCTCTTCTTTTCTTGCTGGGATAAATATCAGTACGGCTTAAACGCTCGGCAATCAGATCATCATAGTCTTTTAAAATCTGCTCTAAAATTCTGAGCATTAAAGAATCTCTGAGCTGCTTTAACTCAAATACAATTTCGTTAAGATTCACATCACCTGTTGCTAAATTGTATCGAACTGTTATATGAATTTGCTGTTCCATCACGATCTCTTTCTTTTAGTTATTGTCTGTGAAACAATAACCGTATAGGAAGAGATCGTGAATTAATCAACTCTCAAACATTGGTCAATAATCAAATTCCATCCCAACAGCCATTTCACCCATCGATTATTGCCAGGCTCCTTGCCGCTTCGGCGGGCCATGACCTACACTCCATTTCTTAGGGATTCCGTTTCGGCCATGGCCCACCTTCGCTGAGTTCTCGGTTCAATCTGAACCGATTAGTTTTACAAAAACTCAAATGCCGTATCTTTTGAACGTTACTAATAGGTTGAGCGGTTCATCGTTCTGCGTTCCGGGTAAAAAAAAACACGTGCCACGTATCAAAATGATGCCTATTAACCCCGAACTCTGAACCTGGAAGCGATCTGCTCAGGTGATAAATAATTTGGAATTATATCCGATTTTACCGCAAGATATTATGTTTTTTCAAAAGTGCATATAATCGGGTGCGACCAAGGTTTGCAATACGGCAGGCTTGTTCAATATTGCCTTTGCTGACGTGGATTAGATCTTGAAAATATTTCCTTTCGGCTTCCAAAAGAACATATTCACGAAGCTTTCGATATGCCGGCAGTTTATCGGCAAACGGCTCACTTACTTTCTCCATGATTTTTGCCGGGTCTTTATTGTTACCATCATCTTTAGGAGTCGTTAAGGCGGCCTTTGTCAGTTGAATCCGTATATGATCCGGCAGGTGGACGGGAAATAATATGGGATCATCACGGGCGATGGAGATGGCCTGCTCAAGTGCGTTCTTTAGCTCCCGCACATTTCCCGGCCATTGATACGTGGTGAGTGCCTCGAAAAACTCGGGAGAAAACCCTTTTATATCAATGCCGTAACGATCACAGATCCGGGCGGTGTAGTAAAATGCAAGGTCTCTGATATCCTCGGTACGCTTTCTTAAAGGCGGCAGATCAACCACCATGGCCTGAAGCCTAAACAGAAGATCCTCTCGAAACGTTCCTTCCCTTATCATTCGCTTAAGGTTGCGATTGGTTGCCGCGATCAGTCTGAAGTCGCTTTTAACTTCCTGCTTGCTCCCTACAGGGCGAAACCGCTTTTCTTGAAGCACGCGAAGAAACCTGCTCTGAACACCCATGGGAAGCTCTGCCACCTCGTCCAGGAAAAGGGTTCCCCCATCGGCCTGTTTGATCAACCCCACCCGGGCTTTGTCCGCCCCGGTGAAAGCACCTTTCTCATGGCCAAACAGTATGCTTTCAACCAACGACTCTGGAAGAGCGGCACAGTCCACCACCACAAACGGATTCTCAGCAAGGCTGCTGTTATGATGAATCGCATGGGCCACAAGCTCTTTTCCCGTTCCGGTCTCACCTGTAATCAAAACACTTGCTCTG
>JAFDFZ010000180.1 GCA_019309565.1 Deltaproteobacteria bacterium
ATTGGAGTGGAACAAAGTTTTTTCTCCGTGACGTACCATCGAGCCCACTCTACTTAAAGGGATGTTGGTTTGTAGCGAATGTGGTTATGCTTATTACAGAACTTCAACTCGTACATCTAAAAGAAAGCTATACTATTATCGTTGTTTAGAGTCTTAGATTGAAACTTCTATGTATTTTGCGAACATGTTTGACTAGGCATAAGATGTCTGATTCATAAGTAATTTTGGATAATCTTGGTAATGCAGTTTAAGAACCATAGATAACAGTCTCTGACCTTTGAGGGTGATACGCCAACGACGCGAGCGAGGTATTTTTGCGATCAGCTGGTGAATGTGCAGCAGCTTTAGTAATCGGGAGACTCGTGAGCTTTGGCGGCGAATCGTGATGGAATCTTTTGTTTTCGGGAAAAGTTGACGCCGAATATCTCGATTACGAAAGCCCATGATAAAGTGTTCTGCTCGCAATACAGCGGTAAAAAGTGCAATATCATGCTTAGCGATCGGATTGAACCCACGATAGGAGCGGCCATTGCGGCGTATAGCATTACCCATCTTACCAAGCTGTTGTTGAGCCTCAGCCGGATCTTGTACCACTGCCAAGGCTTCAAGATAGCGCGCGTTGGCTGCAAGGCTGACTTCGGCATAACGATACAGGTTGGCAACCCCCTTGGCCATGGGGAACCAACCGATTACTTGTTGGCCATCTCTTCGACCGCGTCGTCGAATCTTAAATTCGTAAGGATGATTAATAACGGTCTCGATACGAAGTACGCTGCCATGTTTGTCGTACATTTTTATCCCGTTTCGTTTCATCCAGTGTTTGACACGGGCACCGGGCCAACGCTTTTTATATTAGTTAAGCACTTCACCCTTAAAGCTCCCGTGGAGTTTTCGACCCAGAAAGATCAAGACATCCTCGGCGCTGAAGCACATTGTGGCGTGCTTGAGCAATTGTTGATACAGGGGCTTGAGTGCAGCGCGGTCAGTGAACATAACATCCGTTGCAAATTCAGCCTGTTCGGTGATCCAGTAGTACTGCAGGATCTCAAAAGATCTTTTAGCAGCGGATTGAAACGCTGGGCAAAGCGTTGAAGAATGTAAGGCCAGTTTTTCTTGGCGAATCGGTTTGAAAATCGCTGGGCGCGTGCGGGATCTTCGATCCATAAGAAGGCATTTTCAAGCTTCTTATAACCGATGCCATGCCGATCCATCTTGCGGGCCAGCCACTCATGTGCATTGAGGTAGATTTGAATGGTGAAAGGAAACCAGGTGGGAATGCGAACATGCATCAAACCAAACTGTCGGTCGAAAAAATAATAGTACAAACACAAACACTTGCGTTGTGCACCCACAAGACGAGGGCGCTTTTCTCCATAAGCAAGCTTAAAACTTTGACAGGCTTCCACCGCAGCCATCACGCATATGAGCCCATCGCTGATTCCATCACGAATTGCGATCTGTCGGGCATGATCATCTTTGCTGATCGATCCGTTGATGTGAATGTACGGCCGAGCGTGTCTTTCGGTCATCGCTTTGGCATGTTGTTTGATCCGTTCAGAATGCTTGGTTACAAAGCGTTTGAAATCCTTAAGCAAAAGGCCCTGGGTGTTCATAAATCTTTCCATGGATTCTGCCCAACTGATGGGCAAATAGCCTTTGAATATAATTCGATCAAAACATGCTATCGTTCCGGTTATTTTTCGTGTATGATTATCAATAAATCGTTTCATGGCGTTCTTCCTTACGTGGTGGTTTGCTGTCTACCACATTATTACCGGATGAACGCCATTTTTTCCATCACTTTTGAAACGTTCACAAATTACGGCAATTGAATTTCTCTGTAATTGATCCGTTCACAGCGAGCCGAGAACGAAGCGTAGGTGGGCCATGGCCGTAACGGAATCCCTAAGAAATGCAGTGGAGGTCATGGCCCGCCGTAGCGGCAATGGCCCACACAATAAGTACGTGGGCTCTTTAAGATATCAATCGGAAAATTCCGTATCGTCCGACGGATTAGATGGTTTGATTAAATTACGCTCTGTTTACAGCTATTTTAGTATTCGTAATCCTAGTGGTTTCTTTCTGAGGCCGTACCTTTGAACGATACCAAATCTTTGGTTGCGGCCGAAGGCCTGCATTATGTATGAGCGGAAGTGCGCTTTCAAAAATGCTGATGCTGGGTCAATCATCAGTCAGTCGCGCGGTGGGACGTGGCGAGAAGCTCATTAATGACCGGAATTTGAGACTGATAGAATCATAATGCATTTAAGCAAGACCGTCCCCTATTCCCCCCAGTCACCCGCTGCCCCTGGGTGTTGGTCACCAGCGCCAGTTGATAGTCAGAAGCAAGATCTCTTAATACGGACATGGTCTCTGGAAAAGGCACGGTATTTTCTTTGACTTGCTGCCAGTATTAGGCCTCCCATTGCTCAAGGACATCCAAATCCGGCTCCTGCTTGAAATGATCATATACCGCCTCCCAGATGGCTTTTCTTGAAAAGCGGGATTGCTGGTGAAATGCCTTGCGTATTTTCCGATACTCCGCAAGGAATTCCTCCCGGGACGGCATGCCAAGATCGGTAAAAATCCGGTCCTGGGCAGCCTTTTCCGCCCATCGAAACCCATCGGCCGAATCCACCAGGGTTTGTTCGAAATCGAAAACAACCGCCTTGATCATCAGCTATTCTCCTGTCCTATTCGATTTAACCGCTCGAAATCAAAAATCGAGCGGACTCTTCGCCTCTTTGATGGTCTGACTTTTAATGGTGTGGGTATAGATCATGGTCGTTCTGACATCGCTGTGGCCCAGCAGTTCCTGGATGGTGCGGATATCGTAATTGGCCTGCAATAGATGGCTTGCAAAACTGTGCCGGAAGGTATGAGATGTGACCCGCTTGTAGATTTTAGTCTTTTTGACCGCCCGTTTAATGGCCTTTTGAACATGCCGTTCATGAAGATGGTAACGCCGGTATTCATTGGTTTCCGGTACAAAGGTTAATATCTTGGCAGGGAAAAACCACTGCCAAATAAATTCCTTGGCACTGTTTTTATACTTTTTTTCAATCAAATCAAACATAAACGCACCGGCATACCTGTCATCAAGGTCCCGGTCATGCAGCGCCTTGACCCTTTCCAAATGCGCCTTGAGTTCCGGAATGATGATTTGAGGCAATGGCACCGTTCGATCCTTCTTCCCTTTTCCGTCATGAACCGTCAGTATACCGAAATCAAAATTGAAACTGTTGACTCGCTGGTTCAGACACTCTGACAACCGGAGACCGCAGCCGTAAAGCAGCTGAACCACAAGGTTATATGGATATTTCAGGTTTGCAACAATCGAATCGATCTCCTCTCTTGTAAGAACAACCGGAATATAGGGCCTGCGCTTGGCTCTCACGACACCATCGACTTTCCCGAATTCCTTGTCGAGCACATGCCTGAAGAAAAACAGCAGCGCATTGAATGCTTGATTTTGAGATGATGCCGACACTTTCTGTCGAACGGCCAAGTCTGTTAAAAATTCCTTCACATCCCTGGTCGTCAAATTCTTAGGGTCTTTGGCTTTACAATGATAATATAGTTTTCGGACCCAGGTGGAATATGATTTCAACGTCTTGGGTGAATAGTGCCGGATCTTTATTTCATTGGCCAGATTCTCAAATGCGGTGCTCCAACACTGCCTGGCATCCTTTTGAACCACCGCTTTTATTTCCCGGTCCAGATTGCTGGGGCTTGGCCGCCATTTCGCTTGCCCTGATTTTTGAAACATATCCGGTGGTTCTTTTACCTCCATTTTTTTTCGGGATGGCCGGGCCGGTTCCTTTTGGGGAGAACCGGATGGTCTGTGAATGATGCCGTAATACATATTGACAGCCTCAGCGGCCTGCTGTTGTTGGGCAGCGGTCTGCTTTTTTTCCTTCAGTTTATTAATGAAATCGGGAAGGCTTTTAGGATCATATTCCTTATGATGGTATTTGCTACAAAAGTCCAAATAATATCGCAGCCATTTTAAGTAATAGCCATGACTTCCTTGTGGTATTTCGTTTTTGATCAATAAAGTTTTGAACTTTGAAATCAGGGCCTCAGGAATCTGTTTCATAGAATTTACCCTTCGATGGTAAATTAAAGCATCGCCGGCTAACAATAACAAATGGATGATAAACGGTTAGGATTGACGAATAAACCATTGTATTTTTGTTGTCAAGACCTTTTATTTTTGATATTTATCCCACAGAACTTAATAAAATCCGCAGATAAACGAAAAATCATATAATTACTTGTTGTGCGTAAAAATGGAGAGCCAATGGAAGAGAATGAAATGAGTTCTGTAAATAAAGAAGGTTTTTTATCTGAACAAGTAAACCAGTGGATTGAAAAGCATAGAAAAGATAATTATGAATGGTTCAAATTATGTGAGGATATTAATCGATTCTCTCATAGTACTATGCTTAACATTAAAATTCACAATAAATATCTACCCGAAATTATAGGTGCATCATTGTATATTAGGGCAATGAGTAATTTCCAGGGAGCGGTAATCATGGCAGAGCGTGGTATGATAAATGAAGGAAAAGCTTTACTGAGATGCCTCCTTGAATGCCAGTTTGCCATAGTTGCCCTCGATAAAGATAAAAAGATCGCTGATCAGTTTTTACTAGAAGATCAACTCCAAAGAAGAGATTACCTAAAAGCATATTTAAGAAATAAAAAGGCAGGCATTACTCACCCCATGGATGCGCCATCTTTAGAAGAAATCAATGATCTTTTACAGGGTATTAATAAACAAATTAAGGATAAAAATATAAAGAAAATGACGAAACGAGATCTTGCTAAAAGGGCGGGATTATTGACAACATATGATTCTGCTTACAAAGTTCTCAGTGGTACTATCCATGTAAATGCTCGTGATTTAGAACAATATCTAGATCTTAATGATGAGGGAGAAATTAAAAGTTTTAAATGGGGACCAGATGTGAAAGAAATTGATACCATATTATTTACTGCTGCAGAAAGTATGTTTTTTATATTAGTCGGGATTGCTCACATTTTTTCTTTATCATTTGGCGCTACATGGGAGAGGCTTCAAGAGGAATACAAAAGTCTTGCTAAGAATTTAGGTTAATTGGTTTTTATTTAATATTTTTCCTTGGAAGGAAAAGCGCACAACATCACAATTCACCAGACCAGCTACAGCTTACGGCTTCCGCTGTCTGGTGATTGTGGTCGTTATGTGGTATAAATACTGATCTACAAATTGCATAAATTCTGTATTGAAGGAATCTGATTAGTGAAGAAATTATTAGAACATTATCTTAAAAATCTTACTGCTACTTTTAAACGTGGTGACGCCCGCGAAGAAAGTTATTACAAACATCTTGATGGTTTGATTAAACAATATGCAGAAATTCAAAGAGTCAAAAATATAGATGTTACTATTCTTCCTAAAAAAACCGAAGCGGGAAATCCTGATTTTCGCATCTGGGACGGTAAAAATCATATAACCGGTTACATTGAAGCCAAAGATCCGTCGGTCACTAATCTGGATTACATCGAAGGAACAGAACAATTAGAGCGTTATTTATCGACGTTTCCAAATGTCATTTTAACCAATTTTTATGAATTTAGACTTTACAGGGATGGGCAGCGTATTGCACAGGTAATGATTGGGCGCCCTATAATTGCCCAAAAACTGCAAACCACGCCGCCGTTGGAAAATGTCGAAAAATTCAAAGAACTCTTTGACCTATTCTTTTCCTTTTCTCTGCCCAAAGTTCAAACCGCACGTTCTCTGGCTATCGAATTAGCCAAACGCACACGATTCCTGCGCGATGAAGTGATTGCGGTAGAAATGGAAGAAAACGGCAGTAAGGGTCACAAACAAATCATCGGCTTTTATGAAGCATTTAAAAAATATTTGATCGCAACCTTGACCGAAAAACAATTCGCCGATTTTTACGCGCAAACCATTACTTACGGTCTGTTTGCCGCCAGAACCAGAGCCGACGGTGAATTTAACCGTAAACTTGCTTTTGATTTCATTCCACATACTATTGGCATTTTGCGCGATGTGTTTCGTTTTATCTCCCTGGAAGAACCGCCCAAATCCCTGCAAATTATTGTCGATGACATAGCCGAAATTTTAAACGTCGCCGATGCCAATAAAATCCTGCATGAATATCATCGCACCGGAAAAGGCAGAGACCCAATTATCCATTTTTATGAAACATTTCTGGCAACATACGATCCGGAAATCCGTGAACGGCGCGGCGTTTATTACACACCGGAACCCGTGGTCGGTTATATTGCCCGTTCCATTCATTCCATTCTAATTCCAATTTGCAATCAAGATGATTTTAATGTATAATTCTGTTTGTGCCATAATAGCCGCAATTTTTATCAAGGAGGTACAAACAGAAAATGGCCAGGCCAGCAAATTTTAC
>JAFDFZ010000054.1 GCA_019309565.1 Deltaproteobacteria bacterium
AGGGAAAGAGGGTTACAACCGATTGAAATCGCAGATGATATCGAGTAGAATCTAGAAAGTTCATTATAACCAGATGGAGTAAAGAAGATGATACAGTAACATATAGCCATCTTTTTAATACATGGCATTTGGGGGAAATCCTGAACAGGGAACGATGACCCGCTTAACCTAAGCAAAGATAAGTTTTATTCGGAAAAGTGGAATACGCCTGAAAGTATCAATTCATTTAAGGGAGGCCCTTTTTTATGGCAATTATTACTATATCGCGCGGCTCCTTTAGCCATGGGGTTATGAGTGTGTAAGCCGGGAAATCTTGCTGGAGGCTTCTCAGTTTTTTGACATATCGGAAAAAAAGTTGCTGGAGTCCATCCACGATGCGCCTTCAATTTTGGATCGGATCACGCATGGAAGAGAAAAATATATCGCCTATATTCGTGCAGCCCTGTTAGAACACGCAAGAAAGGATAATGTTGTATATCACGGCCATGCAGGGCATCTGCTTATCCCAGAGATCGCACATGTCTTGAAGGTAAGGGTGATAGCAGAGCTCAATGAGAGGATTGCACTGCTGCAGGAAAGACAAAATATGTCAAGAAATCATGCTATTGCCTTTATCGAAAACGAAGATCGACATCGCGCACGCTGGACCCGCTACCTTTACAAGGTGAATATTGAAGATCCGCGTCTATACGATATTATCCTTCACATCAACCATACCTGCGGGTTGAAAATACAAGACGCCTGTGACATCATCTGTAATGCAGCGAGAAGTGAGACGTTTAAGACAACACCGGAATCGGCAAAGGCCATAAATGATCTTGCCATTGTAAGCCATATAAAGGCAGCGCTTCAAAACATCTGCCAGGCAGATGTAACTTCAGACAACGGTATGGTCCATGTGAAGGTGGCTGCACAAAAAATCAAAAGGACCGGTTACGTCAGCCCACGCCTGCAGACACATATTCAGGAGACCATAAAGGATGATATCACCAGAGATATTTATGAAATTGTTCAAAAAGTGCCCGGCGTAAAGACAATAGTCTGTGACGTTGACCCCCCGTATTATGCCTGAAAATTGTTGCCTGAAGACAAAAGCCCTGATCTCCAAAAGAAAGTGGTCAAGCTTACGGTGCTTCATTATCGGTCCACTCGATGGACTGCAGGCAACGAAATGCCGGAAGACTTTTAATCCATAAATAATATCGGGCAGACTCGCGGTGTGATATGATATGAAGATCAAATTTAAAAGGAAGGTCATCCTACATTTTCCAGTATTTATGATAATCAGTCTATTTGCGCTTGTGCTTAGCTATTACAGTCACTATGTTCTTAATAAGAAGCTGCAGGTAGTTGAAAAAAAGGATATTCTTTTAAACACCGTGCTTGAGGCCAGGCGATACGAGAAAAATTATTTTCTTTATTTAAGCAGAAAGCATATCGAAAAGGCGTTATCATATGTTGTGGAAGCTGAAAATCTTCTTCAAAGCATCACCAAAGAATACGGAAAATATAGTGTAACCAGCAATCTTGAGGAAATGGTAAACGAGATCCAGCTATATAAACAACATCTTGCCGCTCTTATCGGGCTTCATGAAAAAGATGGAACGATAAAGGTTTCCATCGACACCCTGGATAATTTTCAGAATTATCAGAAATCCATTGAATTGCAGGGAAGAAAAATTACCACCGATCTTGAAAACATCGTAAAAAAAGAGCGCAAATACTTACAAAATTTAATTGAAAGATCAAAAATTTATCACACCATCGCTCTTGCGGCCATCCTTATTTTATCTATTCTCACTACGCTCTTTTTGATTATCAATGTAAACCGTCCCCTGCAAGCCATTGAAGATGCCGTATTCCAAATCGCCCGGGGGCATTATAAGAAAATTCCGAAAATCTCCACAGGTGACGAATTTGAGTCTTTGATCATAAGTTTAAATATTATGATAGATGAACTAAACAGACGCAACGAGCAGATTGTTCAGAGTGAAAAACTGGCTTCCCTGGGAACCCTTACTTCAGGGGTGGCCCATGAGCTGAATAACCCCCTGAATAACATTTCCACATCGATTCAGATCCTGCTTGAAGAACTGGATGAAAATACCCCTGAATTTAAAAAACAACTTTTAATTGAAACTGAAAAACAGATAGAGCGCGCCCGGGACACGGTTAAAGCACTTCTGGAGTTTTCAAGAGACAGATCCTTCAAACCCCGGACAGTCAACTTCAAAGACATAGTGGATCAGACCATTAAATTAATAAAAGCAGAAGTGCCGGCCAACATTAGATTAAAAACGGATATACCGCATGATTTGCAGGTTACCATCGATCCTCAACGAATTCAGCAGGTGCTGATCAACCTCATTGTAAATGCAATCCATGCCATGGAGCAAGGAGGAGATCTAACCATCAGGGCATTTATGAGAAAAGAAAACCAAGAGTTTTGTTTCCAGGTCTCCGATACCGGAACAGGCATACCAAAAGAGAACATTTCAAAGATTTTTGATCCTTTTTTTACCACCAAGGACATTGGCATTGGAACAGGCCTTGGACTCTCTACCAGCCATGGGATTGTTGAACAACACGGAGGCAGATTCGAAGTTGAAAGCCAAGTGGGTAAAGGCACGACGTTTACTGTCATTTTGCCCGTACGTTCAAACGACATGATGGGCATAGACTAAGGGAGGGATGGACTCACAAAATTTCATCTCCCTAAAGGAAACTGGTTGTGGATACCACAAAAGAAAAAATACTTGTTGTAGAAGACGAAGATATTGCCCGCAAAAACCTTGAGTACATTCTGGAAAAAGAAGGCTATGAGGTTGTATCGGTTAATTCGGGTGTAAAGGCAATAGATCTGCTTAACAGAGAAGACTTCGATCTTGTCATTACCGATCTTAAGATGGAAAAAGTGGATGGAATGGAAGTTTTAAAAAAGAGCAAAGAGCTTCAAGCTCACACCGAAGTCATTATGATTACAGGTTATGCAACGGTTGATTCGGCTGTCGAGGCTATGAGGCAGGGAGCCTATTACTATCTGGCAAAGCCATATAAAATAGATGAAGTGCGTCAGATTACCAGAGAGGCTCTTTTAAAAAGAAAACTTCAACTTGAAAATATCAGGCTTAAAGACTCGCTTAAAAAAAGTAAGCAGTCTCCTGAAATCATCGGCAACAGTGAAGCCATGCAGGTTGTTAAGAAAACCATCAACCAGATCGCACCTTCAGACAGCAATGTGCTCATATTGGGTGAAAGCGGAACAGGCAAAGAACTGGTGGCCAAAGCGATTCATAATATCAGCCCCAGGGCGGATAACAGATTCATTGCATTTAATTGCGGATCCTTTACCGAGGAACTCATGGCAAATGAGCTGTTCGGCCATGAAAAAGATGCGTTCACCGGCGCCACTAAGAGGAAAGCCGGGCTGCTGGAAGTAGCCGAGGGTGGAACGGTTTTTCTGGATGAAATTGGTGATATGCCGCTTTCAATGCAGGTAAAGCTGTTGCGGGTTATTCAGGAAAAAGAGCTGCTGCCCGTTGGGGGTGTAGAAACCATCTCCGTGGATGTGCGCTTTATCGCCGCAACGCATCGAGATCTGAAACAGGATGTTGAACAGGGTCGTTTTCGACAAGATTTATATTACCGGCTTAATGTGATTACAATCAGGCTTCCCTCGCTGGCAGAGAGGGAAGGTGATATTCCACTGCTGGCAAATCATTTTTTGGCCAAAAGCAGCCAGGCGGTTAAGAAACATATCCGTGAGATCAGCCGTGATGCAATGGATCTGCTTTCACAATATAGTTGGCCCGGAAACATAAGGGAACTTGAAAATGTGATTGAAAGCGCCGTTGCACTGGGCAGAGGACCTGTCATCCGGGTAAATGACCTGCCTGACTATATCCTTAATCTTTCTATTGAAACCTATCGTCACAATCCCTCCAACCTCCCCAGCCTTCAAGAACATGAGAAGCGCTACATTAAATGGGTATTGGAAAGATGCCACGGAAATAAATCAAGGGCAGCGAAAATGCTGGGTATCGATCGGGTCTCTCTGTGGCGCAAGATCAAACGATACGATCTATGATTTGCTAAAAGTCTTGATACCAGATACGAACAAATGGAAATCGGAGCCATGGGCGATCGTAGCAGGAATCTACCGTAACCCATGGATCGATTCTGTGAAACTCGATCTCTGATTTTCTAATTAGATGCCCCACGCACAAAAGACCCAAGCCGATCATAACCATCGAAGCAGCCACAAGCGCCACCAGAAGCTGTGGAACGGCGATTATCAGAAAGGCAATAAAAATCATCATGCTTCCTGGAAGATAGTATCTTAAGTGTTTCATGGCACCTACCTCCCTTCTACTGGTTTGTTTGTCTGTATTTTAATCACCAAATAAAACATGTCAAATAATATTTAATTAAATAACATTATTATTTTAGATTAGTTAAAAAGTAATATAAAACTTTATCGATCCGGTCTTATCGGGGTGATAAAATGACTTGAATTCTTTCAAACGGATCTGCTAATGATCAAAAACCCCGCCTTTAGGGATATCCTATCACCATGGAAACGGTTCTAAGCTTTGATGTCGGCGGCACCTATGTTCGCGCAGGCCTTTTTGATAAGAACGCGCAACTTGTAAGATATGTCTTCCAGCCCTCTCCTGCGCCGGATATTAAAGAGAATAAAGCAGAGATTTCTGCAGAGGCCTGGTGGCGGGCTGTCTGTGAACTGGCCAAAGAACTGTTCAGAGAAAGAGAAAACCATATCGCAGATGTCATGGGGATATGTGTTTCCAGTGTGACACGAACCCAGTTTTTTTTGGATGAAAATGGCACCCCTCTTCGGCCTGCCATTATTTGGCTGGACGGACGGGCGACAGCACAGGCGGATTACTTGAAAGAAACGCTGCAACGTATGAAAGAGAAAAATGAAACCGCAGACCTGGGTCTTATCAATGCATACCATCCCCTTTCGCGCATTATGTGGGTGAAAGAAAAGGAGCCGGATGTTTTTACGAAGACCAGATGGGTGCTGCAGCCCAAGGACTATGTGAACTATAAGCTGACAGAGGTTGTCGCGGGAGACCTGATTTCATCTTTTGCCTGGGCCGGTATGAATAAGGCCAGCACCGTTGTTAAAGTTGTTGCAAGAATTAAAACCGAAAACCAGTTTTTTTTCCTCATTTTCTTTCCTCCTTTGTTATTGTGATTTTCTATTGAGTTCTTTCATTTTCGTATGGGCATATCTTTTTTTTCAATTCGATCCGGGATTTCTTCATAAGATACGATAACAGGCCGGTTTGCGTTCAGATAACCTGAACGTATACCTGTTTTAAGCAAAAACAGTCTGCTGTTGCCATGACAGTTGTTACAGGCGCTGTTCTGTGCGGTTTTGCGCTGAATGTTATGTGGAGTTGCCATTTTCCATGTCGGTTGCACATCAAAATTACTCAGGGCATCCTTTACGTAAAAGTCGAAAGTATCATGATCCACCGGAACGTGCCGGACGGTTACATATTTTTCCGGATGTTTCTTGGACTGATTAGGATTTAGGCCTATCTTGAAACCGATGCTGTGTGATTCAACCTCGAAGTATTTCTGGTCTTCTTTGGTTTTTGCCACATGACAGCCGAAGCAGTTTGTATATGCCTGGCTGTGGCATACCTGGCAGCTTACGCTGTCTTTGTTAGTTGTGTGTTGATCACGATTCTGCGCTGCTGAACTGTATATCTCTTTATGACACCCTATGCAGGTGGGACTGTTCTCGACCGCATAGCGGTGCGGGTATTGCTTGCCATCGCCGTGCATCTGATCGGAAGTATGGCAGTCTTTACATTTCATGCGGCCCTTTATGTAATGCACATCGGGTGAGCACTGAGCGTTTTTGCCCAAATACTCGTTTCCAACCCGGCTTCCATGACAGGCGGTGCAAACCTCTTCCATGGGCGGTTCCTTGACGAGCAGATGGCCCGAAAGCAGTCCCCCCCCCCTACACTTCCAGGGCGGCTGAGGTGGCACTGGCCGCAACTGGAATGGCACTGGGTGCAATGGGCTTTATGGGCCGTGTTTAATCTGGCCTGGATTGTCGGGTCGGCACTGGCTCTGGCCATAACCATCAGGTACATCGGCCGATTGGATATATGAAGATTCTGGCTGTAATTTTCGGATTCTTCTTCATGGCATTCAATACACGCGTCAGGTTCGGGAAAAGAAGGGTCTTTCACAAGATCTTTGTGGGCGGTTTTCCAGTTGGGATCATCCGGATTTCCCCCATGGCAGGTGACACACCCTATTTCACCGTGATCTTCGTCTTCTTCCAGAAATTCATAATCGATGAAAAGTTTTTCGTGCGGAGCCAACGGCTCCACCTCCCCGCCTCAGCCTGGTCCCTTGGATTTAGATTCGGGAACAGGCCGTGTTTTTGCAATTTCTCTTGTAATTTTAATGAGTTTTCGAGGGCTTGTGTGGCACTGTACACACTGACTTTCTTCTGCAACAGCAAGTCCAATATATGTAAACCCTGCAATGGCTCCAAAAATGGCACACATAAACTTAATCTTTTTGGAAAAAACCATTTGATGGCTTTCGTATCCCGAAATTTTTCAGCACGCAACCGAATGCGCCTATCAAAAGGAATACATTTTATCCGCAAATTCAATGCCACCTGGACCAATAGGAGGAAGTATTTATATCTAATTGAAATTAATAGTACATTTAAAACTGCACATGACTTGACCAAAGGTTTTTATTCATGTATTTTTACAGATGTTTAAACAGGAGGTTAAACCCCATGTCAATCGAAGAGGTAAAAGAATACTGGAACTATTGGCCGCAGATAGTCGATACCATGCACGGCGGTCTTGTGTTGATTCGACCGGATGGAAAGATCGTGCTCGCCAACCAGGCCATGGAGCGTATGACTGGTTACAGGAAAGAGGAAATCATAGATCAGCTCTGTACGTTGTTTCGTTGCGATAGCTGTGTTCTGTTGCGAAAATCGAGCCGCAGACACTGGTGCACACTTTTTGAAAATCCTGATGGGAGCAGGCAGGGGATTAAGTGTGAGCTGATACGAAAAGATGGAAGCGTTTTGCCGGTTTTAAAGAATGCTTCGGTATTAAAGGACAGCAGCGGGAATGTGCTCGGTGCGGTGGAAACAGTAATAGATCTTTCAGAGATAGAAAAACGGGATCGAAAGATAGAGGAGCTATCGAGGCGGTTGGGCCCAGAGAACCGTTTTTTCGGCATGATCGGACAATCCCAGGTAATGCAGAGAGTCTATCAGTTGATCGAAAAGGCGGCACGTTCCGAAGCACCCGTGATCATATTCGGTGAAAGCGGCACCGGTAAAGAGCTGGTTGCCCATGCGATTCATCAATTGAGTGAGCGTTCCGAGGGACCCTTTATTCAACTAAATTGCGCTGCTTTGAACGAATCTTTGCTTGAAAGCGAACTTTTTGGCCATGTGAAAGGGGCTTTCACAGGAGCCTATCGCCATAGAATCGGCAGATTCGAGGCGGCAGATGGAGGGCACATCTTTCTTGACGAAATCGGAGAAATGCCGCTTCCCACGCAGGTAAAGCTGCTGCGGGTTCTTGAAACCAAAAAAGTGGAAAGAGTAGGGGATCATACACCCATTTCTGTTGATGTCAGGATCATTGCTGCAACCAACCGGAATTTAACCGAGATGGTCAAGGGCAAAAAGTTCAGGGAGGATCTGTTTTTTCGGATCAATGTCATCCCGATCTACCTTCCTCCTCTTCGTGATCGAATGGAGGATGTGCCGCTTCTGGCCGAAGCCATGATTCGAGATTTGGTAAAGCGAACCCAAAAAGCGATAACGGGGCTTTCCAAATCGGCGCTGGAAATCTTTCTTTCCTATCCCTGGCATGGCAATGTGCGGGAGCTTAAAAGCGCCCTGGAATTTGCTTTTGTAGTTGCAGAATCCGGCCTGATAATGCCGGAGCATCTACCAGGTCACCTCCTTTCTTTTCAGCAAGAGGTGTCAAAAGAAAGAATCCCTCCTGAAAATCACTCAAGGGAAAAGGAACAACTGATAGCGGCCTTAAAAAAGGCGGGTGGGAATCGATCGGAAACCGCACGTATCCTCGGTGTCACCCGGGCTACGGTCTGGAACAGGATACGCAAGTACAATATTCGGCTCGAGCAGGTTATCCGGGTGTCATGACAGGCTGTGGCCTGTTTGTTGGAAAAAGGGGCAAGCAGATGACAGCTTTTTAGCCACAAACAGCCGCCTGATTCACAAAGTGCCGCCATTTCTGCTTATCGCCCAAATTTAACCGAAAATTGCCCTGTTTCAACCATGCCTATTGATTAATAGGAATCCTTTGAGGTAAAGATGAGTGGGGGAAGCTTGGCTGCTTTTCTACAGCCGGGTTTATATAAAAGACTCGGAGGGTAATTATGATGACGAATAGAGAACGGCTTTTATCGATTCTGCATGGAAAGAGCCCCGACCGGATTCCCTGGATTCCGCGCATGGATATATGGTATCGGGCACAGAAGAACAGAAACACTCTGCCCCAACGGTTCAAGGGAATGAGCCTCAGGCAGGTGGAAAAGGCACTGGGACTGGGAACACCTGCAAGAGATGGACGTGTTCATCGGATAGAGTACGAGAACATGGATGTTGTCGTTAAAAAGGAAGGCCTCGACACCGTAACTGAATATGTCACCCCTAAAGGTACTCTAAGGGCCAAAAAGAGCCAAAGCCAGTATGAGGCAGATTCGGGGATCGTTGAACAACTTCCCGTTGAATTTCCGCTTAAAAACCCCGAAGATTATGAGGTGTGGATGTACGTGGTGGAGAACACTACCTTTGTCCCAACTTATGAGGAGTTTGAAGCATATGACCGAGAGATCGGAGATGACGGCCTGCCCATGGTGGCTGCAGGAGACTGCCCTTTTCACTTTTGGCTTCAGGCTCTGGTAGGTTACCAAAGCGGGTATCTTCATATGATAGACTTCCCGGACCGGGTTGAGGCGCTTTTAAACCTGATGGCTGAAAAAGACAAGGAACTGTGGAGGATTGTGGCAGAATCTCCTGCCAAGTTGATTCTTCACGGTATGCACTTAAGCAGCCAGTTTACCCCTCCACGGTATTTCGACAAATATATTGCTCCTTATTATCAGCAATTCTCTAAATTGCTGCATGCGCATGGGAAATGCCTTGCTATGCATGCTGACAACGATACCAGTGCCATTTTGCACAGCCTGAAAGAAGCCGGATACGACATGGTGGAATGTTTTGTCTGCTCCCCCATGGCAACGGTTAGTCTCAGAGAGGCGCGGGAGGCCTGGGGGACGTCGATGATCATATGGGGTGGTATTCCAGCCTCAATCCTTGAGGATACTTATCCTGAAAAAGACTTCGAGGATTATATGATGGAACTTTTCCGCACCATTGCTCCAGGGGATGCATTTATACTTGGTGTTTCCGACAATGTGATGAGCAACAGCCTGTTGTCTCGCATCGAAAAGATCACCGAAATGGTGGAAAAATACGGCAACTACCCGATTGCCCTTTAATTTATTCTTACACTCCCGCCATTATCTTTCAACCGGGCAGTGCGAGTTACAGAAAGAAAAAACGATTTGACACCATCAACAGATGATGTGGGGAAGAGCTGCCCCAATATTTCTTAAGATAAAATCTGGCAATTCATGAAACGTTTCTCCTTTCCGGACATGTTCGAGTCTTTCCGGTACCGCGATTTTCGATGGTTATGGATGGGGACCTTTGCAAATTTCATGGCACTGGGAATGCAGATGATGGCACGGGGTTGGCTTGTGCTTCGACTTTCCAACGATTCGCCGCTGGCATTGTCCCTGGTTATGATCGCATTTGCCCTTCCCATGACCTGTATGTCCCTGGTGGGAGGAGCGCTGGCTGATCGAATCCCCAGAAAGTATATCATCATGGCGGTACAAGCCGGTAATGCTCTGATGACCGGGTTGCTCGCCACACTCGATTATACCGGCTCTATCCGGTTTTGGCATCTCATTGCCATTGGTCTGGTCAATGGATCGTTAATGTCGATCAACATGCCCAGCCGACAGGCCTTGATTTCCGATATTGTTCCCAAAGAGAAGCTCATGAATGCCATCTCGCTTAACAATTCGGGTACAAATCTAACCCGGGCCTTCGGCCCGGCCCTGGCGGGTGTACTAATAGTTTATATGGATACAGCGGGTGTGTTTTACCTGATCGCAAGCTGCTATATTTTCTCTCTACTCTCTGTTGCGATGATCCGCATCAGCAGTAAACCCTTTAATGCCAAGAGCAAGGCAATGACAAGGGATATCCGGGAGGGCCTCAAATATGCCATGGGGGACAGCACTTTGCGGGGATTGATCATAACCCTGTTTATGCCCGTGTTTTTTGGTTTTTCTCTTATCATCCTTCTGCCTGCCTGGGCTCGGGAGGCGTTGCAGGTGCAGGCAGACGATCTCGGTGTGCTGATGATGGTTATGGGAAGCGGCTCTTTGGTCGGCAGCCTGATTCTTGCAGCGTTACGCAATATGACGCGGCGCGGCAGATGGCTTCTGATAAACGGGGTTCTGTGGGGAGCCACCATGATCATGTTCTCTCAGTCAACATCATATGTTGCGGCCATGCCATTTCTTTTCTTTGCAGGCTTTATGAGCGCCATATTTATGGCTCTCAACATGACTCTTCTTCAAATATATTCCGCCGATGAAATGCGCGGGCGCATCATGAGTATCGCCATGATGAGCTTTGGTGCGATGCCGTTGAGTACACTTCCTTTCGGGGCGGTTGCAGAATGGATCGGTACCCCCAATGCACTGTGCCTGAGCGGAGCGATGCTGACGATTCTTACTGTGGTATTTTCGCTTGCAAACCCGAACTTCAAGAAAATAAACTGATAAAGAAAAATATTTGCCAGGTGAGCGCGCACACCTGTTTAGTCTTAAAACCCCGGATCATAGCTGTCTTGTCGGGTAGTCGGTGGCGGCCGGTGGCTTTCCATGGAATTACTATTGACTCGATTCAAGATATACTGTTTTATTAACCGATCGCTTCATAAATCATTAGTGACGTTTTATGGGGGGCAAACTCATGAAAAATGGTTCGTAATGAGACAACAGGCAATCCTTTAAGGGTTCAATTATTCCCATTAAACGGTATCGACTTATAAAGAAAAGGAGGATGCTATGAAAAGGTGGATTTGTTTGACTTTAACTGTAGTTTGGGTACTGGCGTCAATCGAATTGGTCTTCGGTGCTGAAAACACACCGGTGGTATCAGCATCGCAGATGGTGAAGCTGGAAAAAGATGCAGCAGTACTTATCATGGGATGGGGATTTAAGCCAGGGCAAAAGCTTGCCATCCTTTACACCGATCCCAACGGGGTAAGCTCCGATTTAGAAGCGTACCTTGATCCAAAACCGGTTGCCGATTCGAAGGGACAATGGTCAACGGTGTGGAATTGCAGTCGATATATCAGCAAGAAATTGATTAGAGAAGGGGTCACGGCCATAAGGGTTACAGACAGCGACTATAATTTGCTTGCCCATGCTTCCATCGCCTTTTATAAGGGTGAGAAAAAGCTTCCCGATAAACCTCCGATCGTGGTGGCCACCCCTATGGTAAAGATGGAAAAAGGGGCTGAAGTTACCATAATGGGGTGGAACTTCACATCCGGACAGGAGCTTTCGATTCTTTATACAGATCCCAATGGAGTTACCGCCGATATCGAATCATCCCTTATGACCCCTCCGGTCGCCAACAAGAACGGTGAGTGGGCGACCACCTGGAAATGCGGCCGTTATATCAGCAAGAAATTGATCAAGGAAGGGGTGACCACCATACAGGTTACCGACAAGGATTACAACCTGCTGGCACACGATTCCATTGCCTTTTACGTCAAGTAGTCCCAGTTATACCATTAAACCCATCGCAAAATCGGGGTTTCGGTGAGGCGCTGGTGGAACCAAAACCAACGTCTCACCAGAACCGATTGATGACAATCTGCCATGAATGATTATCGTTGGACAGAACATCACAATAAAGCTCAAATAGGCTTAACAAATAACACCTGATCGAGTTCTGGCTCGAGTGTGGTAAAAATTGGTGAGACAGCTATGGATAAAATATCAGCCTTTCCCGACAAGCCGATACCAGAAGGGGCAGGTGTTGTTTCGGAACAATTCTTGCGCCTGGGAATAAAACGATTTGTAGATGCATGCCAGTATGTCCATAAACTGCCTTACGGGTACAATTCGGACAGCGATGATTTGATGATACTGTTTAAAGAAAAAAAAGGCACCTGTACCACCAAACATGCGGTAATCGCCGCTCTTGCCGAAGAATTAAGCCTGCCGATTACTAAAACGATCGGTATCTACCCAATGACAGAGGAGCTTGTATCGGGAACGAATCCAATCCTGGATAAGTATCGGTTGCCCTATGTTCCAATGCTCCACTGCTTTTTGCAAGGGGATCATTACAGGGTCGACTTAACCGAAGGCAATCGGAATGGAAAAAACAGATCGATAGAAGATTTTCTTTACACCGAGAAAGTCAGAGCGGGCATTACCAAAAGGGAAGAGTATCTCCTCTACCGACGGGTTCTGAAGGAGGTCATCCTGGGCCGGGATGAGATGAAAGGCGTCGATCTTAAAACCGTTCTTAGAGCCAGGGAGGAGGGACTTAACGTCCTGAAATCCAACTTGACCCCGTAGTTGCATAAATCATATAGCAAAATGGCTCGCATTCATTATTTATAAATCTCTAACGACATCACCTTTGAGTGGTTTTGTAACAACGGGGTTGAATCAACTATAGGTATGTTATCCCGCTCTCCCAGAAGGTTTACGGCCTCTTGATGAAGAGTTGTATTGCCGAGCAGAGCTTCCTATTTAAGAAAAATCATAGAATAAGATCATACTCGGTCGTTTGAGTAGATATTTCATCACATCGGCGGGTCGAATATCCTGTTCCGAGATGAAGTTGTTCCGGATTGAAATTCCCGCTCGATGCACGGTGTTGAAATCTCCAGATACCAGTGGATGCCACCATTGAAGGTCTCTGCCTTCTGCAACACAACGGTATCCGCAGATTTTTGGAAGCCACTTTAATTTCATCACATTGTACGGAGTGATTTTTTCACAATCCGGCTCCCTCTGAAAGCGGCTTTCATAGACCGTGCAAAAACAGCCTTCAGGATCCAGGAACCTGCATGCAATGGAAGTGAAAAGGGTTTTTCCTGTTTTGAAGTTATAAAACCGATGCAGGCAGCAAATACCGCATCTGGAGCACAAAGATTCCCATTCTCTTTCAGTCATCTGATGTAAAGATTTGCTTTTCCAAAAAGGATTATCCATTGAGTTCATGATAATCTTATCTTAGGCCAGCTCATAGAAGAATTCAAGCTAAACCTAGCTTCGCTTTATCCCGCAATCATGCGGGAGAATGATGGAACCAGGGGGTTTTGGGAAAATGGAAAAGCGGATCATCGGCAGGATTCCTCTTGACAGGAAACTAAATATGATAAATAGATTTCTTATTAGAACCAACATTCCGTTATTCCATATGTTAGGCGGAAAATTAGGCACTGAAAAAACTACTTTATTCTCAAAAAGTTTTAGAATTTTCGAAACGTCAAATTACCGTATCTTCTTTTACCCAAACAATTAAACCGAGCGCGATTTTGCGCGAACAGAAAGGAGGCCTGTTATGATCAGATCGGTAAAGCATATAAAATGGTTATTTCCATTGGGGTTGTTTATGGTTTTTTTGATGGTGCCGTCTGTTCAAGCCGTTACTCTAAAGGCGGCCGCGGGAGGAACCGGCGGTGGATGGTACCAGGCATTTTCGCAACTGGCACAGCTTGTCAAAGAGAAGGATCCTTCCATCGATATCAAGGTCGTTCCGGGTGGAGGGCTGGCAAACCCACCAAGAGTGGATGCTGGAGAGGTTCAACTTGGATTTGCATTTCCTCCCTTTATCAATGCCGCCTCAAAGGGAAAGAAACCGTACAAGAAAGCGCATCCTAACATCCGCACCGTTGCCGGTGGGTTCGGTTTAAACCCACTGCAGTTTGTGATAACTAAGGATACAGGAATCAAGAGTATCGAGGAAATTGTGCAGAAGAAATTCCCTTTGAAGTTTGCAGCCGATCGGGTGGGAACGACCGATGAGTGGTCTTGCAGGACCGTGCTTGAATTTTATAAAGTGACTTACGAGGATATCAAAAAATGGGGCGGCAAGGTGATGCATCTTGGATACGGCGATATCGAAACGCAAATCAAGGATCGAAACGCCGATGCCACATTCGTGATGATCGCACCTCCTGCTTCCATTATTACATCCATCAGCATTTCCAGGCCTATTAGACTCCTTGAGTTCTCCGAGGAACTCAGAAACTATCTGGTAAACGAATGGTCATTCTCTCCAGCCATCATCAAGGCCGGCACCTATAAAGGGCAGGATCGAGATGTCCAAACGGTTGCCCTGTTTACCACCATCATGGCCAACAAGGACGTAGCCGATGATGTGATATACAGGATCACAAAAATCATCCTGGAAAATCCGGATCGTGTCAGAAAGATTTCTCCAGCCTTCAAACCTTTCGATCCCACGAAAGCCGGTATCGGTACCGGCGGCCAGCTTCATCCAGGTGCCCTTAAATTCTATAAGGAAAAAGGCTGGATTAAATAACCGGTTCAAACCGGTTCGCGAGACCGTGAGAACTTTTAAACCACCGGCGGGGCGCACAAGGCAGCGCCCCGCTTTATTGTGATGTTTTATCATGCTTCTCAATGCACGTGCACTTAAAAAACTAATCTCCCAGAAGGTTGCTAAACAGAGGGATTTGCGGAAAGGTTACAACATCGCTGCCTATGTAATGGCGGTGGGTGCCGCTGCAGTTCATCTGTATTCCGTATATCACGGCCTGTATAATCCTCGAATGCAGCGCTCCATACACCTCATGTTTATGCTGCCTTTGGCCTTCTTTCTTTTTCCGGCACGGAACACCTCACCCAAGGACAGACCTTCGATTCCGGATATCATGCTGGCCCTGCTGGCTGTTGTCGTCTCATCCCTTGGTGCCCTTGAACTTGACCGACTGGAGAACCGCTGGATATTTGCAACGGACCTGCTTGCCCGGGAACTTATTTTCGGTACCGTCAATGTGTTGTTGATCCTTGAGGCCACACGGCGCACCGTGAGTTCCGTTCTGACATATTTGGCTATTGGTGCGCTTATTTATCTACCGCTGGGACCTTATCTACCTGGAATTCTAAAGCATGATGGGTTTCCTTTTCAGCGCATGGTTGAAATGATGTATCTGGACACGGATCAGGGTATTTACGGGATGTTAACAGGCGTATCAGCCACCTATGTGATACTGTTTGTTCTTTTCGGTGCATTTATCTTGTATGCCGGTGCAGGCGTATTTTTCACGGATTTTGCTACGGCTGTGGCAGGCCGTTCAAGAGGCGGGCCGGCCAAGATAGCCGTTGTTTCAAGCGGTATGTTTGGAACCATGACAGGAATTGCCGTAGCAAATGTGTATGCCACGGGAAGCGTCACGATCCCACTGATGATTCGCACCGGGTATCGACCCAGCTTTGCAGGTGCGGTTGAAGCGGCAGCATCCACCGGGGGGCAATACATGCCGCCGGTTATGGGCGCTGCGGCTTTTGTCATGGCTGAGATCACAGGGATTTCTTATTACCGTATCGCCCTGGGGGCCTCTATCAGTGCTGTTCTTTATTTTGTGGCCGTGGGAGCCATGGTTCATTTTGAGGCACTGCGCACCGGCCTTGCAGGTGTCCCGGAGCAGGAAATCCCGAAATTTAGAAAAGTCCTTGCTGAATCCTATTTGTTTATCCCGGTAGTGTTCATCGTATATTTGCTGCTAAATGGTTACTCTCCCATGAAAGCCGCTTTTTATGCTATTCTGATCTCGATGCTGACCTCTTATTTTAGAAGAGAAACCTGGATGACTCCCAGAAAAATCCTGCTGGCCATGAATATGGGAGCGCGCAATACAGTTATGGTAGCCATGGCATGTGCCTGCGCCGGTATGATTGTTGCGGTGATGACTCATACAGGACTGGGGCTTTCTTTCAGCAGCATGATAATTGCCTCTTCCGGCGGTGTTCTGCTCATCGCTTTGTTTTTGGTGATGATTGTCTCTCTGATATTGGGGGTGGGGTTACCCACGACTGCTGCCTATGTGCTCACAGCGGCATTGGCCGCTCCTGCCTTAGAGCGCATGGGAGTCGATCAGCTTGCCGCTCATCTGTTTGTTTTCTATTTTGCAATCATAGCCTGTGTCACTCCGCCGGTATCCATTTGTGCATATGCAGGTGCCGGAGTAGCCGACGCGGATCCCGTGGAAACGGGGTTTACGGCTGCAAAACTGGCTGTTGCCGGGTTTATTGTTCCCTACATGTTTGTCTATAACCCTTCGCTGGTCACCCATGGAACACTTTCCGAAATATTTTTCTCAAGCATCACCGCTTTGTTCGGTGTGGTCATTCTTGCCGGCGGCCTTCAGGGATGGCTTCTTTCCAAAACGGGAGCAATTGAAAAATGGCTTGTGGTAGCAGCCGGCCTTGCGATGGTAATTCCCCACATCTGGGTGAGCCTGTTTGGATTTCTGCTTACTGCAGGGGTGGTGAGCCGGCAGTGGCATTGTTTGAGAACAGCCCGAAGCGGCACATAAAACAACTATGGCGTATATAGTACCACCAGCAAACGAGTCATTTCATTTGACAGGTTTTTTAGTTTATGAGGGATGTCCGAGTTAAAATGAACCGACTCCCCGCACTTAAAGTCTCTGGTTTTACCGCCCAGGGTTAGCTCAAGATGACCTTTAAGCACGTAAATGAATTCTTCTCCTTCATGTTTATAGGCAACAGGTTTATGGGTCTGCCTTGATTCGATGGTAACCAGGAAGGCGCGAAGGCGATCGTTTTCCGCCCCTTCGGTAAGAGTTTCATAGTTGTAACTTTGGGTTCGTTTTGTGTGTTCCTGCGCCCGCATATCCCGCAGCAGGATCTTTTCTTCTCTTCTTAGAAAGGCGCCCGGGTTCACGTTTAATGCTTTTGCCAGTTGCAGCAGAAAACTAACCGGAGGGGACTCCTCGTTATTTTCGATCTGTTTGATGAATTCCGGTGAGCGCCCCGTGGATTGTGCCAATGCCTCAAGGGACCATCCGTGGGATTCTCTTAGCTTTCTGATCTCAGCACCAAAGCCCTTTGCAGAAGGTGTGCGGGCTTTTTCGGAAAGGGCGTCAGCCAGCCTCCTCATCACGGTCTGTTTGACTTTTGTGGTAAAAATCTGTAAAAATGTTTTTGCATCGGCAACAATGCCAAGATCGGCTATTTGAAAAATAGGAGCGGCTGGATCGCGATTTACCGCCACAATGGTCTTGCTTTCCATGATTCCGGCTGTGTACTGAACGGCGCCGGAGGTGGCAATAGAAATCAGCAGATTGGGGCGTACCGTCTTTCCCGTCTGACCGATAAGCCTCTCGCTGTCAACCCAGTGCTGAAGCACGGGGGGGCGGGTGGCACCCACCTCAGCCCCCATGCAGGCTGCAAGATCACGGATCATACCGAAATTATCCGCCGTGCCAAGACCGGCTCCTCCCACCACGATTAAATCTGCCGTCTCCAGCTTCCGATGCTCTTCCGCTTCAACCGTTCTGGATAAAAGGGTAAGACCCTGAGGAGTTTTTATGGATTTGATCGGAACTCTCTGAACCTCCGCCTTTTCTTCTCCATTACCACCACCGGTCTTGTATGCATGGGGCTGAACGGTAGCGAATCCGGTGGTAAATTTTTTAACATAGGATATCTCCGCTAAAATATCACCGCCCCAGGAGGGGCATATGGCCTTGATCTCTCCTGCCTCCATCCTTATGTCGGTACACTCCGCAATCAAACCCGCGTTGCAGAGTCGAGCGGCTCGGGCGGCCAGCTCTCTGCCGAATTCTGATAACGGGACAAGAATAATCAAGGGGCAATGGGTTTTTACGGCTTCAGCCAAAGCCGATGCGTGGATGTCGGCTCGAGGAACAGCGAACCGTTTGTTTTCCAGGATAAGGATCTTTTCTGCACCGTGGTGAATGCATTTTCTTTGGGCCTGGTGCAACAATACACACGGCGGGCAGTCGGTCAGGGGGGGTGTTTCAGCGCAACCGGGATCTCCCATTAAGACAACCGCCACCTTTCCTGATATGGACTTGGCCAATTGTTTGCCACAGGCCAACACATTGAGGCTATCGTTAAAAAACCTTTCGGATCGCAAATCTGCATAAACCCATACTTCGGTTTTGGAAGGCAGTGTCATTTACGTTATCCAATCAATCCCAATTTAATAAGCCGCTTGATGAGAGCTTCTGTCTGTTCCTCTGGTTCACCCTCGATAAACTCGCAATTTCTTTCTCTGTACACCCGTTTTAAGGAAAGAACACGAGTAGGTGAGCCGGCCTCTCCCACAGACTCGGCGGGAAGATCCAGATCCTTCAAACGCCACCTCTCTATGTCGTGTAAATCATACGAAGAACCGATACCCCAAAGGGAAGGATCTCTTGGTTGCACAGAAGTCGGATGAACGGTCAGTGCAGCCGGTGTGGTGGTCATGTAAGTTTCCTGAAACCCATCGGATCTGCGGGTGATCTTGAACCCTTTTTCCGTATTCTCTATTGTAATAGCTGCCGTTACAAGCGGCAGATCGAGCAACACGGCCGTTTGAGGGCCCACCTGGCCGGTGTCGCTGTCCGAGCTGCGGGTGCCAAAAAACAACAGATCAAATGGGGCAAGTCTTCGAACTGCTGCTGCCAGGGCCGTTGAGGTTGCCAGGGTATCGGAGCCAGCCAGTAAAGGATCACTCAATAACACCCCACGATCCACCCCCATGGCCATGGCGTCGCTGAGCACAAAAGAGCATGTCTCTGGGCCCATGGACAGTGCCGTTACCGTTCCGCCAAGTCTGTCGCGCAACTGAAGTGCCATCTCAATCGCCGGTCTGTCCAGCGGGTTCAGGTCGCATGTTTCAGATGTGCGGATGACTTTTCCTTTTGGAGCCTGAAGCAATACAGCCTTTATGCATACGATAAAATGATGATTCACTTATCCTTCCAAAACGCTTCGTGCAATCACCATACGGTGAATTTCGGAGGTTCCTTCATAAATACGTGTCACCCTGGCGTCTCTAAAATACCGCTCCACGGCATAAGCCTTGGAATAGCCGTAACCACCGTGAATTTGCACGGCCATGTCGGTTACGGTGGCTGCGGTTTCCGATGCGAAAAGCTTGGCCATGGCAGATTGCTGTGAAAACGGTTTGCCCTGGTCTCTCAATATCGCAGCGCGATACACCATGAGTCTTGCGGCGTCTGTCTGTGTGACCATATCGGCAACCATGCTTTGAATCATCTGATGTTTTGAAAGAGGAACATGAAATTGATGACGCTGCTTTGCATACTGAATGGATTCATCCAGTGCAGCCTGGGCAATGCCCACCGATTGGGCCGCGATACCAATTCTGCCGGCATCCAGTGCAGCCAGACCGATTCGAAGCCCCATACCTTCTTTGCCGAGCAGGTTTTCCACAGGCACACGGCAATCATACAGACGAATGGAACACACCGGATTGGCTCTGACACCGCAAAGGTCTTCCAGATCACCCACGATAAAACCCGATGTTCCTCGCTCGGCAATAATGACGCTGATACCTCTCCGACCGGCAGCGGGATCTGTGCGGGCAAAGATAAGACAGATATCGGCAACCCCACCGTTGGTGACGAAAACCTTGTTGGCATTTACCACATAATGATCGCCGTCCCGAATGGCGGTGGCCTCAATAGCGGATGCATCCGATCCGGCGTTTGGTTCTGTCAAGCAAAATGCACCGATTTTTTCCCCTCTGGCAAGCTGTGGCAGCCAACGTTGTTTTTGCTCATCCGATGCAAATGCAAGGATGGGAAATACCGCTACACTGTTATGTACGCTTAAGCACAGACCGAGGCTGGCACACGCGCGCGAGACTTCTTCGATGATAATGCTATAGCTTACCGTATCAAGGCCGGCTCCGGAGAAGTCCCTGGGAGCTTGAATTCCAAAATAGCCGAGCTTTCCCATTTTTTCAACGACCTCCCATGGAAAACTTGCTTCCTGATCAAGCTCCTTTGCAATGGGGAATATTTCCCGCTCACAAAAGGCGCGTACCGAGCGTTGAATTGAACGGTGCTTTTCTTCAAGCGATAAATTCATACCCTCCACCATATAACCGGGAGAAAAACAAGATTCCGGCATCGATTGAATAGCCGCTACCAGAATTTGCAAAAAGAGTCAACAAATTGACTGCGGTTGCCGGAATTTTCGAGTTTTTTACGGTGGAAAAAGGGAATCTCACCGTTTGTGGGACTGTACAATCAATAAGCGTAGTTTTTCGAAAGGCTAAAATATTTTATGTTCTGCTACCCGTATGCAATCCCCTCTATAGGTATAAACCTTCCACTGATTAAGTGCTTCGCCATTGAATTCGGCCACGACATGCGCTGTTTTCTGTTTTACGAGTTGGATGTTTAAGTACCTGAACTGCTGAAAATAATAGAACTCAACGCTTCTTAAACCAGGGGCGCTGCGCCACACCTTTCTGCAACCTTTTGGCTCATTACCAGCACATTCCGTTATCATCCATTGCGAGGTGCAGGCTTCGTAACCATTGTGAGTGTCGGTTATTGATTGGCTGATTTTTACCTCCCCGGTAAGGTCAAAAGGCTGTTTAATATCCACCGCCGATAAAGAGAAGCTAAAAGGGTCATTGGTAAATTCCATCTCTTGGGGGATATAAAACCTAAACGCTTTCTTTCTTCCATTGTAATCTTCTAACAGGAGTTCAAAAAAAGACCGTCCGCTTTTCCAATTGATCCTGGTTTCATAAACACCGGGCTTGATTAAAGTCGCTATGTGTTCTTTATCGGTCAGTTTAATGGGCTCAAATACTTTTAATTGACCCGAAAAGGGCCCTGAGCATGCCGGCAGCATGATGCTGAAGAAAAACAAAAGAATTAGTTTGAATATTTGCTTTTTTTTCATCTTGTTTGCCTTGCGGAAAAACCGATTTCCCCCATCTCCTCTGTTTTAAAGGGTTTGAGGCGGTGCACTTAAGCTTTGCCCTTGAGCGCCTTGTCGTAGTAGAATGGAGATTCCGCTATCGGGGAAGCTTAAGCCAGACTCGACTTTCTTTCAATTCGGCTCGAAAATATTCAGGCATAAAAACCATAAGAAATCACGATTCTAAAGCCGTTGCCTGCAGCATAATTATCGCAAAATAATTACGGATTATGCAAAAGAAAACACAAACATTGTGAAATCGAATCCGGTTGTCCGCTTTATTTAACCGAAAGTTTATGCAAATAAATGGCTCTGGCTTTTTTAAGTCGATTACGTTATCTATGCTCATGGCATGGGTATCCTTAATTATTTTATTGTCTTATACAACTGAGGGGCAAAGCAAGAACTTTATGCTGTGCTTGAGATCCCCTTATTATTTACTAAGAAAGGAGAAATCGTGTCCCACAGGCTTGACAAATTTTTTGATCCGAAACGCGTGGCGATTATCGGTGCTTCGGCCACCAGGGGAAAGGCAGGAAACGATGTAATTCAAAACATCATCGCCAATGAATACAAAGGAGAAATTTACCTGGTAAACCCAAGAGGTGGCGAGATAATGGGCATGAAGGTCTACCGGTCGATTAAGGATCTTCCGCAGGGGATCGATCTTGCTATCATCATACTGCCCGCTAAGTTAAATCCCCAGGCGATTTGTGACTGTGCGGCAAGGGGAATTCAGGCCATGGTTCTGGCTGCCGGTGGTTTTTCGGAACTTAATTCCCAAGGGCAGAAGCTTCAAGAGGAGTTGATCAAGGTGATAAAAGAGACGGGTGTGCGGGCTATCGGTCCCAACACATCCGGTCATACTTCCACTCCGGCGAATTTTACATCAAGTTTTTTTCCTCTGGGAAAAATCCCGAAAGGCAACATCTCTTACATTGCTCAGACAGGAAATTTTGCCACTCACACCATGCGTTACATAGCCTCGGGTGAACATTTTGGTGTGGCCCGCGTGGTGGGACTGGGCAATAAAGTCGATGTGGACGAAAGCGATGTTCTTGAGTATTACTCAGAAGATCCGGAAACCCATGCTATATTTATATATCTGGAGAGCTTTAAAGACCCCGGGCGATTTTTGGAGATCGCTCGTAAGGTGACACCAAAGAAACCGGTGATTCTCCTGAAGGGAGGCAGTACCTCTGAAGGGGCTCAGGCTGCAGTGGCACATACGGCAGCCATGGCTTCAGATGACCGCATAATCGATGGAGTACTAAAACAGGCCGGAATTACGCGCATTCATAAATATTCCCATCTCTTTCTTGTGGCAAAGGCTCTGGCCGTGATGCCGCTTCCCACAGGCAACCGGGTCAGCTTCATGGCTCCATCCGGTGCAATGCTCGTTATTCTTACCGATCTTTGCCGGCAACGGTGGGATCTGGCTGTTCCCGAGCTTAAGCCAGCAACGCAAAAGCGCTTGCAGGATATCAGCCCGGCTTATATACGCATGCGAAACCCGGTTGATATCTGGCCGGCCGCACTTGAGCACGGATTCGAGTTTGCATATGCAGAGGCAATGGACGCGGTGTTGAAAGATCCCAACATCGATGCCGTGGTTCCCATATTGATGATCACCGATGAGACCGGGGTGCCGGATTTGGGGTTTATCGTTGAACTGGCCAAGAGATATCCTGAAAAACCCGTTTTCGTCACATTCAGTTCCCAGAAAAAGCACATGGACTCGGCAAAGGAATATTTAGAAACAAGGGGGGTGCCCACATATCCATTGATAGAGGAACCATTTGAAGTCCTATCCATCCTGTGTCGATGCCGAAGCCTTATGGAACGCCGCAAGGACAGCCCGGGTGAATGAAACCGACAGGATATGTATGTTCTTACAGGCAGGGCAATGTTGGATGTAAGATATCAAAAAGGAGACTATATTTTCATGAAAGATATCAGTCAGCTTTTACACGAAGCACAAGCGGGCGGCCGGAGCCGGTTGTCTGAATACGAAAGCAAAAAGGTACTTGCCGCTTACGGCATTCCAACTGTCAGGGAAATTATGGCGGAAGATTTACATCAAGTCAGGGCTGCAGCCTATGAAATCGGATATCCGGTAGTGCTTAAGGCATGTTCTGCTGAAGTGGCGCACAAAACAGAAAGCGCTCTGATTCGGCTGGATATTCGAAATGAAGCCGAGCTGTCTGAAGCATTCAACCAGATTCAAAGCAGGGTAAAGAGCGCATTTCTTGTTCAGGAAATGATCAAAGGCCATCGCGAACTGGTTGTGGGGATGGTCCGGGACCACCAGTTCGGCCCCTGCGTGATGTTCGGAACAGGAGGTATTTTCACCGAGGCATTGGGTGAGGTGTGTTTTCGCGCAGCCCCGTTATCTGCTCGGGATGCTCTGGAAATGATGCAGGAGACGAAAGCAGGCAGGTTGCTGGGTGAACTTCGAGGCCTGCCTGCCGTTGATCATAACTTGCTTTGCCGGTGCCTTATCAGCATGGGTCAGATTGGGCTAGAGCATAAGGAAATTATAGAAATCGATGCGAACCCGATAATCATCACCGGCGACAGACCCGTTGCGGTGGATGCACTGGTGGTTTTGGGCGGCTTATAACCAAAGTCTGTCCAAAACTCAGACAGCATGTTATCCTGAAGATCGATGGCCTTTGTGAGATAAGGAGCCGATTCGAAGTGGGCCTTCAGAACGTGTCGTGATGCAGAAATTCGTTCACCTCTCTTCGCTTTGGTGCCGATGGCGTTTTGGCCGGATACCCCATCGGTATCAGGGTTACCAGTTCATACCCGTCTGGTACCTTTAAGATCTCTTTTGCCCTGTCATGATCGAACAATCCGACGACAACGGTACCCAGTCCAAAGTTTTCTGCCGCAAGACACAGTGTCTGGTTTGCAAGCCCAAGATCGTACATGAACCAATCTCCGAACTTTGTCGTAACCTCACCTTTATAGTATCCTGAGCTTTGCAACTTTGCACACAGCGCAAGAAGAACCGGTGCGTTCACAATGGACTTTGTAGCCGGATTTCCTTTGCTCATGGTGGCCTGTAGTTTTTCTCGAATACTTCTGTCTTTGATCCATATGATCTCCCAGCATTGTGTGTTTGCCCAGGAGGGAGTCCACCTGACAGTTTCCAGGATTTGATTCAGAATATCTTCCGCCACTTCTCTGTCTTGAAAATTTCTGACACTCCTTCTACGTTTCACGATATCCATAAAATCCGCCATCGTTGCCTCCTTACCAACAGGTTAAATTATTGCCAAACTTGATAGGTTCCAGATTCAGGGCTGGAGTGTTAAACTTGATTGAAAGCGCTTAAAATATTGGTTAAATTTTTACATCCGCTTTTCCATAAAGGCAAGACGTCATTTCACGCCTCCGGCGCCAGGAGGTCGCCAAGAGCATCCTCAAGGCTGGCAAAGCGGAATTGAAACCCATGCTTCAGCAGTTTCTCGGGCATCGCCCGCTGACCGGACAGCAGTGTTTCGCCGAACTCTCCCATCAGCAAACGGATCATGAACCCCGGAACAGACAACATAGCGGGTCTTCTTAAAACTTTCCCAAGAGTTTTGGCAAACTCTTTGTTTCGAACCGGATTAGGGGAGGTAAAGTTTACGGGACCTTCTATGGCATTGTTTTCAGCAACGAATTTAAGACCGCAGAGCAGATCCTCAATGTGTATCCATGAAAACCATTGCATGCCATTGCCTATGGGACCACCGGCAAAAGATTTGAAGGCAGGCACCATTTTCGCAATGGCTCCACCGCCTTTTCCAAGAACGATACCGAAACGGGCTGTTACAACTCGTCCCCTCTTTTTTTTAGCCGATAAGGCTTGCGCTTCCCAATCTCTTGCAACCTTTGCCAGAAAATCGGTGCCGTCTTTGGAATCTTCGGTGAGGATTTCATCAGCCCGGTTTCCGTAATATCCCACAGCCGATGCGCTTAAAAGTATACGGTTTTCGTTTTCGGGCAGTGCCTCGACCAAGTTGCGCGTTGTCAATATTCGGCTGTCATAGATCAATTGTTTGTAAGATTCCGTCCATCGTTTGAATATGTTTTTTCCGGCAAGGTTGATAACTGCTTCTGCTTCGTTAACTGCATCCTGCCAGATGCCGGGCTTGCTGGTATCGGCAGAGATGTACTGGAATTTTTCATGCCGGATGACCTCCTGTGACGGTCGTAAGCCGATGGCAATTACCTCATCTCCTTGATTCAAAAGAAATTTTGATAAATGCTGGCCGACGAAACCGCTTCCCCCCGTAATCAGATATTTCATGTACTGCATCCCATATCTTTGCTGAGGTCTATATCCAGGGACCGTAAAACGGTTGACTCAAGTTTCGCACTGCTTGATGCTTTGATAAATTTCATATGCTGCCGTCGAACGGTTTTGATTTGGCTTAAGAACGGAAGGGCCGGTAGAAGATTTTAATTAAAATCAGGATAGCAGACTATCATCCAGAACAACTAAAACGGGCGACCATCGATATGCCGCCCGTTTGACCTGTCAAAAGGTTTTTCAACCACAAGAACAACCTGCACATCCATCTGCAGGGCCGAAATTCAGACTGGAATCAATCTTAAAACCGATCTGCTGGAAATCGATCTTAATGGGCTTGGCTTTTTCGAGAAGATCGTTGTTTACAATATATTGAAACCCATCAATATCAAAAACACTGTCGTTATCTTTGGGCTCGTCCAGAGCCATTCCAAGAGATGGGCCTCCTCATCCACCCTCGTTTAAAAAGATTCGAATAGGCGCAATCTCCTTGCCTTTAAAATATTCGGCTATCTGCTGGGTGGCAGACTCAGTTACTTCAACCATAATATCCTCCTTGTTTCGACATAAACACCGCCGTTTAAATTTATGTTAACTTAGTCACAGGATGGTAATTTGTCAATAAATAATTGCTGTGTGATCAGGAGCCGTGAACCTTGACATCCATAATAGATCATTAGTATCTAAATAATCGGAGGATTTTTTATCGGCTTAAATTAAGATGACGATTTGGCCTTGTTATAAAAATACGGGATCTGGTTGGGCTCTGTGAAAGCCTCACAGGGCAGGGGGGCATTTGCAACATGAGCCGTTTTTTGCTTGTGGACATCGGTGCCGGAACCATGGATGTTCTTTATTATGACGACACAACCGATGTCCACTATAAAGCCGTGGTACGATCGCCCGTTAAGATGGCAGCCGAAAAAGCAGAGAATCTACCTGGAGACCTGCTCGTCACAGGCTGTGAGATGGGCGGCGGGCCCATAACAGAGATATTGAAAAAACGAGCCCGGCACCGCCGGGTTGTCATGTCCGCCTCTGCCGCACTTACGCTTCACCACAATTTAGAAAAGGTTCGTAACTGGGGAATCACCATTATCGAAGACGGGGAGATCGATTCTTATCGATCAATGAAACAGTTTACCACCCTAACCCTGGGGGATTTGGATATCAAACGGTTAAAGAAACTGGTTGAAGAGTTCGGCGTTTCATTTTCATTTTCAATTTTGTTGGCATCTGCGCCCAGGATCACGGTATGCCTCCTGAAGGTCTAAGTCATTTGGATTACCGCCATACCCTTTTCAAAGAAAAACTGGATAAAAAGCCTTTTCCTCATGCACTTTTATATAAAGCCAAGGAGGTACCCCCCACACTGAATCGCCTAAGGTCCATTGCCGAAACCGCGCGCGGGTTACCTGCAGAGGAGATTTACCTCATGGACAGCGGTATGGCGGCAATTCTGGGAGCATCCATGGACAAACAGGCCCTGCAAAAGAAGAAGATTATAATCCTGGATGTGGCAACCTCACACACGCTGGCCGCTGCACTTTGTAGTGAGGAAATTGCT
>JAFDFZ010000055.1 GCA_019309565.1 Deltaproteobacteria bacterium
GCGGGAATCCCCACTAGGGAGACCTTATCGGAGGCTTGAGCCGTGTGAGGGGAAACTCTCAAGCACGGTTCTTAGGGGGCTTGGGGCTGGCAACAGCCCCCGGCTACCCGACCGTATTGAATCTCAAAGTTTGAGGATGAAAACCGGAGGCGGATTTGAACAGCCCAGAGAAGATTTCCATCGTTTGGACCAGTTATATGAAGTACAGAGCCAATTTGAGAGGGTTTGATTTGGCCAAAATTGAGGACATATTGCGGTATTCCACGGAGATGTATTTTGATACAATAACGCAAAGGACGGTTGTAGTGGGAAGGCATGATGATAGGCTGGTTCTGATTCCTTACGAAAAAAGAGGGGCTGAGATAATAGCAATCACTATTCATACAACCACTCGGCAACAAATAAACTTCCGCCTCAAGGCGGGGAGGTTTAGACATGGATAAGCCAAGAATGAACTATTTCAAAAATGAGGATATTCTGCATCTGGTCATTTCTGATGAAAAGGAGGCAGGCAGCGTTGAGCTAAGCCCAAATATTACAGCAGAACTAAATGAAAAGGGCGAATTGATTGGTATAGAGATTCTGGAGGCAAGCTCATTTATTCGTGATTCTATACTGGAAGCGGCCCAAGCGAAAATGTTGAATCTGCCTAAACCATATAACGAATAAGGATAGATAGTGAGAGCGAAGCGAACCACGATCTTATCCTGTAGTTGGACAAGCCCTGCGGGATTCGGTCGGTGTCTTTATATAGGCAAATATCTTTTTTTTGAATGGGAGGTGGTATCAGCCCCGGAGTGGATGAAGGATTTATTTAGTGCGAGCGAGACCGCCAAGCCTACAGAGAAGCTTTAAAAAAGGGGTTCTATCTCATAAAGGTAAGAAAATCCTCCTGTGATTGAGTTAATGGCTGGTTTTAGCCGTTTGAGCGTGTTATCCTGATGCCCAGGCCGGTTGTCCGACAGCCAGGATTTGCATAGGAGCCTGACACTTGAGGCACTTGAAGGCCGGCGTGGATCGTTGTGTCCAGGTTTTTATCAAAACCTGCAGGACCAACTGAACCAGCGACAATAGCTTTTTGGCGTTGCCATGCAAGAAGCCATAATCTCTGACCCGGCGAAAGCCTTTGGGCAAAACATGTTGCAAGACCAGCCATAAGAAGTCTTCGCCCTTTATGGTGCGGTAACGGGTAATGCCTGTACGGCTTTCGACGTATTTAAAGGTGATATTGCCATCGTGATTGGACACGATATTGTTTGCACCGATGACGCCTCGGTATAGGTACCGCGACAGATATTTTAAAGCGGACGGACCTTTTCCTGCGCGGGTGCAGTCAACCACCCATTTTTTGGGCACTGAATTGGGTAGGCTGAGTCCGGTATTGGTCAGCGCCTCCAGAAAGCGGGCGCGAAACACCTTAGCCAGAGCGAATTCATTGAACAGGTACTTGTTTTTTTTCTTTTTCCATTGCTTTTTGGCTTTATCCACGCCGCCGCCTGGCACCACGACATGAATATGTGGGTGATAATCCAGGCGCCGGTTATGAGTATGCAAAACGGCTGTCATGCCGATGCTGGCGCCAAGATTTTTGGGATTTAAGCCGAAGTCTTTCAGGGTGCTTGAGGCGCAGGCAAAAAGAAGGTTATAAATGAGGGTTTGGTTATCCCAGGCCAGGGATCTGAGCTCATAGGGAAGCGTAAAGGTTGCCATGAAGTAGTCAACCGGCAAGAGCTTGGGCTGCTGCCGATCCAGCCAGAGCGAGGTTTCATGATTTTGGCATTGTGGGCAGCTGCGGTGCCCACAGGAACGGGATCGCCATGTGGTATGCCCGCAGTCAATGCATTGCACGAGCAGCTGGCCGGCTTGTGGTGTGCGGCATTGGCTGATTGCTTCGATGGCGCGAAGATGACCGGGTAAAAGCCGTGAGCCGTATTTAGCCTGAAAGGCATCGTGATATTGATCAAGGACAGCGGCAAGTTGCATGATCATATCCTCCTTAAATCGACGTGGAGGGTATTGATCAGCCCGTTAATGGTATCAAATGCATTTTGTTCGGCAGTGTCGGTTAACCGAGCGTAGCGTGCTAAGGACATGTTTCCAGAAAAACTGCAGACCATTACGGTCAACTTTTACGGTACTCCAGCAATGGGATTTGACCAGGTCGTAGAAGTATTTTTCCCGCTGTTTAAGGGTTAATTTATCGGGGCAGCAGTCAAAATGTTCACTGATCCTGCGCACAGCACGCGCGTAAGCATCAATGGTCTTTTGGCTTTTTCCCTGGAGTTTGAGTAACCGCAAATGACGCTGATAAAGCTTGTTAAATCGGTTCGTTTCAACTTGATTCATGGTATATCTCCCTTTGTTTTTATGGTGCCCGGAATTGGACAACACCGGGAGTTATACACTGATTTGAAAATATACACTGATTTGAAAATTTTTTCTGCCGCGTAGCGGCTTCGTTCAACAAGGCGCTTCACCTGACCGCTCTGCCCGAGGCAGATAAATATTCCGATGCGCTTCATAGCGGCAGGTGAGCTTGGCCGTTACCGGGCGCTGCGCGCCCGGTAATGCCGAGATGCCGCTGTCACGACTTCGCGTTTGGCCCTCGGCGCGCAGCGCCTCGGTAACCAAACGCTCGACGCGACGGATCTGCCTGTATAAGCAGGCCCTTTAACCCTCTTATCCAGGCAGAACCGTGCGTCAGCTCGGCATTATGCGATAAATATTAATGGAAGATTAACCAATGCCAAATGAGAATTGGGCCATATCGGTTTTTCTTTTATGCCAGCGATCGAGACGAACCTCTGCACATACATGTTGAACGTGATGATAAGGTGGCCAAATTCTGGATTGATCCGGTTAGACTTAGAAGAAGCGGAGGATTTAGTCGAAGCGAGATAGGCCGTATTCATAAAATTGTTGAAGAAAACAGCAAAAAAATAGAGGAGGCATGGAATGAGTATTTCAGCCATTGAAATTTCCGTACCTCATGCTCTTAATGTTTCCGTCACCGATGACACTTTAAGTGTCGAGCTATCGGATGGTCGAACCATATCGGTTCCAGTTGAATGGTATCCCCGCTTAGTCCATGGGTCTGATGACGAACGTAATAACTGGAGATTGATTGGCAGAGGCGAAGGAATACATTGGCCGGACCTTGATGAAGACATCAGTGTTGAAGGTTTATTGGCTGGTAAACCTTCTGGGGAAAGTCAGGAATCCTTCAAAAAATGGTTAGAAAGTCGAAAGGCTCGCATAACCAGCGGGTGAACCAGACGGGGTGAAACTTGGCGGTTTTCGTAAAAGTTAGTGCCAACTCGAACTTCATCAGGCCCGCTGGTTACCCGCGGCATTAGCGTCACAAATAGAATGCGGTGTCATCTTTTTTTATTGCAATGCGTAACCTAAATGGTTACAATTGAATGTATGATAAAATCATTCATACATAAGGGCCTTGAGAAATATTTTTACACAGGATCAAAAAGAGGAATAAAGCCGGAACATGCTAAAAAACTTGGTAAAATATTGGACAGACTCCATGCAGCAACTGAATTGAGAGATATGCATTATCCCGGATCAAATTTACACTTATTGAGGGGCCAATATGAAGGCATGTATGCAGTTTCAGTATCCGGTAACTGGAGAATAATATTTCGGTTCGAGCAGGGGCATGCCCTTGATGTCGATTACCGCGACTATCATTGAATAAAGGAGAATCTTATGAATATCATGAAAAGAAAACCAACCCATCCTGGTCAGATAATAAAGGAAGACTATTTGGAGCCATTATCCATAACGATCACTGAACTATCAAATATTCTTGGTGTTTCCAGGAAGACGTTGTCAAAAATAATAAACGAAAGGGCGGCAGTGACCCCAGAGATGGCTTTAAAGCTATCGAGAGCCTTTGATACGAGCCCGGAATTTTGGATCAATCTTCAAAGAAATTATGATTTATGGCAGGCTGCAAACAGTTCGGAAGAATGGCGAAAGATTGATCCAGTGGTAGAAACATTTGCTGCTTAGTCCACATGAAATTGATCAAGGACGCTAACAAGCGGGTGAACCAGATGGGAAGAAACCGTGCGGTTCACGTTAAAGTCTGTGCCTCACGGTAGCTCTTTAGGCCCGCTGGTTACCCGCGCCGTTATTTGTGATACGAAGTTGTATAATCGAATGTGATTACAGGAGGTTACTCCATACTGGAAATCACCTGGCGTGTTCCCGCCGATACCCTAGGACGGCATGCGTGCTGTGCGCTGTGCAGTAGGTGTGAAGCCCGTCCGACAATGTACTGAATTGGGAGGAAACCGTGAGGCGAACTCCCCTCCGAGAATCCTGCTCGGTTAAAGGCTAGGGTCGGGACAATATGGCGAGATGAATCAAGGAACCGCACGCGCCGTCAAGCGAGCGACAGACCTACCGGGATTAAAACCCGCCATAGACGGGTAAACCCTCCAGAGGCGGGTAAAGGTTGAAGATGTGCTTCCTTGTGTTTGCGCATATGGAGAGGCTGCAGGTCTCTAACGTGCCTGTACGGGACCCATACTTCCATTGGCGTCCAGGTTCCGCCTAAGTTGTCTGCAATGGTCGATTATACAGAACGTAGTAACCCCGTCACATCGCCCGATGCAATGTCGGGTAGGCATTACCGTAAGGCGTGTTGATGGTGAGGAGGGAGAAAGAATCCGGAAGAAGCAAATGTTCCGATGTAACATCGGAAATAGAGCCTGCAACACGGCCCAACGCGAAAGCCGCAAGGCAACAGCCCCGGGGAAAGCGTGCTGACGTCCGGAAGGTGTCTCACTGCGAGAGAGTCTGGAGAACCTTTTAAGATGGGAAAGCAAAAGACAGCCATTGGTGCTGGTGCACTCATCGACGACGCAAAGAAATGGGGGTTCCATTGATTGGAACTATGCAGGGCCTCAGGTCAGAAGGCTGAAAGTGCGCATCGCAAAGGCTGTAGAGGAAAACAAGTTGACGGCGTTCTTTGACAAGGCGCCCGAGCCAAATGGCGGGCTGTTTACAGCCTGCGCAGAGGTGGTTATTAAGAAAGGCTTTACGTTCCTCGGACAAACTTTTCGAAAGCACGGCCGTGTGCTGCACATCACACCGTCAGTCCAGGGAGTTCTCGCCCTGGTAAGGAAAGTGGGAACCTTAATCCGAAAACACGTCAGCGCACCGATGCCGGCCTTAATCAAGAAGCTGAACCAAACGCTTCGAGGTTGGGGAAATTACCACCGCCAAGTGATGGCATCGGATGGTTTCGGTCGAATAGATACCTACGTGTTTAAACAATTATGGCGTATGGTAAGACGGCGTCACCAGAACAAATCGAAAGGATGGCTGATTAAACGTTACTGGTCAGCTTCCGGCCGAAAAACCGATTCCGCCGTTCGTTCCAAGACTGCCTCAGGCAAGATAACGGTATATGAGGATATAAAGTTGCACGCCGTTTGTATCCGAAGATACATCAAGATAAAAGCCGATGCAAACCCTTATTTGCAAGAATATGCCGGGTACTTCTGGCGTAGACGGAATAATAAGGAGAGAAAATTATTGACGGCTATGTCGGCCCGAGAACTACGGGCCATGAATGCCGTCTAGGAGGGGAGCATTGCCGGTTTGTTAATGATTTGGTATGGTGTAGCTTACAAAGAATGATTTCACGGCAAAAAAGTGCTGAACATTTGATTTAACCACCTATATGATAGGATGAAAATTCTATCTCATCAGAGAGGTGGTCATATGCAGGAAGTTTCATTGGAGAGATTTTGTGGACGAACCTTGAGCGGCGATGAAATTGATCAAATAAAGGAGATCGTCAGTACCTGTAGAGGAATCAGTCGTACCGAGTTAGCCAACACCGTCTGTGAGCTTTTTGATTGGAGAAGGCCGACAGGGAGACTTAAGACGGTTGAATGTCGTCAGTTTCTTGAACATTTAGCGGCCAAAGGGGTTTTTGATCTGCCGGATCGTAAGGCCGGTCGCCCCAGAGGGGTTAAGTTCACAGTAAAAAGGACGGACAAGGGGCAATCTCCCGGGATTATTACGGGCAATGTCAAGGATTTTTTTCCTCTAAGGTTACGCAAGGTAACCACCAAAGCGCAACGGGAACTATGGTATGAATATGTTGATCGATATCATTACCTGGGCTATCAATTGCCTTTTGGCGCGCAGCTGAGGTATTTTATCGAAAGCGGTAACGGTGAAGATTTAGTTGTTGGATGTCTGCAATTTTCTTCTGCAGCCTGGAAGATGGCAGCTCGAGACCGGTGGATCGGCTGGTCCGATGAGCAGCGGCGGGGCAATTTGCAAAAAATTGTCAATAACAGCCGGTTTCTGATATTTCCCTGGGTTAAGGTTAAAAACCTTGCCAGTTCGGTTCTGGCATTGGCGATTCGAAGGGTTGCTGAAGACTGGCAAGCCAGCTATGGGTGTCGACCGGCTGTTATAGAGACACTGGTAGACAGAAGTCGTTTTGCGGGCACCTGTTATAAGGCCGCCAATTTTATTTATGTGGGCACCACAACGGGCCGCGGGCGGATGGACCGTGAGCATGGCTGCCATGGACAGAGTGTGAAGGATATTTATGTGTACCCTCTTTCATCTCGGTTTCGTCAAGAGCTGTTGGGGTTGTAAGGGGGGGTGTGCCATGGGAGTTGTCGCTTACAGTATAGAAGCCGATTGCAAGGAGCAGTTTCGTTACATGATACATGATGAAGTGGATAAATGGGTAGATCAGATTATAGAGCAAGTGTTTCAAGACGATAGACAATCCACGGTAATGGAGCTTAGCAAGCTGTTTGCCAAAACGAAGCAGAAGTTTTTTGGGGCCTGTTTTCAAGCCTTGATTGAACAGAAGTACGCTGATTTATTGGAGCAGAAGTATGCTGCCTGTCCCAGGCGCGGCAAGCGGTGCAAAAAGCGGCGTGATAACTTAAAAGAGATGGTGACCATGCAAGGTCCAAGCGTGTTGAAGCGGCCCTGGTTTAATTGTGTGGATTGTACGTATGGTTTTTCGCCATTGGACAAGGTGCTGGAGATCAGCGGTAAAAAGCACCAGTTTGATGTTCAAAAAAAGGCGACCCGTACGGGTGTGGAGGTTCCATTTTCCGGCGGCAGTGAGCTGTTTGCAGAACTGACCAATCAGGCTGTCAGTGACCATTTCATGTATGATACATTTGAAGAGGTGGGCGCGTATGGGTGCCTGGCAGATGTTGTTCCCAGCTGTCAAGAGATAGCCTAGCGGTGCCGGGAGGTAAAAGAAAGCGCCTGGCAGCCAGTATTGGTGGTCGCTTCCGATGGCGCTCATGTCCCGACGCGTCCCAAAACAAAGCGCAATGAAAAAAGAGGCAAAGGTCGGTGGCAGGAGGCCAAAGGGTTCCGTATATATTTGCTGGGCAAGGATCGAATAGTTCATATGGCTAGCTGGCATCAGATCCAAGATGAAGAACAATTTGGCGAAGATCTGTCATTTGTGGCATCTCGAATCCCACAGGATGATCTTCGCATTGGATTGTTGGGCGACGGAGCCGACTGGCTTTAGAAACATATGACCCGCTGTTTTCCCAAGGGCCGACAAATATTGGATTATTTCCATTGTGCAGAACATATCCACAAGGTGGCCAATCTGCAATATGGTGAAGGATCTGAAAAGTGTCTGCAATGGGTGGAAAGTACGATAACACGACTTTTTTATGCTGAAGTTGATAATGTCATATGAGGGCTTGAAAGGATGAAGCCTCGAGATAGTTTGGCCGAGGAAGAAATTGGAAAACTCATTGGTTACCTGCAAAACGACCGTGAAAGAATACACTATCACGGCGATCGAATCGGTGGTTACCCGATTGGAAGCGGAGGCATTGAATCTGCCAACAAGTTTATCTCTCATACCCGCATGAAGCGTTCAGGGGCGTGGTGGGTCAAAGAAATAGGAAATGAAATGCTGCAAATTCGATGTGCGATTTACAATGGTACATACGACAAAGTTTTTGAAAAGTATAAAAAGCCTAACTTGCCGATATCCGAACCATCCAGATACTTATGGGCCATAAGAGTGTTTCCACCACCATGGTCTATCTTCAGGTGGGGAGAAAGAAGATCTCCTCCACCAGAAGCCCCTTAGAGCTTTTGCAACTGCCTGATAGCAAAAATCAGGTAAAGGCAGGTGCATCATGATAGCAGAACAGGGTCAAACCGCTGATCAACAGGATTTAACCGGAAAGCAACCGAACCGGGAAGTTGCCGATATCTTTCGCACCTATGGCAATCAATACCTTTGCCGGCATCGGACACCGACACGGCACAAACAAATCATGCAGGATATCATGCTGTGCCGCACAGCGTATCAGGGTGGACACATCCAGCAGTGTTACAGCTGCGGTGCTCAACAGATTTCCTATAACTCGTGCAGAAATAGGCACTGCCCCAAATGTCAGGCATTGACCAAAGCAAAATGGCTTCAGTACCGTAAAACAGAGCTTTTGTTCGTACCCTATTTCCATGTGGTCTTCACTCTGCCCCATGAGATAAACGCTGTTGCCCTGTGCAACAAGGTTATTATATTCAACATGCTTTTTAATGCCGTCTTACAGATACTGCTTGCATTTGGAGAAAACCCCCAAAACGCTCTGGGTGGCCTATTGGGTTTTACGGCCATCCTACACAAATGGCGCCAGTTGCTAAATTCCCATCTGCACCTTCATTGCATCTTCCCAGCTGGCGCATTATCTTCAGACGGTACCCGGTGGATACCCTTTAAAGATGATTATTAATTTTGCACCCAAGCCATGTCAAAAGTGTTCCGGGGTAAGTTTATGGCACTATTGAAAAATGCCTTTGAAAAAGGAAAGCTTACGTTCTGTGGCAAGGCAAAGATTTATGCTTTCAAACACGATTTTAAACGCCTCAGTGATACCCTTTGTGGTAAAAACTGGGTGGTATATGCCAGGCCGCCTTTTGGTGGCCCCAAGCAGGTACTCGATTATCTTGGACGCTATACCCACCGGGTGGCCATCGCCAATCATCGCATCGTCAATGTCGCTAACGGCAAGGTTACCTTTACCCCGTAGTTGTATAAATTACATAGCAAAATGGCCTGTACCCATGATTTTTCAGTACCTGGCGATGGCGCTTTTTAAAGTGTTTTCCAACAACGGGGTTAATACCTCATCAAAGGCGAACATACGAAATCAAAAAAATGAAAAAAGCTTGAGTCACCGCCGGTAAGCCTTTCGGCACGGCTGCGTCTTTATGACCAATTTTTGTTAAATTAACAGTAGATTACCAGGTTCAATAGCCATAAAACAGAGATACGATACCCGGAAAATGATGCCATATGGTCACAAATGCGCCCAAATCAGTGGGGATAATTTTATGCAATCAGCTATCACTTCAAGTAATACCTCTCTTTACAATCCCCATAGATATTGATATTGAAAACCAGAAGCGGCTCAGTTCAACCTGGTTTTATCCATCATCCCGCTGACTATCAAACGGGTCTTATACGAAACTCATCTTGATTATACCACTCTCTGCTCTATACATATCAATTAGCGGGACGACGGATAAAACCTTATACGTTAGCGCGGCGCTGCACGCCGCCCAGTAGGAGGTGTTGTTCAAGGCCAAAGCATAAATAAGAACTTTCATGACGCGGAAGCGCAACAATCCGCCAAGCTGTCAATTAAGGGGACCGGAAAAGGCTGGGTTTTTTTTGCAAGCTATGGATATCCACAATTTTCAACCCCTTAAATAGGCATTAGCTCACAAATGCCTGGCTGTAATGGTCGGGATATCCCGCCGGGTGCGGGACTCCGTTAGGAGGCAGACGTTCAGCGGGTCTCCGGTCACGTGACAGGTGTTCGAATCAGATGAAAGCAGAGAAAGCAAATGACGTCCACTTTAAGTGAGATGGTACACTCTGCGTGCATATGGCCATTCTGACCATCATTCGGTAACGTGAAGTAAATTTTAATTTGTGAGAATCCCCTCTTCCTGACTTAAGGTACACGCTGCGCTCATCAGATCCCTCTTTCGTCCTCGGTCGGCTCCTGTGAGATCCCCAGGATCTCTGAGATTTTTTTTTGAACCTCGATGATAACCTCGACCTTCCTCAGTTTCTTCCTCAGGCGTTCATTTTCCCTCTCAAGCCCGGCAACCTTTGAAGTCAAGGGGTTTTTCTCTTTTGCTTTGCGACCCCGTTTCTTGGGAGACATGGATTCTAATAACCCGTTTTCCCTTTGTTTTCTCCACGTGCTCAGGTTTGAGAAATACAATCCCTCTTTACGAAGCAAGACCCCTATCTGACCGGGCTCGGTGCATTTATCGGCCTTCTCGAGGATTTCCAGTTTGTATTTGCCGGTAAATTTCCTTCGCGGTTTCTTTTCAGAAACTTCAGGGTCCGGAACGGAACAAATGGGCCCCTCGCTTGCGGTCGCGGCCGGGGGAACTCCAGTCGCCCTAAGGGCTCCTTCCGTTCCCCCGGTAAGAGAAACAATCCCCATGTCCCTACTCTCTGATAGTTTCTTTTCCATGCATATTACTCCTACCCGCCCTACACTAATTTTTCAAGGGGTAGGTGTCTCACTTATATTGGCACAGAGGGCAGGGGACAGGAAGCGAGTTTTCCGGCAGTATGCTTTTTTCAACGCAAACGGGTGCACGGCCTGTAAACAGGCTTTTAAAAATTACTTATTTCATAAAAGTTTTCTTCTCCTATTTTAATGGTCATACCGATTTGTGCTCCCAGATTTTTTGGACTCAACCCAAAATCCATCTCAATCCACTGGCTGGCTTGATGGTTCTGGCACTTTAGGCAACTGCGGTGACCACAGGATAGAGGCCGCCATTGTTCGTGATGGTAGTCAGGACAGTGCACTTAAAATTCACCGGATTCAGGGCTGCGGCAACGACAAATGGCATTCAATGCTTTCTAGATGACCCGGCAATACAGTACCAGCATACTTGATCATAAATGCATCATAATATTGATTGATAATAGAGGCCAGTTCCATGATCACACCTTCCTTAGATCTACATGAAGGCTGTTAATCAGCTCATTAATGATGATCAGGCTGTATTTTTCCGTGATATCAGTCAGATGGGCATAGCGTGCGGTTGTTGTAGGGCTGGCATGACCAAGCAGTACCTGGATATGAGGAAGGCTTAAGCCGCGTTCAAGCAGATGCGTGGCAAAACTGTGCCGAAGGGATTGAATAGAGACTTTTTTTTATTCCACATTCTGCGACCACAACTTTCATGGCTTTTTGTGCACCGCCTCTGTCTATATGAGTTTTTACATGTTGAATCGTTTTAAGCTAGCCGGTGGCATTGGGGAAAATCAATTCAGGATGACAATGCTTAACCCACAGTGTGCGCAATGCCTGTAAAGTAAGATCAAGTAACGGCACCAGCCGATCTTTATGACCTTTTCCACGATGGATATGAACCTGTTTGAGCCCGGGATCGATAACACCGAGCTGAATCGACAAGACCTCTTCTAAATGAAGCCCAATTGAGTAAGTGGTTATTAAAATTTTAATCTTGCAGGTTAAAATAATTTATATCTTGACTATTTAAGCCTAAATTTATACAAGCAGGCAACGAGAGGTTCAAAAAGGCTTCAGGGAGGGGCCATATTATGAAACCGGAAAATGAAGCTGTCATCCACGAACTGGTCAAATCCGTGCGTAAGCTTGTCCGTGCGGTTTACCTGGATGCCCAGCAGATGAGCAAGCATTTCGGGCTCACAGGGCCTCAAAGCGCTGTTTTAAGGCTTTTGTTCAGCCAGGGTGCCATGTCTTCTGCCGAGATAAGCCGACAGCTCTACGTGACCCCCTCCAACGTTACCGGTATCATTGATCGCCTGGAAAAGAAGGGGCTCGTGGAACGCAACCGTAAAGACGGGGATCGCCGGGTGGCTCTGATTACGTTGACAGAAGCCGGGCGGCAGTTGAGCCGAACCCTGCCGGATCCCATTGAAAAGAAGTTTATTTCGCAGCTGGCAGACCTGGAGCCGGAACACGTTCAATTGTTGGCTGTGGCCATGAAGCAAATCCTGAACTTGATCGACATCAAGGGCATCGAGGAGGTGCCGCTGGGGGATTAACCAGGAAACCTTGCCACCATAATCTGGCCAGTCAATTTTTAAGCCCTTGTGGGGGTATCATAACTGCAAACCGAAAGGAGGATACATGAGTGCCTTACAAACATTGGAAAGGCTGCTGAAGGAAGGTAAAATCTCTCGCCGGAATTTTCTATCGCGGGTATCGGCGCTTGGAATGATGGCCGCTGTTTCGCCGTTGCTGCTGAGTCACACCGCCCATGGGGCGACCCCCAAAAGGGGTGGACGGCTCCGGCTGGGGCTGGCCGGTGGATCGACCACCGACTCCCTGGATCCGGCCACCATCACGGACATGATGATGCAGGTGATCAGCCAGGGGCAGATCCGCAACTGCCTGGTGGAAATCGACCAAAACACCCAACCGATCCCAGAGCTGGCCGAAGGATGGGAGCCCACCCCGGACGCCAAGAAGTGGATTTTCAAGTTGCGCAAGGGGGTTGAATTTCACAACGGCAAAACCATGGATGCCGACGATGTTATTTTCTCCATCAATCACCATCGCGGCAAAGACACAAAGTCCGCGGCCAAGGGCATCGTTGACCAGATCGCCGACATCAAAAAGGATGGCCCGTACACGGTGATCTTTTTATTGAAAGGGGGTAATGCTGATTTCCCGTTCATATTAAGCGACTACCACCTGACCATATCGCCGGCGGGTAGCAATTTCATCGACGGCGTGGGAACCGGAGGCTACATCCTCAAGGAATTTGAGCCGGGCGTACGGGCTTTTGCCGTGCGCAACCCCAACTACTTTAAAACCGACCGGGCCTGGTTCGACGAGGTGGAGACCCTGGGCATCGCCGATGTCAATGCCCGTACCAATGCCCTCAAAAGCGGCCAGATAGATGTCATGAACCGCTGTGAGCTGAAAACCGTGCACCTGCTCAGGCGCACCAAGGGTATCCAGGTGATGCAGCAAAACGGCTTCAAGCATTACACTTATGCCATGCGCTGCGACATACCGCCTTATGACAACAATCATGTCCGCCTGGCACTCAAGTATGCCATCGATCGCGAGCAGATGGTCAAAACAATCCTGCGGGGATACGGCACCGTGGGCAACGACCATCCCATCAGCACAGCCAACCGCTATCATGCCTCCGAACTGAAGCAGCGCCGATTCGATCCGGAAAGAGCCAAATTTCATCTCAAAAAGGCCGGGGTCGGCAACATCACCTTCAACCTGAGTGTGGCCGAGGCCGCCTATGTGGGAGCGGTGGATGCCGGAGTGCTTTACCGGGAAAGCGCGACCAGAGCCGGAATCAACATCAAGGTGGTGCGGGAGCCCAACGACGGCTACTGGAGCAATGTCTGGATGAAAAAGCCCTGGTGTGCAGTTTTCTGGGGTGGACGTCCCACCGAGGACATGATGTTTTCCACCGCCTATGCCGCAGACGCCGCCTGGAACGACACCTTCTGGAAAAATCCGCGCTTCAATGAATTGCTGGTGGCCGCCCGCGCGGAACTGGATGAAAAGAAACGCCGACAGATGTACGTGGAGATGCAGGCCCTGGTGCGCGACGACGGGGGCGTGGTGGTGCCCATGTTTGCCGCTGACCTTTCGGCCGCCACCGACAAAATCGGCCACGGCAAACTGGGTGTCAACTGGGAGCTGGATGGCTTTAGGTGCGCCGAGCGGTGGTGGTTTGTGTGAAGATGAGCCCGCTGGTTTTATTATTGCTTAAGAGGGTGGGGCTAGGTGCCCTGACGCTGCTTGCCATATCGGTGCTTATCTTTGTAGGAATCGAGCTGCTGCCGGGGGATCTGGCCCAGGAGATCCTGGGCCAGAACGCCACCCCAGAGACAGTGGCGGCGTTTCGGAAGGAATTAAAGCTTGATTTGCCGCCCCACATCCGTTATTTTGCCTGGCTTGGCGGTATGCTCAGGGGTGATCTCGGCAATTCCCTGGCCAACCAGCGTCCCATTGTGGATCTGATCGGATGGCGGTTCGCCAATACCCTTTTTTTAGCTGCCGCCGCAGCGGCCATTGCCGTACCGCTATCCATTGTGCTGGGTATCCTGGCGGCCCTGTACCGAAACAGCATTTTTGATCGTTTGATTTCCATCGCCACCCTGAGCACGATCTCGTTTCCGGAATTTTTCGTGGCCTACATACTGATCGCGCTGCTGTCTGTGCAGCTGATTATCTTTCCCAGCGTTTCCAACATCAACGCCCAGATGTCTTTTTGGGAGAAGATCCACGCCATCGTGCTGCCGTGTCTGACACTGACCCTGGTGGTTGTGGCCCACATGATGCGTCAGACCCGAGCGGCCATCATCAATATTTTGGCCAGCCCTTTCATCGAGATGGCCCACCTGAAAGGGCTTAAACGGGCGCGGGTGGTGGTGCGGCATGCCTTTCCCAATGCCCTTTCGCCGGTCATCAATGTTGTGGCCCTTAACCTGGCCTACCTGATCACCGGGGTGGTGATTGTGGAAGTGGTTTTTGCCTACCCGGGCATGGGCCAACTGCTGGTGGACTCGGTGGCCAAGCGTGATATCCCGGTGGTCCAGGCCAGCGGGCTGATTTTTGCCGCCACATACGTTGGGCTCAATCTTATGGCCGATCTCTTTTCAATCATCAGCAATCCCCGGCTGCGGGCGCCGCGGTAAAGGAAAGGGCCAATGGCGTTTTTGCAACTGCTAAGAAAAGCACCCATCAGCGCCCGAATCGGCATGGGCATGATCCTGGTGAACATCCTGGCGGCCATCTTCGCACCAGCCATCGCCCCCTACGGGGAGACCGAAATCGTCGGGGATGTCTGGGCTCCCAAAAGCAGTGCCCACTGGCTGGGCACCGACCAGGTGGGCCGGGACCTGCTGACACGCCTGCTTTACGGCGCACGCAACACCATTGCGATTGCCTTTGCCACCACGCTTCTGTCGTTTCTAATTGGTATTGTGCTGGGTTTTCTGGCGGCCACCCTGGAAGGCTGGGTCGATCTATCCTTAAGCCGTGCGGTGGACATCATGATGGCTTTTCCCACCCTTATCTTTGCCCTGATGGTGTTGTCGGTGGTCGGTACTTCCATTGCCGCGCTGATCGTGGTCATTGCGCTGCTGGATTGTACGCGTGTCTACCGGTTATCTCGGGCTGTGGCCATGGATATTGCGGTGCTGGATTTTGTGGAGGCGGCACGGTTGCGTGGCGAAAATACCTGGTGGCTGATGCTGCACGAAATTTTGCCCAACGCCATGCCGCCGCTGGTGGCGGAATTTGGTTTGCGTTTCTGCTTTGTCTTTCTTTTCATTGCCGCTCTAAGTTTCCTGGGACTGGGGATTCAACCCCCCACGGCAGACTGGGGAAGCATGGTCCGGGAAAATGCCGGGGCCATTACCTTCGGGATATTCACCCCCCTTTGGCCGGCTGGCGCCATTGCTTTTCTCACCGTGGGGGTCAATCTGGTGGTGGATTGGTTTTTGCACATTGCCAGCGGGCTGAAAGACTACGATTAACCGCGGTTTTAAGGCCTCAGCAGGGGATCAAGGGGTACGGATGATGAAACTGTTGCACATCAAGGACCTGGTTGTGGAAGGATACAGCGACGGATGCTGGCAGCCCATCGTGGACAGTGTAAGCCTTTGTCTTGAAAAGGGCCAGGTGCTGGGTTTAATTGGTGAGTCAGGGGCCGGCAAGTCGACCCTGGGGCTGGCAGCCATGGCATATACTCGCCGGGGCTGCCGCATAGCATCGGGCACGATCCTTTTTGACGGCATATCGCTTCTGGACGCTACCGAAGAGGAGCAAAGAAAAATCCGGGGTACGCGCATCGCCTACGTGGCCCAGAGCGCAGCGGCTTCTTTTAATCCAGCACATCGCCTGATCAAACAATATGCTGAGACCCCCGTACAACACGGCATCATGGATTTTAACACGGCGGTCAAACAGGCCGTGGACACTTACCGCCGGTTGTTGCTGCCCGATCCGGAGCATATCGGTTATCGTTATCCCCATCAGGTTTCCGGCGGGCAGTTGCAGCGCGCCATGGTGGCCATGGCCATGGCCTGCCGTCCGGACATCATCGTTTTTGATGAGCCCACCACGGCCCTGGACGTCACCACCCAGATCGAGGTGCTGTCAGTGATAAAGAAAATCACCGACGAGCTGGACACGGCGGCGATTTACATCTCTCACGATCTGGCCGTAGTGGCCCAGGTTGCCGATCGTATCATGGTTTTGCGCCATGGCCACCTGGTGGAAGAAAACGACACTCGTCGGATACTGGCTGATCCCCGTCAGAACTACACCCGGCAGCTGCTGGCCGCCCGCACCTTTAGCAAGGACGGCAACGGGGCTGGTGCAGGAAAGACGCCTCTGCTTGTGGTGGAAAACGTTTCGGCCAGCTATAGCGGCAAGGAACTGGTGCTGCAAAACATCAACCTCAAAATTGGTCGCGGCCGGACCGTGGCTCTGGTGGGGGAGTCGGGCAGCGGTAAGAGTACCCTGGCGCGCGTAATTACCGGCCTGTTGCCGCCCTGTGAAGGCCGCATCGTTTTTGACGATACCGAATTGCCGCCGGACCTGAAGTCCCGCGGGCGCGAGCACATGCGGCGCCTGCAGATGATCTACCAGATGCCCGACACGGCCCTGAATCCGCGGCACAAGGTACGTAAAATCATCGGTCGACCGCTGTCGTTTTATTTCGGAATGGACAACCGGAAAAGCGAAAAACGGATTCTGGAACTGCTGGAGATGACCGAGCTGCCGGCCGATTACATAGAGCGCTTTCCCGGAGAGCTTTCCGGGGGTGAAAAACAGCGCATCTGCATCGCCCGGGCTTTGGCCGCCGAAGCGGACCTGATCATCTGTGACGAGGTCACCTCGGCCCTGGACCAGCTGGTGGCGGAAGAGATCCTTAAGTTGCTGCATCGCCTGCAGGATGATTTGGGGGTTTCCTACCTGTTTATCACCCACGACCTGGCAACGGTAAAAGCTATTGCCGACGAGGTGGTGGTTATGCTCCAGGGCAGCGTTGTCGAGCAGGGGCCTAAGAAGATCGTGCTGGATGCGCCCCGGCACGAATATACCCGGAGGTTGCTGTCATCGGTGCCTGAAATGGATCCCGACTGGCTGGACGAGCTGCTGGAGACGCGCAGCACCATCGGCTTTTCTCCGTAACTCTAAGAGTTTTCTGGCCAACCGGTTGATGGTGCTTTGGCCTGGCTTCTGAATTTGATGTAAGCGCTGAAAATTGTGACCTGTCAGTTCAAGTTACAGCCAGGGGCGATTGGTAGAATCGAAGAAAAAAGAAAGGGCCGAAAAGGTCGGATGCGACCCAGGTTCTATCTGGATCTACCGCTCTATCTGGATCTACCGGTTGAATTCTACCCGTGTATCAAGAGAAGAAAATACTTTTAACAGTTCTTCCATCCTCTCATGTGGAGGAGGTTTGATATCTTCCAGCGAATATTTTTTCCCGATAAATTGATATTTAGCCCCTGCTGCAGAATTATACGGCAATATAGAAACCTTTTCTACAAAGCTTAGTTTTTCTACCAGATCTCTTATTCTTAAGAGGTTATCCAATGAGTCGTTATAGCCGGGAATCAGAGGGACTCGAATCCAGACGGGTTTTTCACTTCGAATTATGTTTTGAAGATTCTCCAAGATAAGCCTGTTGCCTGTTCCGGTAAGTGTCTTGTGTTTTTCATCGTCCATATGTTTAATATCATACAGAAACAGATCGATAAAAGGCAGCATGTTCTCTAAAATTGACCATTTCACAAAACCGCATGTGTCCACCGCCGTATGTATCCCCTGCTGCTTGCAGTGCTGAAGACAAATTGATAAAAATTGCGGCTGCATCGTAGGCTCCCCCCCGGAAAACGTCACCCCTCCACCTGAGTTTCTGTAATAGACGATGTCTCGTTTCAGTACATCCATCACCTGCTCTGCTGTCATCCATACACCCGCCATTTCGAGTGCTTTAGATGGGCAGATATCCGCGCATTTTCCACAATGATCGCATTGATCCCAAAGAATCTGTCTTCCCCTGTCAGAAACAATCTGAAGTCCTTTTGGGCAGCCTGCCTCACAGGCACCGCACATGATGCAGCGACTCTCATAGAAGGCCAGTTGCGGCTTTATTGATCCCCTGCATTGGGGGCTGTGGCACCAGATGCAGTTCAGGGGGCATCCTTTTAGAAACACCGTGGTGCGGATGCCGGGACCATCTTCAGCCGAGGATCGACAAATGGAAAATACCAGGCCTTTTACCCGGGGCTCTTCATGCATACTGTTCGCACCTGCGAATTTGCATCTCCTGGTGATTCAGCGGCAGATCAACGAAATACGCTTCGTAGCCGCCTACACGCACCTTCAAATCCCGGTATTTCTCGGGCTCTTTTTGAGCAGCCCTAAGCTTTTTGCAGTCATTTACCGAAATACTGATAATGTTGCCCCCTTTGTCAAGAAAGGATTCGATGAAGGCCTCAAGGCAGGAGAGCAAATTTGAATTTGCGTCTATGGACAGATCAAGAACACTGCCGCCGGGCAAGTCACCAAGAGGCAGTTTTAGATAGGAGTTCAGCGCAGCAGTCTGGCCGTTTACCGCTCTGCCGATCGATGGAGATGCATTGCTGCTAAGAGGCTCTGCTGCCAGCCGGCCGTCTGGCAAGGCACCCACTGGAATTCCCAGTTCTGTGTAATTTTCGTATGTTGCAATACCGGCAACATATTTCACCCTGCTTTTGACGCGGGCACTGTGTTTTTTTAAGCAAGCCACATAGAATGATGCAACCTCTCTTGCCATATCATCCGCATAATCGATATCGTTTCCGTATGCCGGCACCCGTGTTCTGACCCACTGCCTGAGATATTCTTTTCCCTTCCAGTTGCTATGGACAGCATCCAGAAGCTCTTTCCATGGGACAGAGCACTCTTCAAAACAAAGCCTTTTGATAACGACAAGGGAATCGACTACATGAGAGAGCCCGGAGAGCTCAGGCAACTGCATTATATATTCAATTCCTCCCTGCGTGATATCTTTACCGCGTTCAAGCGGGCCTTCCATAAATGCGGAAAGAAGCGGAAGCGGGGCGATGTCAAAAAGGCGTCCATCCTCAAAGGTTTCGCGTGCTTTGATATAACCTTTGATGTAGCAGTCAAGCTTATCTTTGAACGCATCCATTATCTGTTCAAAGGATTCAAAGCTATATGGGTCTTTCTCGACCGATCCTTTGAACGGATCCATCTCTTCAATGTAAAGCGGAACTTCAACCTGTTCCCAGTTGTGTGGAGACAATACCCGATCCAGAGCCTCTGCGGCTGAAACGAACCCGTGCTTGAAATAGGTCCTGCCCTGAATGTGCGGCTCCCAACACCCATCGCTTGTGTAGTCTCTTGCATGCTCGATCGGTATCCCGATCCGATTCAATGCAGGTACCAGCACCTTGTCATTGTAAATCGTCGGTCCAATGCATCCGGTACGAATACAGTCTGCCACGCGCTCGAGTAATTCAACAGGTGAAGATTCATGAAAGCGCACATAAATACAGGGTTGTGGAAGCATAAGCCGATAGGTTGCATTTATGCAGATGTATGTCAAAGGATTTGTCCCATCCTCACCCAGGGGAGTTAAACCGCCCAGCGTGACAGTCTGCAGGAACTGCTGTGAGGTTCCACCGTCTGAGTACATCCGGTCCTGGGTGGTTTTACCCCCCATGAACAGGCTGAACGCCCCGGCCCGTGTCACACGGTTTACAAGCGACAGCGCATCTTCAGGGCCTCCGGGATTTTCCTGGATCGCATAGGCCTGCAACAGTTCATTGCATTTTACCCAAAACAGATCCACAAGCTCCTGGGCCTGATCGAGGGTTAAAATCCCCTTTTGGAGATCGCTTTGCAGAAACGGCCATAGATATTGATCCAATCGCCCCAGAGGCAACAGATTCATGGTACTCATAAAAGCGATATGGGCGATGAGCACTGCCTGCAGTGCCTGATAAAAGGAATTCGGGGGATGATCGATCAGATGATTTAAATTGTGGGCAATATTGAGTAGTTCCCTTTTGCGATCCTGTCCTGTCTCGTTGTCGGCAAGCTTTCGGGTCAGGTTTTTATATCTGCAGATGAGCGTTCGCAACCCCGCCATGGCGATAAGCACACTCTCGTACCAGGCTGCAGAATCGGGCCTTGAATCGGTTTTTCTTATCTTTGCCAAACGACTCCTGGCTTCATCTTCAAGCCCCCGTATACCCTGTCTCAAAAACTTTGCATAGTTAGGAGATGAATGGCCCCATACCGAACCGGGGCCGGTCAGCTTTGCTGCCGCCTCTTTCTTCTCCTGAAGGGTGGCATACTCAGGAAGTGTGGCCTTTTGTGACGCCATGGATAAAATTGCACAGCCGACCAGTAATTCATGCTGCTCAATTGCGATCGGCATTTTGGAAAGAGCCGTTTTAATCGCAAGCGCTTTTCGCTTAACAAGTGGCAGGTAAACCGTATTGGCCTCTAATATCGACATCCCCTGCCCCCAGCTTTTCTTTTTTATGTATCGCCCCTGCTGAACCAGATTTAATCCGGCCGCCACCCTGGGACTTACCGGCAGCTCTTTGCAAACAATGGCATGAAAATGACCCGTTTCGTTCATAACCTTCACCGAAAACTTTATTATTTATCCAGTCCAAGCAGTTTGGGGAAATACATTACAATGCCCGGAACATATGTTATCAACAAAAGAATGCAGATGCTGGCGACAATAAAAGGGAGCATTTCTCTGACTATTTTTTCGATAGGAATCCGGCTCACGATGCTGCCTGTAAAAAGTGCAGCCCCATAAGGGGGGGTTATAAGCCCGATTACCAGATTGAAGGTAACTAGAACACCGAAATGTATTGGATGAATATGAAGTGTTTCAGCAACAGGGAAAAGAATGGGAACCAGTATCAATATAGCAGGAAGACTGTCCATGAACATTCCCCAGACAAGCAGGAAAATATTGATGATCAACAATACACCATTGGCACTGTCTGTAATGGAAAAAAGAAGCCTTACGAACATATCCGGAATTTTTTCAGTAGCCAGTATCCATCCAAATACATTCGAAGAGCCCGATAGCATGAGTATGGCCGCAGAGAGCGTGCCGGCTCTGATTAAAACTTCAATAAGAGAGTTAATCTCAAGTCGACCCCTCCTGTAAACCAGAATCAACAGAAACCCGTATGCCACTGCCACCGCAGAAGCTTCCGTGGGCGTGAACACACCCCCGATAATGCCGCCCAGTATGATAAAAGGCATCAAAAGAAAGGGAATTCCTCCTAAAATGATTTTCAGTATTTCAATAAGGGGAACGGCAACATCAAATCTGGGAAATTCTCTTTTCTTTGAGATAAAAAAAATAACCAGCCCCTGTGCAATCCCTACCAGCATCCCTGGTATGGCCCCCCCTAAGAGCAGCCCGCCAATTGACGTGCCTGTTACAGCGCCTACCAGCACAAGTGGAATGCTTGGGGGTATGATAGGCCCCTGGATGGAAGAACTTATCGTAAGCGCCACGCTGAACGCTTTACCATAACCTCCTTTCTCCATCATCTTCATTTCAAGCGGCCCAAGACCGGCAACATCGGATATGGCCGAACCGGAACATCCCCCGAAGAGCATGCTTGCAAGAACATTTACATAGCCAAGTCCTCCACGAAACCGGCCAACCAGGACATTGGCAAAGTTTAAAAAGCACTGTCGGTTCGACGGATTCCCCATATCTTAACTTCGGGGCTGACATTGAAACCATAGGAACTGCTCATAAGCCGTCATTTTTTTAATATCGGTTTTTGATTTTACCCTGTTTTTTTCCAGCCCTGCCTGTCTTCATATTCAAAGTGCCGTGCAGTATTTGGCTCAGCAGATCCGTCTTGTTCCAATCAACAAGCTCGGAATCTGAAGATGTGGAGTGCATTTCAGCCCCATCTTTTTCTTGTGGAAGATGATCCCAGAATTCTTCTGGGAATTGAAGCCATATGAAACGAATATGTTCATTTATTATCTCAAGCGCACGGCTGCTGTGTCTGGCGGCTATACTGTCCAGAAGAGGCTGATGCATTTCAGCAATCTCATCCAGGTGTTTGATGTGGAATCTGTTTGCAATGGCGCTGGCAAGCCGTGTTTTTCCATGAATAATCATCCATATCTGTAACAGCACCCTTGAGCCCGAGGTTTCACAAATGTATTGATGAAACATCATGTCATGCTCAACAAGAGTGGGAACGTCACCCTCGGCAGCCGCCTGCCTCATCATATCGATGAATCCGCGAAGTGTCTCTATATCCTTTTTTCGGACACGGCCGATAAATCGCCTTACGGCGATACTTTCCAGCAAAATCCTCAGGGCATAAACTTCGTTTACCTCTTCTCTTGTTATCTGCGAAATAAAGGTGCCTTTGTAAGGTTCTCTGGTGACCAGACCTTCCTGTTCAAGCAGTTTTAATGCTTCGCGGACAGGACCCTGGCTTGTGTTGAACCATCGACTCAATTCCAGCTCCCGGATGCGTTCCCCAGGACTCAGGGTTCCGTTTAAGATAGAGGCCTTCAAAGATTTGTAAATGCCTTCGGACAGGGGCTCTCGGGCAATTGGTTGAACAAGTTCCAGGGACATACTAAAGCTTCTCCTTTAATATCTGGTTGCACCGGCTGTAAGGCCGGAAACAAAGTATTTGGTAAACATGGTAAAGAATAACACAACGGGAACAGAAGCCAAAATAGCACCTCCCATCAGGGTGCCCCAGAAAAACACGTCTCCCCGAACCAGTTCAGAGGCAATGCCCACGGACAGGATCTTTTTGTCGCTTGAGGAAATAAAGGCAAGCCCATAGGTAAACTCACCCCAGCATAAGGTAAAACTGAACAGTGTAACTGTGACTATTCCCGGAAGTGCCACAGGAATAACGATTTTCAACAGCGCACCCCATCGAGATGCACCGTCAATCATCGCGGATTCTTCCAATTCTTTGGGAATGCCCTTAAAATAGCTCATGAGCAGCCACGTGCAGAAAGGAACATTAAACGTCGGGTAGGTGAGAATGAGCGCCCCCAGGGAATCTCCCAGCCCGAGGTGGGATATTACCGCATACAGAGGAATAAAAAGCAGGGTTGGAGGAACCAGATAGGTTACAAAAATGCTGATCCCAAAGAAATTTGAGCCCCAAAACCGCATTCTCGTCAGGCTGTATGCGGCAAGCGTACTGATGATCACGGATATAGGGGTTACAATGCCCGCCACGATTATTGAATTTTTAAACCACTTAACAAATTCAGTTTGCTGGAACAGCAGCCTGTAATGATCCAGGGTAATGTCCTGCTTGATCAGCAAAGGAACCGACTCAAGGCTGTAAAGTTCCTGGTCTGTCTTTAAGCTTGTTATGATCATCCAGTAAAATGGAAAGAAGATGAATATAAGAAAAACAAATATAGCCGAATACAGCAAAAGGTTCTGCAAACTCTTACTGTTAAGCATATTCTTCTCCTGAGCGGACAACCCGCAGAAGCACATAAGCCGAAACAGCCAGAATCGGAAATATGAAAAGACTTATGGCCGCTCCCATGCCTATTCGCGTTCCCGCAAGTCCGATCTGATAGGCTAATGTTCCAAACAGATGGGTGGTTTGCAGCGGTCCGCCTTTTGTCATGATATGCACTATGATGAAATCCGAAACGGTCATAACGACTGAAAACAGCGTTACGATAAACAAAATGGGCTTCAACAGGGGGATGGTGATGTGCACAAATCTCCTCACCGCACCAGCACCGTCTACCCTGGCAGCGTCGTAAAACTCCTGGGGAATCGATACCAGGCCAGCGAGCAGGCAGATGGTGAAAAAGGGCAGCCCTCTCCAGACATTGACCAGGATCACTACGCTTCTGGCAAGAAACGTGACACTGAGCCAGGGGATATTCTGATGGATCAGTCCCAGATCTTTTAGATACCAGTTCAGCACGCTGAAGTTTGGATCGAAAATCCATTTCCACGCCAGGGTACTCAAAGTGGCTGGAATCACCCATGGTAACAGAACCGCAGCCTTAAGAACATTCTGTCCCCGGGGTATCTTAAATAACAGAAGCGCAAGTGTTATTCCTAAAATGAGCTTAATAATAACCGCCGCCACGGTATAGACCGCGGTATTTTCAAGTACGAGCCAGAAGAGCTCATCCTGGAACAACCAGGCATAGTTTCCCAGTCCGATGAATTTCCCCGGTAATCCGATCTGCTTGTTCGTCAGACTGGTATAGACCGATATGAGAAAAGGATATCCGATAAGGAAGACCAATACCAAAATCGCAGGGGCTATCATTGCACTGGCGGTTTTGTATTCCCTCATCGGTTCCTAACCCTTAATCCTTGATCCGTACATATGCCGGGGGCGATTAAGATCGCCCCCGATACCTGGAGTCGGCATCATATGGTGTAAATCCGTTTGAACTGCTTTTCCGCCCATTTAACAGAATCGTTGATGGAAAGCCGATTGGTTACCGCTTTGATGAACATGATGGGAAGAACCAAAAGGTTATAGGAAATCTGCAAGGCAGGGCTTGGCTTTGCCGGCCATAGCTGATGTATGGTTGTTTCAACCGGTGGATGATAGTACCTTAAAGCTTTTTGATCTTTCCAGATGGTAAGCTTGTCATAGGCGGCCAGGGTCGGTTGGTTATAACCCATGGCAGCTTCAAGATGTTTGTCAAGCTGGCCCTTTGACATAAGGAACTTGATAAGATCTTTTGCCAGCTCAATGTTGGGTGAAAATTTCCATATGCCAAGGTTATTGAAATCGGCTCCGCGGAATCTTCCGGCAGGTCCTGCAGGCATGGGAACATGATCGATTTTCTCTGCGATGTGAAGCTTTTTCAGTTTCGCCACAGCCCATATACTGGGAGGGTTCGGAGTCCATGAGCCAACACCTGAGAGGATAAATCGATTGTTTCCACCCCCATCCCAGCCCAACATTTCCCGTGGCATATACGGAAAGAGCTCCCTGGCATATTCAAGGGCCTGTCTGGTCTGCGGGGAATCGATAACGATTTTGTTGTTTTCATCTATGGGTTTACCCCCAAAACTCAGCAATAAAGGATATATGCTGGAGTATGAATCAAAATCTTCAGCAATGACAAGACCGATGGGATGCCCTATCTTGTGGAGCTCTTTTGCTTTTTCCAAAAGGCCGTCCCAGTTTAGCTTCATGACATCTTCGGTGGACATTCCGATTTTTTTCCAGTTATCCACGTTTATATTGGCCAGCAGGCTCTGATAATTCATTGGAATCGCCTTCCACCGGCCGTCCAGTTTAACGCAATCCACGGCCCCCTGAAGCCAGGGACCATATTTGCCGCCAAGCTCTTCGGCTACGTCATCCATATCCACCAGGTTCTGCTTGTGTAAGGCAGCGGAGAAATTGAAAAAGTTGGCGATATCATGTCCCTTTCGTGCTTCGACTTCAGCGGCAAGCACAGCAGGCATACGACGTAAGTCAATGAAATCTACTTTGGCATTCACCCCCCTTGATTTCGCCCAGGCAGCTACCTGTCGTTTCAATTCCGGGTCGCGGGTGGGAACAAAATGCTGCCATTCCAGCATGCTGACCGTTGGAGCTGCGGCACGGGATGTTCCTTTAAAAAGGAACGTGCTTACCGCAACGGTACCCATTTTCCAAAGGAACTCTCTTCGGTCCATTACTCTCATATCGTCGAAAATGTTCATGGCCCTGCCTCCTTTTTCCTAAGAGTTATTAAGAGTCGATTAGGGTTAAACTTAACCGCAGGCAACCTCACCTCCCTTCCCTGATATGATTACTCTCTCTAAATCAAACCGTCTAGAGCCCGGCGAATCCGGGCCTTTTGTTCTTCTGAAGCAGCCGGCATCGGTGCCCTGGGATTACCGGCCGCTCTTCCCTGAAGTTCCATTGCATATTTTACGTTTGCGGGCAGATTGTCGTCCATAATCGCATTCCATATCGGCAGCAGCCTGGCGTGCAGCCCCAAAGCCCTTTTGTGATCCCCTTCTCTTACGGCATCCCAGAGTTGAACGCATAATTCCGGAACTGTGGTGAGAATGGCTGCAATCGCACCATGGGCACCAAGTGCAAAGGATGGATAAAGCAAAGCATCCACAGCAGACATGATCACCCCTCTATCCCCGAGCTGAAGCAGCAGATCCGCCAGCATCTTTAAGTCTCCTGCACTCTGTTTGACCCCGATAACTCCATCTTCCTCGGTGATTATCCGTGTCAGCAGCTCAGGTGATAGATAGGTCCAGGGAACGACATTGTATATAATTACCGGAAGCCCGGTGGCCTGTGAAATCTCGGCAAAAAAAGCCTGCATCGCCTCGTCGTTCGGGCGAAACAGGTAATGGACAGGAGTTACCTGCAAGGCAGCAACTCCCAGATCCGCTACAGCTTTTCCGCGCTCGATAACCTCACGGGTACTGTCTGCTATAATACCGGTGATCACGGGGACTTTCCCTGCGGCCTCTTCCACGGCAATTTCCGAAACCAGCCGTGTTTCTTCGAGGCTTAGGGTATGCCCTTCGCCTGTGCTGCCGCATACAGCCAGGCCGTGCACTTTGGCGGTATGGACAAGATAACGCAGATCTTTGCTCAAAAGCGCGGTGTCGATGCGTCCCTGCGAATCAAAGGGGGTAACCGTGGGCGGAACGATACCGTAAATAGATCTCATTGCGTTCTCCTTTTTCTGGTATTGTAATTCCTTTAATCAATTAGAAACATCCGGTTCAGGGTTGAAGGGGTATACTGTTTTGAAAATATCGATTATCAATAATCGATATTTAAAGTCAAACGATTTTTTGATATCCGAGCAATTTTCGATCAATCTCGTATCAGCAGCCAAACAGCCGCACTCTAAAAAGCGTCTGCTGGACTTAACACATCCTTGTAACCCCTGTTCAATACGTGGGTATAAATCATGGTTGTTCTGACATCTTTATGGCCCAGAAATTCCTGCACCGTGCGGATATCGTAACCGTCTTCAAGTAAACCCCGTTAGAGAAAGATGTTCTCTAACGACTATAGATGGTGGTATTAAACCACCATCTATAAGCAATTACCTATACCACCGACAACAGTCGGTGGCTTTCTCTAACGGGGTAAATATGCTGCGAAACCGTGCCGATTATGCCGAGCTCGGCATAATCAGCAATATTCCGCACCTGGTCCAATAGCTTTGGTTTTCATTTAAGCATCCCTTTTCGTTTAGGATAAAAACTTCAGGGTTGAAAATTTCCGATAAGACGGCTATAAACAAAAATGCAAATAAGATCTTTTGCTTAGATCGTTAGTTTTGGTAAACTTGCTGATATCCTTCATACTTTATCGGATGTGCTTGTAATTTTATAGTACCCTGAACTCTAACATTTACGCATTCTGTAATTTTAGGACAAAAATAGTGTTTTTCCCATTTTTTATTTTAAAAAATATAGCGTCCTAAATACACGAATGGATTTTAATTGTCAGTAATTTTATTTACTTTTAATATTACATTTGGGATTAGACACCAAATGTGATGCAATTTTACAATGTTTTTATCGGACATTTTTGGTGCCTACTAATAGTTCGGCCTTGCCAAAGGAGAAAGCTGAAACTTTATGGGACTATTGTTTGAATGGGACCCTAAGAAGGCGCGCCTAAACCTCAAAACGCATGGTATTTCCTTCGACGAGGCGAGCACGGCGTTTCGAGACCCCTTGTCGAACACAATAGAAGACCCGCTACACTCTGAAGGTGAGGAACGGTTTGTGCTGATCGGGAAATCCATAAGAGGCCGTTTATTGGTTGTTGTTCATACAGAAAGAGGAGACCGAATCCGTATTATCAGCGCCAGATTGGCGACAAACAGGGAGAGGTTGAAGTATGAAGAAGATGAAAAATGATCCCGAGATGTTGGAGGAGTACGACTTCACTGGTGGAGTCCGAGGCAAATATGCGAAGCGGTATAGGGAGGGTACCAACGTCGTGGTTATTGAACCCGACGTTGCTGAGTATTTTCCCGACCACGATTCGGTGAATGAGGCTCTGCGTGGCTTGGCTGCAATTATTAGAAGGCAGAAGGAGGCCGAACAAGGGCATGGAGAGGGACGCTCGTAAACTCGCGCCCCTCATGCCTGCCGTTAGCCGTAAAGTAGGAGCACATATGCTACGAATCAATATTGGATGTGGACAAACGCCCACAAGAGACTGGGTGAACTTTGATAATTCTTTCAGCCTTCGCCTTTCAAAGTTACCACTTTTACCGGATATTCTGAATAAGCTAAGATTTCTTGATGATGCTCAATATCAATTCATCAAGTTCGCACGTAAAAATGATATTAAGTATGGGGATGCAACTAAAGGACTGCCATTACAATCGGAATCTTGTGATGTAGTTTATAGCTCTCATATGTTAGAGCATTTAGATAGAGATGGTGCGAATAAATTTCTCAAAGAAGCATACCGTCTGCTACGAGCAGGAGGGATTATAAGAATTGCTGTTCCAGACCTAAAAAAACTGATAGAGCAATATAATGCTACAGGTGACGCTGATGCCTTTGTA
>JAFDFZ010000056.1 GCA_019309565.1 Deltaproteobacteria bacterium
GATGAAAATTGGTATCGATGCGCGTCCGCTCAGTTATCAATTAACCGGTATCGGGATATATTTAAAATCCATATTAGATGCCTTACAACAAATAGATTTAAAGAACCATTATTTTCTCATTTCAAATGCATCCATAGATTGGGTTCCGAAGAATCCCAAATGGGTCAAACTCGAGGGGAGAATAAAAAGAAAACTATGCAGCACCCCCTGGATGCAAACATGGGGAGCACTGCTTGGTGCCAGATTGAAAATCGACCTTTTCTGGAGCCCCCGTCATCACCTTCCTATACTATTACCCTCTCGTATTAAGACGGTGTTGACGGTTCACGATATTGTACATCATTATTACCCGGATACGATGGCATGGCCCAATCTGCTTGTTGAACGCCTGCTGATGAGGTGGTCAATTTCTCGATCCGATTACATTATTACCGATTCGCGATCGGTCGCATCTGAGCTTTTCAGCGCCTATAAGCTGAATGACAAGAAAATCGTAACTATATATCCTGGAATTCCTTCATTCAAAGAAGAATCCAGCAAAACAAAAGGAGAACAAACTCAACTTCCAGCCAGCTATTTCTTGTTTGTTGGTACACTTGAGCCGAGAAAAAATTTCAACGCGATTCTAAAAGCGTTTGAAGAGATTAGCCCGAATCGATACGGTGTAAATCTAGTAATTGCTGGGCAAAAGGGATGGAAAACGAATCGGTTTGCCCGGATTTTAAATCAGCACCCTCAACGCCCAAACATCCATTTTTTGGGTTATGTGGCAAGAGAAAAGCTAAAACGTATTTACGAAAACGCTGTATGTTTGCTTTTCCCGTCTCTCTATGAAGGTTTTGGTTTTCCGATCCTGGAAGCAATGAAATGCGGCACCCCGGTCATTACATCCAACACCTCTTGCATGCCTGAGGTTGCGGATGGCGCGGCGGTTCTTGTAGATCCCCATGACCATCGGGCATTAGCAAAGGCAATGATGGATATAATCGAAAATGACAATCTCAAAAATCAATTGAAGATAAAAGGTCTGCAAAGAGCCAGGGAGTTTTCCTGGTTTAAATGCGCCCGTAAAACCATCCATTTGTTTGAATCCGTCGTATCAAGTTGAAAGTACTTCAAATTTATAAAGATTATTATCCCCCTGTGAAAGGCGGTATCGAAGGCCATATCAATCAACTGGCAAATGGCCTGAAACAAAAGGGGATTGATGTGGAGGTTCTTGTATCAAACACCAGTGTAAAGTTTGAAAAAGAAATTATTGACGGAATCTCTGTAACAAAAGTTCCGCAGATCGGTCGATTTGCATCAGCCTCTTTGAACATGACGTTTTCTTTCTGGATCAAACGACTGGGAGAGAAGGCAGATATTCTTCATTTTCATTTTCCCAATCCTACCGCAGAGATGTCTTACATGATCTCAGGAGTAAGGAAAAATGTGATTGTCACCTATCACAGCGACATTGTCCGGCAGGCACGACTTGCAAAGCTTTATGCGCCGTTTTTAAAGAAGTTCCTGGAACAAGCGAAAACAATTATTGTTACTTCTCCGAACTATCTGAAATCCTCTCCTTTTCTCTCTGAATTTCAGAACAAATGTTCGTTGATACCCTTTGGCATCGATCTCGCTGATTTTTTAATAAAACCTGATCAAAATACAAAGATTGCTCAAATTCGCTCCACCTACGGCGAGCGTATCCTTTTATTTATCGGTCGATTCAGGTACTATAAGGGACTTCATGTTCTCATAGAAGCGATGAAGAAAATCGATAGCAAATTGTTGTTAATCGGAGCCGGTCCGATAGAAAACAGCCTCAAGCAATTGGTTCATCGCCTTCATTTGGAGGAAAAAATCGTCTTTTTAGGAGAGCTGTCAGACGAGGAGAAGATTCTTCATCTTCATGCCTGCGATGTCTTTGTTCTGCCATCCATTTTCAGAAGCGAAGCTTTTGGGATCGTACAGCTTGAAGCCATGGCCTGCTCCAAACCGGTTGTGTGCACGGAACTTGGTACCGGCACATCTTTTGTAAATCAAAACGAAAAAACAGGATTGGTGGTATCCCCCGGCGATACTAACACTCTTGCCGACGCCATCAATCGATTGCTCAGCAAAACCAGGGTCAGGGAAGAATATGGGAAAGCCGGCTTTGAACGTGTGCAGAAATATTTTTCAAAAGAAAAGATGATTCAAAATACGATCTCGGTCTACCAGAGGGCATTACGGCAGCCCGTTATTGTTTACAGCGATCAGAGGGCAATTGGTGCGCCATGTTTTCCCGACCGTAAAATAAAAGTACTGCGAATCATATCGCGTCTCAACATTGGCGGCCCTGCGATTCATGCTTATTTGCTGACAAAAGGACTCGACAACAACCGGTTTGAAACGATCGTTATCACAGGAAAATTATCGTCTTTTGAAGGGGACATGAGTTATCTTTTTGATGCTCTGGACAACAAGCCCATCTTTATTCCCGATTTACAGAGAGAACTGAGCCCATGGAAGGACCTGAAAGCCTTTGTTCAAATATTCAAAATACTTTATGAAAAACGACCGGACATTGTTCACACCCATACTACAAAGGCCGGTGCAAGTGCACGAATCGCTGTCTTTTTATACAGTCTTTTCGGGCGTAGAAAAATACGAACCGTTCATACGTTTCATGGCCATGTTTTTACCGGCTACTTCAACAGGACGGTATCATGGCTGATTGTACGGATCGAGAGGCTGCTTATGCGGTTGACCGATGTTGTCATCGCTATTAGTGAATCTCAGCAATGGGAGTTAAAGGAAAAATACCGCATTGCCCCGGCTTACAAGATAAAAACCAAGGAGCTGGGGTTCGATCTGAAGCCTTTTTTAAATAATGAGGGGAAAAAAGGAAGCTTCAGGCGTGACCTTGGCATCAAGAACAACACTCTTCTTATTGGCATTATCGGCCGATTGGTGCCGATCAAGAACCATAAAATGTTTCTGGAGACAGCAAGGTGTTTCATCACTCGAAATCCTGGATTGCCGGTTAAATTCGTCATCGTGGGAGATGGAGAACTGAGAAACCAGCTTAAGGCCTATGCGCGAAAGCTGAGAATAGAACCATGGGTTCTGTTTTATGGCTGGGTTAAGGATGTATCATATGTCTATTCGGATCTTGATATCCTTGCACTGACTTCATTGAATGAAGGAACTCCCGTTTCCATCATCGAAGCCATGGCATCGTCGGTGCCCGTGATCGCAACAGATGCCGGCGGTGTTGTTGATTTGATTGGAACCGGCAATGCTCCTTCATCATCCAACGGTTTCAGGGTTTGTGACCGCGGCATATTATGCAGAAAAGATGATCCCGTTGGTTTTGCTGAAGGCCTGAAATACCTGATATCCATCGATGATAGGGAAAAAAACAGGATGCTTTCGAAGGCTTGCCGTTTTGTGAAACGAAAATATTCCCACCAACGGCTTTTAAAGAATATTGAAGAGCTTTATCTCGAACTGGCGGATACCACGAATTGAAACCAACCATACTGTTCTTGATTCGGTCTCTGGGTGTCGGTGGAACGGAAAGACAGCTATATTCCCTGATTCAGAACATTCACAAATCCGATTTCCGTTGTCATGTTTTTACCTTTGAATCCGAAGGCTTATTAATTGATCCTTTACAAAAACTTGATGTTTCTGTTTATGTGGGAGGGTTACAGAGCGGAGACGTTGTCCGAGCCTCATGGAAGTTGACTCATACAACACGGCGTATGATTTCCTGTATTTACAATATAAAGCCTAAAATTATCCATGCTTTTTTGCCTCTTGTCACATCTATGGGGGCGTGCTTTGGACGTCTTCTAAAAGTGCCGGTGGTGATTACCAGCCGGCGCGCTTTAGCAACCCATCAGGATCGACATCCATCCCTAAAAATGCTTGACCGCATTGCCAATCGTGCAAGCCACTGGATTACGGTAAATTCCCTTGCCATCAAAAAAGACATCATCGAGCGTAATCATGTCGATCCCTCCAAACTTATCCTTATATATAATGGCGTTGATGTATTGCTTTATGATTCAGCTTTGTCTGAAAGAAATGCAATACGAAGGGGATTTGATCTTCATCCGGCCCGGAAGGTGGTTATTTGTGTCGCAAACCTGATCCATTACAAGGGTCATTCAGACCTGCTACAGGCAGCAAGTCTTGTTGTTGAGCGTGAGCCTGATTCCATTTTTCTTATTGTGGGAGAGGATCGGGGAATTCAGAAGAATCTCGAACAGCAGATTTCCTCGCTGGGGCTGCACAGACACGTGAGGCTTTTAGGATGCCGGCTGGACATTCCACGGCTGCTGGCAGCCAGCGATGTTTCGGTCGTACCTTCCCATGAAGAGGGATTTTCCAACTTTATTCTGGAATCGATGGCTGCGGGGCTTCCGGTGGTTGCAACAAATGTCGGAGGTAATCCGGAAGCTATCATTTCGGGAAAAACCGGCTGGCTTGTACCGCCACGCAACCCGACGGCGCTGGCAAACAAGATAGTTGATCTGCTGCAGGATCCAAACAAGGCAAAACAATGGGGGGCGAAGGGTAAGAAAAGAGTCCAGGAACTGTTCCCTTTGGAAAAGATGGTACAGGGGTATCTTAAGCTTTACAAAGAAGCGCTAAGTTGCAAGAGGGTTTAAGAAAATATTCAGTGAAAATGATTATGGGATACGCTATACAATATGTGTGGAATTGCCGGATTTTTTTGTTCAAAAGATTTTAGGAGACTCAAAGATTCACTTCTTCAGGCATCTTTGTTGTTATCCCACAGGGGCCCGGATGATTCGGGCCTTTTTTTTGACAACAGGGCAGGGGTAGGGCTGGCGCACAGAAGATTGTCGGTTATCGATTTGACAACCAGGGGACGACAGCCGATGGGAACGGAAGACGGCAGAATCCACATCGTATATAACGGTGAGGTATATAATTTCAAACAGATCCGAAGATCGCTCCAACAGCAAGGTTATTCATTCCAAAGCGCAAGCGATACGGAAGTCATTCTTAAAGCATACCGGCAATGGGGTATTCAATGTTTTGAGAAATTTGTGGGAATGTTCGCACTGGCTATCTGGGATGCACGAAGGCAATCTCTTTTGCTGGTCAGGGATCGTTTAGGAATAAAACCGATCTATTACTATCATAATAAAGGCGTTTTTCTTTTTGCTTCTGAGCTTAAGGCATTGATGGCTTTTTATGTCTTCTCAAAGGAAATCGATCCGGAAGCACTCTCCCTATTCCTTCATTATCAATATGTTCCGAGCCCGAAGACCATTTTTAAATCCACCTTTAAACTGATGCCCGGTCAATACTTGATCATTTCCGGTCAGAATAGATTTTACGATCGTTTCTGGAAACTTGACAATAATTCGAACAGCTCAAAGATCGATCGATTGGATGAAGAAAGAGCGGTCGTGGAGCTCGACATGCTGCTGGGCCAGGCCGTATCGGACCGGATGGTAAGTGATGTACCTCTGGGAGCGCTTCTTAGCGGCGGCATTGATTCTTCCCTTGTTGTTGCAATGATGCAAAGGGCGACATCTTCTGCGGTGAAAACGTTTAGTATCGGATTTGAAGACAAAGCATACAATGAGGCCCCTTGGGCCGCCCGGGTTGCGAAACATCTGGGAGCCGATCACACAGAGCTATACGTGACGCCTGATGAATCCATGAAGGTGATTCCAAGATTGCCTGAAATATACGATGAACCGTTCGCCGACTCGTCCGCAGTACCAACGGTCTTGGTTTGCCTTCTGGCAAGATCAAAAGTAACGGTCGCGCTTTCAGGAGATGGGGGAGATGAACAGTTCGCCGGTTATGTACGCTACTGGATGACACAGTTTGTTGCGCATGGTCTTAGCCGTCTTCCTGGCTCGATTCGGCGTATCATCTCAAGCGCATCAAAAGCAATTCCTTTCTCCTGGGTTGAACAATGCTATCTTCCTCTTCGCGATCATCTTTCGCAGCGATTTCATGTCTCCAACTTCCAGGATAAATGGCAAAAGCTGGTTCAATTGATGAGATGCCGGGAAATTCAGGAAATTTACAGGATGATGATCTGTCTGTGGACAAAGGAAGAGATTTTGAGATTGACCGGTCTTGAGATACCAGGAAGTGAATATGAACGCGTATTTGAAGAAACCACGAGTTGTTCTACTCTATCCAGGCTTATGCAGGTTGATTTAAGAACCTATCTTCCGGACGCCATGCTCACAAAAGTGGATCGGGCCAGTATGGCATGTGGTCTTGAGGTTCGGGTTCCGTTTTTAGACCATCGGGTGGTGAGATTCTCTTCCATGCTTTCTGATGATTTGAAATACAGAAACGGTACCGGCAAATATTTACTGAAAAAAGTTCTGGCCAAATATCTCCCGACCGGGCTGTTTGAAAGACCCAAGATGGGATTCGGCATTCCCGTTGGATTGTGGCTGCGAGGAAAACTAAAGCCATTGCTGCTGGATTATCTTTCGGTTGATCGTCTTAAGAAAGAGGGGGTGTTCGATGCATCTTTCGTTTATGAAAAGGTAACCGAACACCTTTCAGGCAGGATCAATCACCAGCACAGGCTCTGGGCGTTGTTGATCTGGGAGATGTGGAAAGAGCGATGGCTGAGGTGAGTAAGGAATAGAATGTTAAGTTGGAAATAGATGATGAGCCATCAAAACCATACAAGAATCGAAACACTGATCAGAAAAGGGGTGAGAATCCCCAACCCCTTAAGTATCGAAATCGGTGAAGAAGTGGATTTAGACAGGATTTCAGCAACCGGGGTTATCATTCATTCGGGATGCAGGATTTTTGGCAGCTCAACCCTTATTCTTCGAGATGTCACACTGGGCGATCAGGGCCCTGTTACGATCAAAAACTGCCAGCTTGGGCCCGATGTCCAACTGCATGGCGGGTTTTTCCGGGAAGCGGTTTTCCTTGAAGGGGCCGAGATGGGCCCCAATGCTCTCGTAAGAGAAGGCACCATACTGGAGGAGAAGGCAAATGCCGCCCATTGCGTTGGTTTAAAACAAACAATCCTGTTTCCTTTTGTCACGCTGGGAAGCCTGATCAATTTTTGTGATTGACATTTTAATTACACACCCAATCAAGATAAGGCAACACCTTCTCTTTTAGGGGATGTACCCAGGGGGGTGATGCTGGATCAGCCGCCCATTTTCCTGGGAGGGCAGGGGGGGATTGTGGGGCCTTGCCGGCTTGCTTTCGGCACTGTAACGGCTGCCGGGATCATCTGTAGAAAAGATGAACTGCGCCCGGAAAGATTGCTGTATGGTGATGGAACCAGGAGCGGAAACATACCCTTTATCAGGGGAATGGTTCCTGATGTTAGAAGAATTACTATAAACAATATTATATACATCGCCAATTTAATTGCGCTCAGGCAATGGTATTACAAGGTGCGTGTGCTTTTCATTTCGGACGATTTCCCCGATGCGTTGTACCATGGACTCGTTCACAAACTGATCATGGCAATGGAAGAAAGGTTGGTTCGGTTTGAATACTTTTGCCGCATGGTAACCGAAAGTATCGGAGCCGAGGGAAAATCTGAAGAAAACGGCTACAGCCAAAAAATAGAGCTTTTTCGAAATCAGCCCCGGCTGGATGCCTGCCTTCGTCAGAGTTCGGAATACGAAGGCGATCACTCGTTGCGAGATTCGTTTTTGCAAGCGATCACCAGCAGCATCAGAACCTGTGGAAAAGACTACATATCTGTGATACAAGGGCTTGGTGATCATGAAAAAAAGCTTGGGACTCAATGGTTGCAAGGTATTGTGGATGATGTCTTTTCCAGGGCAATGAGCATTATACCTTCTTTTGGAGAAACCGGGCATCACCGCGGCTGTAATACGTGATCACGTAGTATTGGATTTTTGAAGAACTCGACCTCGCTTGCACTCGGGACTCAGACAGCTTCAATTTTTACGCTCCATTAACCCATAGGTATCCGTTTAATACGCGGTATTTGTGAGTTTTAACCCTGAACGCGGAACGATGAACCGCTCAACCTAGGTGACTATAATTTCCATGAAAAGACTCTTTGGAACAGATGGCATTCGGGGTGTGGCAAACAGGTACCCCATGACCGTTGAAATGGCTGTAAACATTGGCAGGGCTACCGTAGCATTTTTTATGAGCAACGATACGGAAAAAAGAATTGTGGTTGGCAAGGATACCCGTCTTTCGGGGGATATGCTTGAGAGCGCATTGGTGGCGGGCATCTGTTCGGCAGGAGCGGATGCACACTGCGTCGGTATTCTTCCAACCCCGGGGATTGCATATTTAGCTGGCGCTGCAGGAGCCTCTGGTGGAATAGTTATTTCCGCATCTCATAATCCGTTTTATGATAATGGAATCAAAATCTTTAAGAAGGATGGGTTCAAGCTTTCAGATAAGGAAGAGATGCATTTTGAGAAGATCCTTTTCGATGAACGCCCTGGGCATAAATGCAACCATCTGCGAGATACAGGCAGGGTTCAAGCCATAGACCGGGCTTACAGGCAGTATCAGTCGTTCCTTTTGAAACGATTTCCAAAAGATTTCTCCCTTAAAGGTTTTAAGGTGGTGCTGGACTGTTCCCATGGGGCCACTTACCGCGTTGCGCCGGAGTTATTCAAGCGGCTGGGGGCGGATATCATTCCCATGAATGTTTCACCTAACGGAAGAAATATCAACGATAGCTGCGGCTCTCAATACCTGACGGCAATTCGCAGAGAGGTAACCGAAAAGAAGGCGGATCTTGGGCTTGCGTTTGATGGAGACGGGGATCGTGTTGTGGCAGTGGATGAAAACGGTCAGGCTGTAACCGGTGATCAGATCCTTGCTATTTGTGCAAGCTATATGAAAACCCGGGGAAAACTGAAGGGAAATCGCGTGGTGAGCACGGTTATGAGCAATTTCGGTCTGGGAGCGGCACTGGAAGCTCTGGGAATCGAGCATGTCATCGCAGATGTTGGGGATCGTTATGTGCTGGAAAAAATGTTTGAAACAGATGCGGTTCTGGGTGGTGAAGATTCGGGGCATATCATCTTTCTTGAAGATCATACAACCGGAGACGGGATACTGGCGGGATTAAAACTGATGGAAGTCATGCGGGAAGGAGCCAAATCCCTGTCTCAGCTAAGTGCCATCATGACTGTTTATCCACAGGTTCTGATAAATGTTGAGGTTGGCTGCAAGCCTGACCTTCAAGCGAATCCGTCAATCTTAGAAGCGATCACATCTGCTGAAAACAAGCTTCAGGGAAGGGGAAGGGTGCTTGTTCGTTATTCAGGAACCCAGCCTCTTTGCCGAATAATGGTAGAATCACCGGACGCTGCGGAAACAAAAAAGTATGCTCAAGCAATCGCAGCGGTTGTCAAAAAAACCATTGGGAAAAATTCCCATGAGAATTTTTCCAATGATTAACACACTTCTTATTTTTAATCCCTGTTTCCCAGTATTCTAAGCAGCATCAAAAACAGGTTGATAAAATCCAGGTAAAGAGACAGGGCGCCTAAAATGGCGCCTTTTCTTATTACGCCGGCTTCAAGACCTGCAGGCTGAGTGAGCGCCATGGTCTTAAGTTTCTGGGTATCATAAGCGGTTAATCCTACAAAGACCAACACACCAATATAGCTGATAATCATGTTCATGCCGGAACTTCTAACGAACATGTTCACAAAAGATGCGATGATGATTCCTATAAGCCCCATGAAAAGAAATCCGCCAAAGGAGGTTAGATCACGTTTGGTGGTCCAGCCGTAAACGCTGCATGCAACAAAGGTGGCTGCACAAACGAAAAACGTTGAAGTAATGGTGGATCTTGTATATATAATGAATATCAGAGACAGGGTGGCGCCGTTAAGGGCTGCATACAGGATAAAAAGGGCTGTTGCGGTTGAAGCATGCATTTTGTTTACCCGCGCGCTGATAGAAAACACAAGTGCGAGCTCTGCTATGATCAGGCCGAAAAAAAGCAACCGGTTGCCGTAAATCAACTTCAACAGGGACTCGTTGCTGGCAACATAAAATGCAACAAATCCTGTCAGAGCCAGCCCGATCGCCATCCAGTTGTAAACGCTTCGAACGAACTCGTTAACCAGCGCCTGTGCTTCGGTTCTTCTTGTGGTGGTTATGGATTCCATCATAGCCTCCTGTTTGAACATGTTTTATTTTTTATTCGATCAAAAACTTAATAAATGTCGGTTTAAGGCGAAGCTTCGCTAGAGTAGCATAACAAAACCTTGTTTCAAGAAAAAAATAAAATGCCCTTTTAACGCTTAAAATCTCTGTTGTCAAACGTTTTATCAAAATGAAACCCGAACAGATCTACGAGCATCTAAAAGACATGTCGGAAAAACTGGGTATCAACGTATCAGAGGAAAATTTTCGCAAATCGGGGGTGCGGGTAAAAAGCGGTTTTTGCAAAATTAAAGGAAAACCTAAGTTTATCATGGACAAACACTTGAAGATTAAAGAAAAAATCGATATCCTGGCATCATTTCTTACCACCTGTCCCCATGAAGACTTATATGTTGTTCCGGCGGTAAGGGAGCTTATACAGAAAACTGCGATCAGGATTGAACGGCAGGGGGGTGTTTCGGTTCATTCGGACAGAGAGGACGAGTTTCAGGAACACAAATAAAAAAGTTTACATAATATATCTTATCGGACATTAACGGTGTTTGAAAACAATCGAACGAGTCGAATCTATACCGTATCGGAACTCACCCGTCAGATAAAAGAGTTGCTGGAAAACCAGTTTCCATTCATCTGGATTACAGGTGAAATTTCAAACTTCAAAATTCCCGTATCCGGCCATTTCTATTTTGTGTTAAAGGATGAAAACAGCCAGATAAACGCCGTTATGTTTCGCGGTCAGAATCAGCTTCTTAAATTTTTACCGGAAGATGGGATGAGCGTGACAGGCCTTGGAAGAATCAGCGTTTATGAACCTCGAGGGACTTATCAGATTATTTTCGAGATGCTGGAGCCAAAAGGCATCGGTGCGTTGCAAGTGGCGTTTGAACAACTGAAAATGAGGCTTGCCGAAGAAGGGCTTTTTGATGAACGCCATAAAAAACCGATTCCTTTCCTTCCCCGAAAAATTGCACTGATCACCTCTCCCACCGGTGCCGTAGTGCACGATATCCTTAAGGTCCTGAGTCGACGTTTTTCGACCATACCGGTTGAAATCTACCCCGTAAAGGTCCAGGGGGCCGAAGCCGCATCGGAAATCGCCTCCGGCTTTGAGCGATTGAATACCAGGAAAGGTATAGATGTCATTATCCTTGCCAGAGGTGGCGGTTCGCTTGAGGACTTGCAGGCCTTTAATTCAGAGACCGTGGCGCGTGCTATTTTTAATTCGAAAATTCCTGTGGTTTCAGCTGTTGGCCACGAAACAGATTTTACGATTGCAGATTTCGTTGCCGATTTACGGGCACCAACTCCATCGGCTGCTGCAGAGCTGATTGTCCCCGTTAAAGCCGATCTTCAAAAAAAATGTTACGATCTAGCGCATTCCCTGAACAGTAAAATGAATCTTTTACTTGAACGGTTACGGAAACAAGTGGCGGATCTGAGCAACAGACTTGTCGATCCGAGGAAAAGAGTGTATGATTTACGACTACGATGCGATGATTTGACGGATCGACTCATACATATCTTCCAGCAATGGATAAACCAAAAACGAGAGCATCTTTTGTGGAAGACACATCGCCTTTATTCAAATAATCCAATGGTGTATATTGATAAAAATAGAGTTATGCTTGATAAATTAAAATATAATCTACTTAGTTTATTTAAAAAACTCTTGATAGAGAATCATACGACATTGAGGGAGCTGACCGGAAAACTGGATGCATTGAATCCAAAATCCGTTCTGCAGCGAGGCTATAGCATCACCCTGTCTCTCCCACAGCAGTCCATAGTAACGGATTCAACTTCCGTTAAAATCGATCAAAAACTTAAAGTATTATTGGCTAAAGGTTCTTTAACCTGCCAGGTTAAAAGGAAAATGTAATATGGCAACAAAGACGTTTGAAGACGCCATGAAAGAGCTTGAACAGATCGTTCAAGAACTGGAATCCGGAGATCTGCCGCTTGAAAAGGCTTTAAAAAAATTTGAAGACGGCGTTGAGCTTTCGAAATTTTGCTCCCGGAAACTGGACGAAACCGAAAAAAAAATAACCATTCTGCTGGAAGATCAAGATAAAACCCTGATGGAAAAACCCTTTCACCTCCAGGAAAGCGCAATGAAAGAAAGTGACAAATCCGGAACGGAAGAAATCCATAAGCAAGGGTAAAACCGTGAACCCGATGTTTGATCTCAATGTGTACATAAAAGAAAAGAAGCAATTGATCAATGATGCACTGCTGAACATTATTGATATGGACAGTACGGATCGAGTTACCAGGGCTATGTTGCATTCGCTTATGGCGGGAGGAAAAAGACTTCGGCCCATTCTGTGCCTTGCCGCCACCGAGGCAGTCGGTGGAGATCCGGCCAATTCGGTCTGCCCGGCATGTGCCCTTGAAATGATTCATACCTATTCCTTGATTCATGATGATCTGCCTGCCATAGACGATGACCGCCTTAGAAGAGGAAAGCCCACCTGCCATGTCGCCTTTGATGAGGCCACAGCGATTTTAGCCGGAGATGCGCTGTTGACACTTGCCTTTCAGGTGCTTTCATCCCCGCCGTCCATCAACGACCTGTCCCCCTTAAAGTTGCTTGAGGTGATACATATCATTTCTCGTGCGGCAGGTTATCAGGGAATGATCGAAGGACAGATGCAGGACATTTCCTTTGAGGGGAAACAATTGGGTCTGGAACAGTTAAAAGGATTGCACAAACTGAAAACCGGCACACTTATCGAAGCCTCGATTCGTACCGGTGCCGTGCTTGGAGATGGCAGCACCCAACAGATCGAGCAACTTGGAGAATATGCGAAACATATCGGTCTGGCGTTTCAGGTAAGAGATGATATCCTGAATGTAGAAGGAGACCCCGAAGTTATGGGCAAGGCAGCCGGCACGGATATCGATCGTGGGAAAAACACCTTCCCTGCTTTGATTGGAATGGAAAAATCAAAAGCGTTTGCGAAAAAACTGGTAAGTGATGCCTTGCAGGTTCTTGAAAATTTTGATACTAAAGCAGATCCACTAAGGGCTATCGCCTCTTACATTGTTGATAGAAAAAAATAACAGGAGTCAATCCACCTTGAATCTTCTGAAACAGATTAATTCGCCAGCGGATCTTAAAAAGCTACCCAGATCTGAACTACCGGCTCTTGCCGAGGAAATTCGAGCGTACATTGTGGAGATCGTATCCAAAAATGGAGGTCACCTTGCCTCCAATTTGGGTGTGGTTGAGCTGACCATCGCTATTCATTATGTTTTCGATGCCCCTGAAGATAAAATTATCTGGGATGTCGGCCATCAATCATACACCCATAAATTGCTTACCGGACGTAGAGAACAATTTGCGACCCTTAGAAGGCTTGGCGGAATAAGTGGGTTTACTCGCATAAGCGAAAGTCAATTCGATGCGTTTTCAACCGGCCACAGCAGCACCTCGATTTCAGCCGGACTGGGGATGGCGATTGCAAAACGGTTGAAAAATGAAACTTCCAAAGTCATCGCCGTTATTGGGGACGGCTCTATGACAAGTGGAATCGCCTATGAAGGATTGAATCAGGCGGGCGATATCCATAAAGATCTTATCGTTATTTTAAATGATAACGACATGTCCATTGCAAGAAATGTGGGCGCCCTATCCTCTCTTCTGAGCCGAACTCTCAGCAAGAAATATTTGCAGGATTTAAAGAAAGAATTTGGAGAGTTTTTAAAATCTTTACCAAAAATCGGAGATGATGTTTATCAGTTTGCAAAGCGAACGGAAGAATCTTTTAAGACCTTCATGACTCCGGGTATGCTGTTTGAAGCGTTTAATTTTGATTATTTCGGTCCAATTAATGGTCATAACTTAGACCATCTTATCGATATTCTGAATAACATTAAAACAGCCAAAGACCCCGTGCTGCTGCATGTAACCACTAAAAAGGGAAAGGGCTACGAACCCGCAGAGCACAATCCCGTATACTATCACGGTGTCTCATGCTTTGAGATAGATACGGGAAACTGTGTTTCCAAAAACACAACCATCCCAACGTTTACGAGAGTTTTCGGCGATACGATGATTGAACTTGCCGGGGAAGATCCGCGAATCGTTGCGGTGACAGCAGCCATGCCGGAAGGGACGGGTTTGAAGAAGTTTGCAGATACTTATCCGGATCGGTTTTTTGACGTGGGTATTGCCGAGCAGCATGGAGTTACTTTTGCCGCCGGCATCGCCACCGAGGGATTTAAGCCGATCGTTGCTATTTATTCTACATTTCTTCAACGAGCCTATGATCAGGTGATTCACGATGTCTGCATCGAAGCGCTGCCAGTGGTCTTTGCCATCGACAGGGGGGGGATTGTGGGAGAAGACGGCCCCACCCATCATGGGTTGTTCGATCTCTCTTACCTGCGCAGTTTGCCGAATATGGTTGTAATGGCCCCGAAAGATGAAAATGAGCTAAGACAGATGCTTGCAGCCGCTATTTTGCACGATGGTCCCGTTGCGTTGCGATATCCCCGAGGCACAGCCATAGGAGTGAAGATCGAAAAAAAAATCACCCCTGTTCCCATCGGGAAGGCAGAGGTTTTGGCCGAAGGCGATGATGTGCTTATCTTGGCCATTGGCAGATCGGTATATGAGTCTTTGCAGGCGCAGAAAATTTTACAAAAACAAGGAATCCTGGCAACAGTTGTCAACTGCCGTTTTGTAAAACCATTGGATGTGGATCTGATTGTGTCTCTTGCAGAGCGGATTCCTCGAATTGTGACCGTTGAAGAAAATGTTCGTCAGGGCGGTTTCGGAAGTGCCGTGCTGGAGTGCCTGAACGACGCTGGTTTAACCGGATTCGCCCTTAAGAGAATAGGCATTCCGGACGTATTTGTTGAACACGGCCCCCAGGATTTCCTTCGAAGAAGGTTTGGATTGGACGCCTCTTCCATCGCCGATACCACAAAAGAGATGTGTTTTGCCCCATCCTTCAGCATTCCCTCTTCCGAATGGGTACACCAAAAAAGCGAATCGATCTGATTCTTGTCCAGAAAAAACTAGCATCTACACGCCAGAAAGCCAGGGCATTGGTGATGACAGGAAAAGTGCTGGTTAACGATCAGCCTGTTGAGAAACCCGGAACCCTGGTGGCGGCAACAGACCGCATCAGTGTGCGGGGTGAAGAGATTCCTTTTGTAAGCAGGGGAGGACTTAAGCTGAAGGCGGCGCTTGAAGCCTTTCAAGTAAACCCGTCTGCACTGGTATGTCTGGATGTGGGAGCTTCTACAGGCGGGTTTACAGACTGCCTGCTTCAGAACGGAGCGAAGCTTGTGTATGCGATAGACGTGGGATACGGACAGATCGCATGGAAACTTCGCAAGGATAAACGGGTTGTTGTGATTGAAAGAACCAATATACGCCATATGCCCGCTGAAACCCTTGGCTGCCTGGTAGACCTTGTTACGATCGATGTATCCTTTATATCTTTGAGGATCGTTGTTCCTGAAGTCATAAAATTCATGAAGAGTGACGCCTCTATAATCGCGTTGATAAAACCTCAATTTGAAGTCGGAAAGGAACAGGTCGGAAAAGGAGGTGTCGTTCGGGACTCCAGACTGCACAAATCGGTCATAGATGAATTGACACAATTCTTTGTTCGGATAGGTCTTGAAGTAAAGGCCGTTATGGAATCTCCTCTCACCGGCCCGAAGGGAAACAAAGAGTTTTTTATGCTGTTGAGAAAGAATGAAAATTAATCTTGATTTTTTAGGAGAAATCATAGAAAAAATAATTTTTTATTTCAAATGCACAAGTTTCATGTGTCTGCGAGATGGGTTGCCTGTACCGTCGAATCGGTTTCTTGGGCATTCCCGGATAACCGGATAATAAAAAACATTGCGGAGAGGAGCTTAAATGGCTGAAACAGTAGAAAAATTAAGAAATATCGCGCTCGTTGGGCATGGCAATTCTGGAAAAACCTCCCTTACAGAAGCGATACTCTATGATGCGGGTGTTCTGAATCGAATGGGTACCGTTGAGCAAGGCAATACGGCCATGGATTTCGAACCTGAAGAAGTGAAACGGCAGGTCAGCATCAGCAGCGCATTTCACCAATTCGAAAGAGCCGGGCATGTGGTCCAGATTACAGATACACCCGGCGATCAGAATTTTTTCGCGGAAACAAAGATGTCCATGCTGGCTGCGGATTCGGTGGTGACGGTGATTGACGCCCTGGATGGGATTAAGTTTCAAACAGAGCAAGCATGGGAGTTTGCTAAAGAATTCAATCTGCCGGCAATAATTTTCATCAATAAGCTGGACAGGGAGCGTGCCAATTTCGATAGTACCTTTTCAGAGGTTGCCGGCTTGTTTACACCCAAACCGATAAAGCTCCAGATTCCCATTGGCTCTGAGGCTTCCTTTAAGGGAGTCGTCGATCTTATAAGCATGAAAGCTTACACGTATGACGACAGCGGCAGAGCTTCGGTGGGAGAAATACCGGCCGATATGGAGGCTTTGGTGGAATCGGAAAGAGAAGCGCTCATCGAAAATGTGGCTGAGGCGGATGATGCTCTGATCGAAAAATATCTCGAAGGAGAGGAACTTTCCGATGATGATATTAAGACAGCTCTTCGCAAAGGAACCCTCTCTCGTAGCTTCGCTCCGGTAGTATGCGGCTCTGCCACAAAAAATATCGGAATCGATTTACTGATGGATTATATTATCTCAATCCTCCCTACCCCGCTTGATCGTGGAGCCAAAATCGGCTTTGATCCCGAAGGCAATGAGGTTGAATGTCAACCGGATTCCAATGCACCGTTTTCAGCATTTGTTTTCAAAACCATTACAGATCCCTATGCAGGTCGACTTACCATCTTCCGCATCGTATCCGGCAGATTAAGCGGAGATGGTTCTTTCTATAATGTCAACAAGGAATCCAGAGAGCGTTATACACAGCTTCTACAGCTTGCAGGCAAAGATCAAAAGCCGATTTCAGAAGCCGGCCCCGGAGCGATAGCAGCGGTCGCCAAGCTGAAAGAGACTACAACAGGCGATACCATCTGCGATGAAAACACCAGGGTTCGATTCCCGACGCCCGAACCGATGCCTACATTGATTTCATTTGCCGTCGAACCGAAATCAAGAGGTGATGAAGAAAAAATATTCGGTGCTCTATCCCGGTTGCTGGAAGAGGATGTGGCATTGAAACTGGAACGAAATTCTGAAACCAAACAGATTCTGCTCTCCGGTATGGGGCAGGTGCACATCGAGGCAACCGTCGAAAAGCTGAAGCGAAAATTCAACGTTGAAGTGAACTTGACGGTGCCCAAGATCCCCTATCGAGAAACCATTAAAGGCAAAGCAAGGGTTCAGGGCAAGCACAAGAAACAGACCGGAGGACACGGCCAGTACGGCGATTGCTGGATACAGCTGGAACCCTTGCCCCGAGGCAGGGGATTTGAATTTGTGGATGCCATTGTGGGAGGGGTTATTCCAAAACAATATATTCCTGCGGTTGAAAAGGGCATTGTGGAAGCGGCCCAACAAGGGGTTCTTGCAGGTTTCCCGTGTGTGGACTTCAAGGTTACCTTATATGATGGATCATATCACGCAGTGGATTCTTCAGAACTCGCCTTTAAGATCGCCGGTTCTCTGGCATTTAAAAAAGCCGCAAGGGAGGCCAGTCCGGTATTATTGGAGCCCATTATGAATGTGGCGATTATCGTTCCGGATGAATTCATGGGAGATGTGATGGGCGACCTGAACAGCAGGCGCGGCCGGGTGCTTGGGATGGAAAGCAAAGGAAAACACCAGGTTATCAAAGCTCAAGTGCCCATGGCAGAATTTCTGACATATGCCCCCGATCTGAATTCGATGACCGGAGGGCGGGGAACTTTCACACAGGAATTCTCCCACTATGATGAAGTTCCAGCTCAGATTGCACAGAAAATCATAGAACAGGCAAACAAGGAAAAGTAAGGGTTGCGAGGGCTCAAGGAGTCAAGGGTTGTGCGGATGCTTGGTTTACAAAAGTTCCTCGAGAAAGGAACACATAGGCCAGCACACGTCCATGGCGATCGGTCTTCTGGTTCTCATATTCAAGGCGCACTTTTTTCCTGAAAACCAGCCGCCTGTTCAGCTCTCTTGCCTCGTATCCAAAGGGGTCGGCTGGTTGGTCGCCGTGTTCGATTTCGGGGGCATTGATGCCGATATAACGCACCCGTCTATCATCTATAAGTACAATCGTATCACCATCGTCCACCCAGCGAACCCGCACCCATTGCTCTGCTCTGATCGACCGGGCATTCATCACAAAACAGACGAATGCCAGCAACCATGTTGCTGAACATAGGGTCGCGCTCCAGTTGGAACGATGGAGTGATGCAGTGGTGTGCACGTATGGAGTCACTGGTGATTCACTGCGGACTTAGTTTACATACCTGAGCGGCACGGCGATCAAGCATGTGTGAAAGCCCTGCCCTTTCGAAAGGACGAAAACCCAGGGTTTTTTCCCACACTTCATCATCTTCCATGCACAGGTATATCAAAACCTCCGGAGCCCATTTGCGGATCCGATCCACCACCGCCCGGAACAGTTCGATACGAATCGGCTTAAAATAACGCATTTTACCGTCTTTTCCCGGAATGAACTCACCGTAAGGAATTGTTGAATCAGGAAAACGACGCTGGATAAGGGGTTTCAAGGGTGGGGTGAACCGAAAAGCGCCCAAACTTATCCAAACCAGACGACTTGGAGAAACAGCAGAGAATAGTCTGTCTACCACATTCTGATAGTCCGCTATGCAGCCGTCATAAACAATTAAAGGATCAAAATGAAATGCCAGCGGATATCCCCACCTTTCACATGTTGCGGCTGCCATAACCCTTTCTTCAAGCGAAGCGGTGTGACGTTCCTGGCCTGATATCATATATTCTGAATTAACAGACCATGCCACGATGGTTTTTTGATTATGGGGAAGGTTTTTCAATCCCTGAATGTTGGTTGTTTTTGTTTTCAGCTCCAGTACTGCGTGGGATTGATGGGCAAACCGATCAATCAATTCTGCGGAAAGGGGAAACCAGGGCTCCCATATCAAGCTGTCTGTAAATTCTCCGGTACCGATTCTTTGAATCTTTTCAGATGAAAGGAAAACTTCCAATTCATCGATCAAATCAGAGTGGTTTACGAAATATTGAAGAACCGGTGGATGAAAATAGGATTGCAATATACAGTATGAACAGTCCAGGCTGCAAAACGTCCCGATATGCAGAATCTTATAGCCGCAACACCGATATGCTCTCGTTCCCGGGCAGCTGCGAATAAACGGACCTCTGTTTTTTGTAAGAAAAAGAGTCTCTTTTCCGGCTTGAATGGGATCGGACGCGGAACGGACCTGCCTGTATACATCCTCTGCCTTTTCAACTACCCTGCCTGGCAGGTTCAAGCGGGATTTGATGGCACGTACAACCGGTGAATCGACAACCTCAATGTCAATATACAACTTACGGGGCCGGGTATCATTCAGTTGCAAATTCACATACAACTCGACTTAACGCCTGCTATTTCGGTTCAGTCTTTTCTGCTTTCGATTAATTGTTTGATTACTGCCGAATCCTCCAGGGTGCTGATATCCCCCAGATCATTTGCTTTATTTTCCGCTATTTTTCGAAGAATACGTCGCATGATCTTGCCACTTCGTGTCTTTGGCAATGCATTTGCAAAATGCAGCTTGTCAGGGGTGGCGATGGCACCTATTTCTTTACGAACATGCTGAATTAACTCGGTTTTTAATTCTTCGGAGGACTCTACCCCAAGTTTCAACGTAACGAATGCGTAGATACCTTGACCTTTTATTTCATGGGGCATTCCTGCTACGGCTGCTTCCGCCACACCGGTATGCAGAACAAGCGCGCTTTCAACTTCGGCGGTGCTGATTCGATGCCCGGAAACATTGATCACATCATCCACCCTGCCTTGCAGGAAATGATATCCCTCAGGGTCGACAAAACAACCGTCGCCGGTAAAATACATGCCGGGATACTGAGCGAAATATGTCTGTTCATACCGCTCGTGGTCTTTGTATATGGTGCGAGAAAGCCCCGGCCAGGGTTTTTCAATACACAGATGACCGGTCTCGTTGGAAGGCATTCTCTCGCCCCGCTCATCCGGGTTCTCGATGCCAGGATTCGCCACTCGTGGAACAATTCCCGGAAATGGAAAGGTTGCGGACCCGGGTTTTGTGGGCCATGCACCGGGCAGCGGTGATATCAGAATACCTCCTGTTTCTGTTTGCCACCAGGTATCTACGATAGGACAGTTTTCTTTTCCAACCTTCTCATGGTACCACATCCAGGCTTCCGGATTGATGGGTTCCCCGACGGTTCCAAGCACTCTCAGGCTGGATAGGTCTCTGTTTTCGGGCCAATGATCTCCCTGCCTGGAAAGAGCCCGAATTGCGGTCGGCGCAGTGTAACACACGTTGATCTTGTACCGATCAATCAATTCCCAGGCACGGTCCGGTTTGGGGTACAACGGGGTTCCTTCATACATAAATGATGTGGTCCCGCATAACAATGGGCCGTATACGATGTAACTGTGTCCCGTCACCCATCCTATATCCGCCATGCACCAGTACAGGGTTTCTGGATGTAGATCGAAAATCAATTTTTGAGTAAGGTACACGTAAGTCATGTACCCGCCTGTGGTGTGGACCTGCCCCTTGGGTTTGCCGGTGCTGCCGCTGGTATAAAGAATGTATAATATATCTTCCGCTTCCATGTGTTCATATTCACAGTAGTCGTCGATATCCTCGGCGCTGACTTCGTCGTTCCACCAGGTATCTCTTGTATCAGTCCATGGTATGGAGCCGCCGGTTCTTTTAACCACTATTACGTGTTCCACCGTAGGGCAGTGTTTAAGGGCTTCATCTGCGTTTTCCTTTAAATCAAATGTTTTTCCGCCCCGTAAAGATTGATCAACGGTGACAAGAAGCCTGGATTCGCTTTCCTGGATTCGGTGCATCAATGCTTCTGCTGAAAATCCGCCAAAAACAACATTATGTGGCAGACCCAGCCGTGCACAGGCTAGCATTGCCACGGGAAGTTGCCATACCATTGGTAAATAGATGGTCACACGGTCGCCTTTTTTAAGTCCCTTTTTCTTTAAGACATTTGCGAACCGGCAAACTTCCCTGTGCAGAGTCAAATAGGTTAATACTTTGGTATCCCCATCCGGCTCTCCCTGCCATATGATGGCGGCCTTATTGCGGATTTCCGTATCCAGATAGCGATCCAGGCAGTTATAACAAACATTGGTGTACCCGCCTTTAAACCATTCGTGAAAGACCCTGCCTTTTCGGATGTCAAAATTGTACTTTAGAATGCTGTCGGGTTTCTTGAACCAGACCAGTTCTTCCGAGACATCTTTCCAAAACCGCTCAGGCTCTTGAACAGATTTCTGATAGATTTCTTGATACTGATCGAAACTCTTAATCCATGCCTTTTCTGAAAATGCCGGGTCCGGGTAGAACTTCCCATCTTTTTCATATACGCCCATTTGTAACGCTCCTTTCTTGTTGATTATCAGAACGGCGAATTTCGCTTTGACACCCCGCAGCCTGCTGCAGAGGAAGCTTTGTTCTCAAGTTTCGCACCCTGTTTTACCTCAAAATTGCATATAGATCTTAAGTCTTCATCATTGATAAGGCATTACAACGCATTTAAGGGTGCGAATTTGAGTTTGTTTTTATCTCCGGGACCTCATACTTACCAACTATCTTCAACAGGTTGGGGTCTTTGGTGATCTTGGTCAATTTTTCGAGTTGTCTCTCAAGTTCTGCTACATTTTTGAAATATATCGAAAAAGTAAAGGTATTTCCTTCAAAATAAGGTGGAGGAATCAAATTGGTGTGAGTTCCTAAATTAAGTTTTTTTCGATATGTTTCAAACATGGTTTCTGCACGGGTGAGAGTCGGAAATCGTCTTTGCTTCAGGTATTTCCGAATCTTCATGCGTTTTTGTGTTATGTCCATATGATTGGAGTTTACGATATTCCGCCATTCCGGATGGTTCAGCACTTCTTTGAGCGAAAGGTTTTCTCTTTCAGCGATCTCTTTTATCATGGTGATGATCTCCCGCTGTTTGTTCAATCCGACTTTCAGGTCGCGAAGTATATTCGACAGAATAATGCTTGTTTCCTGTTCCATTTTACCAAGTTCCTGGGCAATCGGCAGGGAGATGGCTCCGCAGATCACAGCGTCTTGAACGGGACCGGGACAATGGCAAAGATCCTTGATTTTGTTTATTACACTTATGTTTGCCGGCAGCCCAAGTACCGCGGCTTTTTCTGCCACTGTTTGAACATCGCGGCAGCATTGAAACAGCAAATTCAACGCCCGGGATATTTCAACCAGATTTAACGATCGCTGCAGGGAATTTTCGCAGACGGCGATTTCGACTCGCTCAAAATGGGAACTGTCAGAGCCGATGACTCTGGCCTCTATTTCCTTTAAGCCAAGGGCTTCGCATGCCTTAATTCTGCGAAATCCGGAGACCACTATAACACGTGAAGAGTCTTTGAAAAAAATGGGTGTGTTAACGAGTCCAATACTCGCTATGGAAGCTGCAATTTCGCTCACATCCGTTTCAGTGGTGATCCGATAGGTTTCATCATTTGAATCGATATCGCTCAGGGGTATCGTTTCATTCTTGAATCGCATGGAGTTTTCAGGAAATAAGGTTTAATGCTTCCAGGTATTTTTTTCTCGTATTTTCAATCACATCCGCTGGCAGTCTGGGTGCCGGGGGTTTCTTATCCCAGTCAAGAGACTCCAAATAGTCTCTCAGGTATTGTTTATCAAAGCTGTGCTGAGATCGACCGGGCTGATAATCACCCTTTGGCCAGAATCGAGAAGAATCGGGTGTCAGGACTTCGTCGATGAGAAGAAGATCGTTTTCGTATTTGCCGAATTCAAATTTGGTGTCCGCAATAATAATGCCTCTTGCATCAGCAAGTTCGGAACCCTTTTTATAGATCGACAAACTCAGTTCCCTGACTCTTTCCGCCACTGATCTGCCTAGCAGAGAGACGGCCCTGTCAAAATCAATATTCAGATCATGCTCTCCGATTTCCGCTTTGGTCGAAGGTGTGAACAGAAGTTCCGGAAGTTTTTGGGATTCTTTAAGCCCGTCCGGCAGTGAAATTCCGCAAACGCTTTTTGTTTCCTGATAGGATTTCCATCCCGACCCTGAAATGTATCCCCGAACTATGCATTCAACCGGAAGTGGTTCGGCCTTTTTTACCAGCATACTCCTTCCTTCCAGTACGTCAGCATAGGGTTTGCACTCATCCGGATATTCGGCCACGTTGCTGGTAATGACATGGTTCGGCACCAGATGGCTCATTACATTAAACCAATACAGGGAAATCTGCGTCAATATTTTCCCCTTTCCGGGAATAGGATCGGCCATCACCACATCAAAGGCCGATATACGATCTGTGGCCACCATCAACAAACAGTCTCCAAGGTCATAAATGTCCCGGACCTTTCCTTTCCTAAATAAGTTCAGCGTTGGAAAATCGGTTTCATAAAGGGCAGGCTCCATGCTTGTGTGCTCCTTTTTCCATAGGTTTCCTTATTTATAAATCAGCCACAGACTCTCATGGCGTCTTTGGGCTAAAAAGGAATTTTCTCCACTATCAAGTTTAATTATTTTGCATAAAAACATAGCATCTTCAACCACTTTTTTGACAACACCAGCAATTATCAGTAAACGCGGAAAGCATCTTAATTCTCCGAATAATCGCATTTTAAAGCGTGTATGGCTCGAGAAAAGGTGCGACTCAGGTCGAATAAAATTTTTAAAGGCAAAATAATCATACCGAAGCACTTAGGCGGCAGCCAATCTGAAACATCGAGCTTAAGGCACAGGGGAAGCGGTACTAAGTAACTTAAGATCTTGCTCCTACTGGTTAAAGCGCTTTGTTGACTCCTATTGTGCCCTCATGGCGGATGGTAAATTGTATTTTGCCTTTAAAAATTTCATTCGACCCGTCGCATGGAGCTTTTCGAATCAACAGCACCTCGCCGATGGACAACAAAGGGGGTTGACAATACCTGTAACTCTGTTTAGAAACGAGGTCGTGGTGATTTTTCATAACATAGATCAACCCCGTTGTTGCAAAACCACTTAAAGGCTGCAGTCGTCAGGTACTGAAAAATCATGCCTGCATACCATTTTGCTATATGATTTATGCAGCTACGGGGTCAATTTCGCAAAGGAGATTGTCATGGATAGAAAAGTGACCGTTGTCGGAGCCGGAAACGTTGGGGCGACCACCGCCCAGCGGCTGGCAGAAAAAGATTTGTGTGATGTGGTGTTGATAGACATCGTTGAAGGGGTACCACAGGGAAAAGCCCTTGACCTTACGGAAGCCGCTCCCATTGAGAAACACGATGCAAAGCTGACGGGGGTGAACAGCTACGAGGCAACCGAAGGGTCTAACATCGTCATCATTACGGCGGGTGTTCCAAGAAAACCTGGAATGAGCAGGGATGACCTTATAGGCACGAATGCGGGTATCGTAAAGGGGGTGACCCAACAGGTGGTCAAATACTCTCCACAGTGTATCCTGATCGTTGTCAGCAACCCACTGGATGCCATGTGTCATGTTGCTTTCGAAACAAGCGGTTTCCCTAAAAACCGTGTTATTGGGATGGCGGGGGTGCTTGATTCCGCCAGGTTCCGTGCATTCATCGCCATGGAACTTGATGTTTCGGTGGAAAACACCCATGCTTTTGTTTTAGGTGGTCATGGGGATACCATGGTTCCTTTACCACGGTATTCTACTGTGGCGGGAATACCCATCACGGAGCTGATGACGCAAGACAGGATCGATGCTTTAGTGGACAGAACGCGCAACGGAGGGGCTGAAATCGTAAAATTTCTTACCACCAGTGCCTATTATGCTCCCGCATCGGCGGTGGTTGAGATGGCCGAATCCATATTGAAAGACAAGAAAAAGATTCTTCCCTGTGCAGTTTATCTGCAGGGTGAATACGGATTTAACGATCTGTTTATGGGAGTTCCCGTAAAACTGGGGGCAAAAGGTGTTGAAGAGATCATCGAGATCAAATTAACAGACGAAGAAAAGAAAGCATTACAGCATTCGGCTGACGCTGTTCAAAGTCTAAAGGACGCGCTTAAATCTCTAAAATATTAGTTGCAAGACCAGCTTTTATGGCTTGTGCGATTTTTCGATTCATTCCGGGAAGCGAAAGAATCTCTTCAAGATGTGCTTCCCGGATTTTTTTCATGCTTCCAAAGTGCTTTAAAAGTATTTCTTTTCTTTTTTTTCCGATCCCTGGAACAGAATCCAGTGCAGAATGCAAAGAACGCTTCCTTCGACGCTGACGGTGGAATGAGATGGCAAATCGGTGAGCTTCATCTCTGATTTTCTGGAGAAAAAGCAGAAGATCCCTGTCTTTACCGAAATTAACAGGATTAGCTCTTCCTGCTTTATAGACCTTGTCTTCGGTTTCCCCTCGCCTCTCGTCTTTCTTTGCAATCCCGATAAGATCAAACCCTCCCAAATTACCCAGCTCTTTCAGCACAGATACCGCAATGTTCAGTTGGCCTTTTCCGCCGTCCACAACCAAAAGATCGGGATGCGGCAGGGATTGCTTTCCTTTTGAAAAACGTCGTTTCAATACCTCCGCCATGTAAGCATAATCGTCATGTCTGTCTACAGATTTGATGCGATATTTTCGATAATCGGCTCTTTTTGGTTTGCCGGTTTCAAATACCACCATGGCCGCCACCGGCTCTGTTCCTGATATGTTAGAGTTGTCGAAGCATTCGATCCGTTGCGGGTATCTTTCAAGTCGCAATCGTTGTTGAAGCCTGGCCAGAATGTTCGCTTCGGTAGAATCAACCGCAATCTGATCGTTCAGTTCTTTTTCAGCATTTTCCTTTGCCAGCAAGATCAGTCGTGCCTTCTCTCCCTTTCGGGGGTGATGAACTCGCACGACGCTGCCTTTCAGTTGCCTGAGCCATTCTTCGATCAATTCATTGTTTTCGATGTCGGTTGGAATGAGAATTTCCTCCGGAATAAAAGGTGCCGATTCGTAATATTGCCTGATAAAGGTGTCTATCACCTCGGATTCGGACAATATGGAACCGGAAACATCGAAATGTCGGGTTCCCATCAAGTAACCACCTCGAACAGCAAAGATCGTAACCAAAGACCGCTCGTCTCTGGTCGCCACCGCCAGTACATCGCGATCCCTGAAGTCCGTTGTAACGGCGACTTGTTTTTCAACGGTTGTTTGTAAAGCAAACATTTTGTCTCTTAGACGTGCGGCCTTTTCGAATTCCTGTTTCTCTGAGGCTATTTCCATTTCTTTTTTGATTTTCCGAATAAGATCCGGCGTTCTTCCTTTCAAGAAAAGTATAGCCTCTCTGACCATTTCATCATAATCGGAAGGGTCTACATCCATGCAGCATGGAGCCAGGCATCGCTGCATCTGGCAGTGAAGACAGGGCCGGGTTCGATTCCTGAAGTCATTGGTCTTGCATTTACGCAGTTTAAAGGCTTTGTTCACAATATTCAGGGTTTCCCGCACAGCCTTTGCTGAAGCATACGGTCCAAAATATAGGGCACCGTCTTTTTTGGGTTTTCGGACAATGGTCAGGTTCGGATAGGGGCTGTTGATATCTAAACGCAATGAAGGGTACCGCTTATCGTCCTTTAGAACGACGTTGTAACGGGGTTTGTGTCGTTTGATGAGATTGGATTCCAGTATCAAGGCCTCCTTTTCGGTGCTGGTGATGATGGTGTCGAAACTGGAGGCCTTTTGGACCAGAATGGCGGTTTTCATGTTCCATTGCTTCGCATTCCGGAAATAGGAGGAAAGGCGTTTTTTCAGGTCCCTTGCTTTTCCGATATATATAACTCGCCCCTCAGAATCTCTCATCAGATACACACCGGGGCCGGACGGAACTCTCTCAATCTTAGTTGCCAGATCGTTTAACATTTTCAGAGCAGTTCATATTTCAAAAACGGCCATTTTCTTCAACGTCACAATTTGGTCCCTGAGCTCTGCGGCTTTCTCAAATTCAAGCGCTTTGGCAGCCGCCCGCATTTCTGTTTCCAGCTTTCCGATGATATCATCAAGGGTGTCCAGCTCCAGCGATTCGTAATCGGCGACCGTTTCCGATATCGTGTCTGCAAGGGTAACCTCAGGTTCATAGAAATCCTCAAAAATCGGCATGATCTCTTTTCGAATCGTTTCAGGGATGATGCTATTTTTTTCATTATATTCCTGCTGGATTTTTCTTCTCCGTTCGGTTTCATCGATGGCCTGTTGCATGGACGCCGTTACTACATCCGCGTACATGATGACCTTCCCGCGTACATTTCTGGCCGCACGACCAAATGTTTGAATCAATGACCGCGAAGATCTAAGATATCCTTCCTTATCTGCATCCAGAATCGCCACCAGCGAAACTTCTGGGATGTCCAGCCCTTCTCTTAGAAGATTGATACCGATGAGCACATCGAATTCGCCTTTTCTCAGCTCTCGTATGATATTCATTCTATCCAGGGTGTTTATATCGGCATGAAGATATTTAACCCGTACCCCCAGCTCCGCATAATACTCCGTTAAATCTTCTGCCATCCTCTTTGTAAGGGTTGTAACAAGCACCCGCTCACCCCTTTTTTCACGCAAACGAATCTCGTCATAAAGATCATCCACCTGATTCTTGGCGCTTCTAACCTGCACCTCCGGATCGACCAGGCCGGTGGGTCTGACGATTTGCTCCACCACCATCTCCCCTGCCCTCTTAAGTTCGTATTCCGATGGGGTGGCAGACACATAGATCACCTGAGGCACTGCATTTTCAAACTCGCTGAATTTAAGCGGACGATTGTCCAGAGCCGACGGCAACCGGAATCCGAACTCCACCAGTGTTTCCTTCCGTGATCGATCGCTGTTATACATGCCGTTAAGCTGAGGTATTGCGATATGGCTTTCGTCGATAAACAACAGGTAATCATCCGGAAAATAGTTCAATAAAACCGGAGGGGGGTCGCCCGGTGCCCTTCCCGTCAAATGCCGCGAATAGTTTTCTATTCCGTGGCAGTATCCGAGTTCTTGCATCATTTCCAGGTCAAAAAGCGTTCTTTCCTCTATTCGTTGCGCCTCGATCAGCCGGTTTTGTGATCTGAAATAATCGATCCTTTCCTTCAGTTCCTGCTGGATAGCTTCAATGGCTCTCTCGCGTGTGGTTCTCTGGGTCACATAGTGGCTGGCTGGATAAATCGTTGTCCGACCGAGCCGTTTCTTTACCGTTCCCTTAAGTGGATCGATTTCCGCAATAGACTCCACAACATCATCGAAAAACTCGATCCGAACCGCCGTGTCCTCTTCGTATGCAGGAAAAATTTCGACCCGATCACCTCTTACCCGAAAGACTCCCCGATGAAAATCATAGTCATTCCGCTCATAATGCATGGACACAAGCTCATAGAGCAATCGGTCTCTTACAAGTTCCATATCGGTTTCGATTTCAATCCGCATGGACAGATAATCTTCCGGCGCCCCCAGCCCAAATATGCAAGAAACACTGGCCACAACGATAACATCCCTTCTTGACAGAACCGAACGGGTTGCAGAATGGCGCATCTTATCAATCATTTCGTTGATTGAAGAATCCTTTGCAATGTAGGTGTCTGTCGATGGAATGTAGGCTTCGGGTTGGTAATAGTCGTAGTAGCTGACAAAATATTCGACTGCGTTTTCGGGAAAAAAGTATCTGAATTCGTTATATAATTGTGCTGCAAGGGTTTTATTCGGTGCAATGACAAGGGCGGGCTTCTGAACATTTGCAATAATACGGGCCATTGTAAATGTTTTTCCTGAACCTGTCACCCCCATAAGCACCTGATCTCTTTTGCCGGACAGAACCCCCTCGCTTAAGGCTTCGATCGCCTTTGGTTGATCACCTTTTGGTGAAAAACTGGATACTAAATTGAAAATTGACATTTAAGCTCACTATTCTCCTGAGTACTCAGGATTTAACCTTCCATATGGTCCCATCCGGTCTATCTTCCAGGATAACATTCATTTCCGCCAGTTGCTGTCTGATTCGATCGGCTGCAGCCCAGTCTTTCGCCTTTCTTGCTGCATCCCTTTCCTGCACCATTCTGTCGATTATCGCCGGTTCTACGGACTGCTCCTCAAGTACCTTTCGCTTCTTGTTTTGAAAGTAATCGGAAGGAGATTCAGAGAGAATCCCCAGGATATCTCCCATTTTTAATATTTCTTCGCGAACGGTTCGAATCTCTCTCTCAACCTCAGGCGTCATATTATTTTCGTTTTTATCCAGCAGTCGGTTTGCGTCTTTCACCGCCTCAAACAGAATACCAAGTGCTTGAGCTGAATTGAAATCATCGTCCATGGCTTCACAGAAACCTTTTAAGTGTCGCCCTTCCTTGATTTCGACATCTGTCCGGGTGCGCCTGCCGATGGTTTTGCCTATGCGGTCCAGCAATGAATATATCTTCTCTAAGCCAGAGCTTGCCTCCTGTATGGCTTTTTCTGAAAAATCGATGGGGCTTCGATAATGTTTTGAGAGTAAGAAGAGTCGCACTGCCTCCGGATGATAGCGTTTCAGCAAGTCCTTTATCAGCAAAAAATTTCCTAATGATTTCGACATTTTTTCCTGGTTGATATTTACAAACCCGTTGTGAACCCAGTATTTTACGAAAGCAGTGCCAAACGCCGCTTCCGATTGTGCGATTTCATTTTCATGATGCGGAAATATAAGATCCTTTCCCCCGCCGTGAATATCGATGGTGGCTCCTAAATATTCGACACTCATGGCCGAGCATTCAATGTGCCAGCCTGGCCTCCCCTTTCCCCACGGGCTGTCCCAGGCCGGCTCCTGGGGTTTCGAGGCTTTCCACAGCGCAAAATCAAACGGATTTCGTTTTCTTTCATCAACCTCAACCCTGGCCCCCGCCTCCATATCCTGCAGGCGACGGCCTGAGAGTTTTCCGTAATCTCTGAATGATTCCACCGAAAAAAACACGTCACCGTTTATTTGATAGGCATGACCTTTTCGGATCAAGTTTTCTATAACGGAAATCATCTGTTTGATGTGCTCCGTTGCCTTTGGCTCAATATCCGCTCTCTGGACATTGAGGGCATCCATGTCCGAATAGAATTCTTGAATATATTTATCTGCAAGCTCCTTCCAGTGAGTATTGAGTTCCCTGGCGCGATTGATGATTTTATCGTCCACATCCGTGAAGTTTCTTACATAAGTCACTTTAAATCCGCGGAATCGCAGATGGCGCACAATTACATCGAAAACCACTGCAGATCTTCCATGGCCTATATGGCTGGAGTCATAAACAGTTGGACCGCAGACATACATGCGAACACGATTCGGCTCAACCGTCACAAATTCTTCTTTCTTCTTGCTAAGGGTATTGTAAATATGAATCGTCATTATGAATTTCCTTTAAAACAAAATTGTTAATTCTTTCTAAAGTTTCGCACCCTGTTTTACCGTAAAATTGTAAATAGATCTTAAGTCGCCATCATTATAAGGCTTTACAGCGCATTTAAGGGTGCGATGAGTACTTTTCTATAAGGGCTACACACATTGCGCCTATGCCCATCCCCTTGCCAATGATTCCAAGGCCCTCTGAAGTGGTTGCCTTTACACTTACACGATCGATGTCAATCTTCAAAGCCTGTGCGATGTTATGTCTCATTTTTTCCCTGTATGGAGATATTTTCGGAGCTTCGGCCACTATGGTCCCATCGATGTTTTCAACACGGTATCCTTTACGGGCCGTCATTTCCTCTATGCGTTTAAGAAAAAACAGGCTGGATATATCTTTATATTCTGGATCTGTATCTGGAAAATACATGCCGATGTCTCCCAAAGCCGCAGCGCCCAGCACTGCGTCGCAAACGGCATGAATGAGCACATCGGCATCCGAATGGCCCAACAGTCCCTTATCAAAAGGAATGGTTTCTCCCCCCAACACGAGCCGGCGGCCTTTTACCAATCGATGAATGTCATACCCAAAACCAATTCGCACGCAATTTCCTTTAAATCAGCAGCTGTCAGAATCGATTCTATTCAAATTTACCCCGTAGCTTTATAAATAATATAGCAAAATGACCTGTACGTAAATCTATCAGTATCTTACTCCTGCCGCCTTTTGAGTAGTTTTGCAACAACGGGGTCACTCAGCATCACCCTCAAGTCAAGGGATGTGCTTACAGTCATATAGAGTCTAAAAATACCACATTCTCCACCAACGGTAAAGAAAACCAACACAGCCGAAAATGCACGGTGTTTTGTCAAAAGATGCTTTACCCCATCATCATCTTCGTGTTATGATGTTTTCCTATCATGAGATACCATCATGCGATTAAGTCCGTTGATTCCATGAAACAAGTTACCCACATATCCCTCGGGGATGCCTCTGTGTGCAAATTCGATTTTGAAATCGGGTGCCTTGTCAAAAGCCCGTGCAGAGAATGTGTTCAGCGTAAAAAACTGCCGGGATGCGCAGAAGGCTGCGAGGTGTTAAACAAGATTCAGATGATTTTATCCAAAGCCGTTTCCTGCACCAGAAATCTGTAACCGAACCTCCTGGAAACTCCATATCAAAAAACACCCTGGCGAAGAGATGTTTTTCCGCATGGATCAGCCCAGGAACATGTGTAGCTCTTTTTGCGGGCGGGGCATGGTTTCTGGTTTCCCACAATCCCAGATGCTTGAGGATCTTTTTCACAAGCTGTTGCTCTTCGATAAAAGATATTATTTTCATAGATCCCAAGCGCTTAGGACAAAGCAGGGGATCGATGTAAAATTTACGTCAAGCTGGGGATTCTATGTACTCGGCAAAGATCATACCAAAAAACCAGGTGCATCAAATTATCGTTGCATCAGATGTTCATGGCCGATCATCGAAGATTTGAAGATCTATAAAACGGTTGGATGCCTTATCATTCGGATATCTATAGCCTTTTCTTCTGATGTCCGGGCAACCGTATTTATGTTGAATGTTCTGAATGGAGGCCGCAGGCTTTTACTTTATCGACTATTCTCGCCTGTATTTTCAATTTTTGGTGGGTTTAAACAATCGAATCTCTGTAAACCTGGCACCCGTAGTCGTTTTCATTGACATCAAAACATTTAAAGCATCCGGAGCAGAAATGAATTTTCATCTCTCGAAGCAACAGTGTCTCTGCAGTAACCGCTTTTTCAGCTATGGCGCCATTGAGCGCTTCCTGGAGCAAACGGTCGGTATTGGCTTTGCGCGGGGGCTTCCGCAAATGCCCAGTATCTTGTATTTCACCGGTGGCCTTCCCTAAGGAGCTCTTTACCGGTTCCACTCAGCGAAATCCTTCCCTTTTCAAGAACATAAGCACGCCGGGCAATCTGCAGAGACAAGTGCGCATTCTGTTCCACCAGAAGCACACTGATACCGCTTCGATTCAGGCCGATGATAATATCAAAAATCTGCTGGACAAGGATCGGGCTCAGACCCAGAGAAGGTTCGTCTAAAATCATTAATTTGGGGCAAGACATATATCCTCTCGCCACGGCCAGCATCTGCTGTTCCCCGCCGCTCAAAGATCCTGCATTCTGGTTTTGTCTTTCGGCCAGGCGAGGAAAAAAACTGAAAACATGATCGAGGTTCTGATTCAGTTTCAGCCGGGCCCGTCGGGTTTGAGCACCGATGAGAAGGTTTTCCAAAACGGTCATCTGGGGAAAAACCTGCCGGCCTTCAGGGACTAGAGTGATACCCCGCTCAACCACCTCATAGGCCGGCCGCCCCGTCACATGTTCACCTTCAAACCGTATCGTACCGGCTATAGGTTGCAGAGCACCGGCGATCATCTTGACAGCGGTGGACTTTCCGGCGCCATTGGAGCCGATCAGGGCCACGATTTCTCCTTCCTTAACTTCAAGTTTCAGTTGCATTGAGGCCGGCGCAGGGTTCGTCGGCAAGAAGAAGTCGGGGGCTGGTGGCGATTGCCTTGGCCAACTCCAGTCTTCGAAGATTGCCGACCGTAAGTGCCGTCGCCGGCAAGTTGCCCATGCTTTCTATAGCGGTCAAGGCCAGGGCATCTCTGGTTATCTCATCAGCGTCCCTGGGCCCGTCGCTCCCAAACAGGGCACCGATGCGGACATT
>JAFDFZ010000057.1 GCA_019309565.1 Deltaproteobacteria bacterium
TCTTAAGTCGAATAAAATTTCGGGCCGAAATTCACCGAAAATTACTGGAAGTCCATACTTAGAGCTGAATCTGATCACCAGCCGTTGTAAAAGTCAATATGTTTTGGAAACTTATCGCAGTTCTCGGCGAAATTCGGCCCAAAACACCTCACCATCCATCGATAACGCCACATTCGATTTTTGGGATGACAACCGAGCCAACCTGTGGTATATGTACAGGCTGAGTTCTTAAGAAACATTACAGGCAATGAGTATGGCTCTTTCGGAATCCAGTATGCAAAAGCAAAAACTCATCGAAAAAATTAAAGCGATCTTAAAAACCGATCTCGACTTAAGCTATCTTTCGGTATTAAAACAGGAAGAACTGGAAAACTTAATCGCCTGCATTCGCTATCGGATCGACCAAAAAGATTAGCGGTTGATTTTCTACCCCGGCGAATCGTCGGTTACGCCTGTTACAAGAAATTTCCCGCCTTTTCACAGATATTCTCTGCTTTGCTGATGTTGCTTTAAAAGCAGAGATTTGATATTATTATTCAGCAAATTACCCCTTTACCGGAACATTTGTTTTTGAGTTTGTCAGCTGTAAAGAGCGAATACCTTATCGGCCCGTAAAGTTTCATACGGACAAATCGATGGCAAGGAGGAATCATGTATAAAAAAATCATGGTACCGTTGGATGGCTCTGGGCTGGCGGAATGTGTGCTCCCGCATGTGGAAGGCTTTATCAATCAGTGTCAGGTTAGCCAGATTGTCTTCGTACGGGTTCTGGAATCCATCACACCTGCAATCGCAGGAGAGTATGCTATCAGTATGGATGACTTGCAGAACAGGGAATCGGCCAGAAAAGCCGAAGCCGAGGCGTACCTGAAACAGGTCATAGACCGATTCCAGCCTGCAACAACGGATTTACAAACCGAAGTGCTCTTCGGAAGGCCGGCGGATCGACTTGCGGAATATGCTGAAAACAATGATATTGACCTCATTTTGATGGCCACTCACGGCAGATCAGGCGTCAGCCGGTGGGTTCGAGGCAGCGTGGCAGACCGTATCCTGCGGGCTGCATCGGTTCCCGTATTAATGGTGCGGGCTCCGGGAACGGCCACCGAGAAACCGGCTTAACCGAATATCCACTTCGATACTGAACAGGAAACACCAGTCTTCACCCCCCCATTCCCATGACCGGTTGCTGGGTGACAGACCCATACGTTCTTAAGTATACATTGCTCAAGTTAAGTGAAGAAACCGTTCAGAGCTTGGGCATCCGAAAATTACTCACAAAACCCCTTACATCACAACAGCTCGCCAGGGCCATTCGAGATGCATTATCGAATTCCCTTCCCATTGACACACATGCAGATCGTGAATAAATTTCAATCATCATTTTCGATCGTACTGTTAGTGTTGAAAGATACCAGCCGGGTTTTCGGCATCGCAACACTTCCACTTTAAAGCCACCGGTAACGATTAGACACCCAGCGTTAATGGGAATCTTCAAGGTGTCCGGAGCGTATTTGCATGCCCGTCCAAAGCATAAAGATCAAAGGCGCCAGGCAAAACAACCTGAAGAATCTTGATCTTGAAATCCCGTTGCACAAGATGACCGTCATCACAGGGGTAAGTGGTTCGGGGAAATCCTCGCTTGCCTTCGACACGCTTTACGCGGAAGGCCAGCGCCGGTATGTCGAAACCTTCTCCCCTTATGCACGCCAGTTTATGGAACGCATGGATCGCCCCCAGGTTGACGCAATCGAAGGAATTCCGCCGGCCATCGCCATCGATCGAAAGGATCCGGTTCGAACCTCTCGCTCCACCGTCGGCACCATGACCGAAATCACGGACTATGTGAAGTTGGTTTTCGCTAGAATGGGGCAACTTCACTGCCGCAAATGCGGCAGGCCCGTTATCCCTGAAACCCCCCAGCTTATATGGAAACAATTGCAATCATATCCAGCAGACTCAAAAATGGTGATCACCTTTCCCTTCCCCCAGAACGATATTCCACCGGAGCAAATCCGAAAATCCTTGAGAGCAATGGGGTTTGACCGGTGCTATCAAAACAGACAGTTGGCGCATCTTGATCAATGGAATAACCGCGATCAGCTAAATGTGGTTGCGGATCGATTACGCCTTAGATTGAAAGATCGAACTCGTATTTTAGATTCACTTGAACAGGCTTTTCGATTTGGAGAAGGCAGGCTTGATGTCTGGGTTGAACCGGATATTCGGCTTTGTTTCAGCTCCCGACTGCAATGTGCAGACTGCGGCATATCCTACAGCCCACCGCAGCCCAATTTGTTCTCATTCAACAGCCCCATCGGAGCCTGCGAAACATGCAGGGGATTCGGTCGAACCATAGATATCGACATTGATCTCATCATCCCAAACCCCTCCCTGTCAATCGAAGAGGGAGCTATTAAACCATGGGGATCCAGGAAAGAGCACCGGTTTGAGTTTGAAGATCTAATTCGCTTCTGCAACAGAAATCGAATAAAGACAGATATCCCCTTCAGCAAACTGACGGCCGAACAGAAACGGGCAATCATTGAGGGCACCGAAGATTATTACGGCATAAAGGGATTTTTCAGATGGCTTGAAACAAAGACTTACAGGATGCATGTTCGGGTTTTTCTCTCAAGATATCGTAGCTACAACGAATGTAAAGACTGCAAGGGCACCCGGTTTAAGCCTGAAGCGCTTTTATACAGGTTAAACGGCAGAGATATCGCTGAAATATATGCGATGGATGTGAATCATGCGCTTAATTTTTTTGAAACCTACCGCCCTCCTTCCACAGATGAAGCCGGGTTGCTTCTTCTTGATGAAATTCGCGGACGGCTTCGGTACCTTCAAGACGTAGGGCTAGGTTATTTAACGCTTGACCGGCAATCAAGAACGCTTTCCGGGGGTGAAGTTCAACGAGTAGCCCTGGCCTCGGCGCTTGGTGCTTCTCTGGTAAATACCCTATACATTCTGGATGAACCCAGTATAGGTCTGCATCCAAGCGACAACCACCGGCTGATTCGCATTTTGGCAAGGCTCCGGGATTATGAAAACACCATTGTGGTTGTGGAACATGATCCTGAAATCATTCGCCACAGCGATTTTATGCTCGATATCGGCCCTCTGGCCGGAGATAAGGGTGGAAACATCATGTATTTCGGGCCCCCGCATAATGTAAACGGCTCTCTCACAGGACAGTACCTTACCGGGAAGCTAAAGATCCCCATACCGCATAAACGACGCTGCCCTAAAGGCAAAGAATGGCTGAAAATCAGAGGAGCGAGAGCGAACAATCTCAAAAACATCGATGTTTCTATACCTTTGGGGCTTTTTGTCTGCCTGGTGGGGGTGTCCGGCTCCGGAAAATCGACCCTTGCCGAAGAGATCCTGTACAAGGCAGTAAAGTGGCGTTCATCGGACCCCCAGGGAAGACCCGGCCGTCACAAAACCATCCAGGGAACCAAGCATCTATCGGACGTGGTACTTGTTGATCAGAAGGCCATCGGCAGAACGCCTAGGGCAAACATATTGACATTCACCAAGGCGCTGGATGCTGTTCGGCATCTGCTGGCTGAAACACCCGATGCCAGAAAAACAGGATTTGGGCCTTCTTCTTTCTCCTTCAATGTGGATGGGGGGCGCTGCGAAACATGCAAGGGAGAGGGCTATGAGAAAGTGGAGATGCAGTTTCTGTCCGATGTTTTTATCACGTGCCCGGATTGTGCAGGAAGGCGATACAAAAAAGCAGTGCTGGCTGTATACTGGAACGGTAAAAACATTTACGACATTTTAATGATGACCGTCGACCAGGCAATCGAGTTTTTCCGCCAAGAACCAAAAATCATCAAAGCACTTCAACCGCTTAAGGATGTCGGCCTTGGATACTTACGGCTGGGTCAGCCCGTCAATACCTTTTCCGGTGGAGAGGCACAGAGGCTGAAACTATCGCGCTATCTTAAAACAGGCGATGGTGCAAAACGACTTTTTATTTTCGATGAACCCACAACGGGCCTTCATTTCAACGATATCGAAAAACTGATCAAGGCTCTTCAAAAGCTGGTTGATGAAGGAAACAGCGTGTTGGTAATAGAGCATAATATGGATGTCATTAAAACAGCTGATTGGGTGATTGAACTGGGACCCGAAGGCGGAGACCGGGGTGGTCAAATAGTAGCCTCCGGACCTCCCGAGGCAATAGCAACCTGTCCGGAATCTCCCACCGGCCGTTTTCTGCAATCATATCTGGCTGACCGGAAACATATTCGTAAATCTGATTTAACCCCAACATCCTTACAGCAAGACGCCACTGCCGGCTCAAAGACCATTGTCGTTACCGGCGCCCGTGAACATAATTTAAAGAATCTTACGGTGAGCATCCCAAGAAACCAACTGGTCGTGCTCACGGGTGTTTCCGGTTCCGGGAAGTCCACACTTGCATTTGATATTCTCTTTGCCGAGGGTCAGCGGCGTTACCTTGAAAGTCTAGCTCCATATGTCCGCCAGTATGTAAAAATCCTGGAAAAACCGGACGTCGATTTCATATCCGGACTTCCTCCCACGGTTGCCATCGAACAAAGAATCAGCCATGCAAGCAGGCGCTCTACGGTCGCAACCCTAACGGAAATTTACCATTTTCTGCGGCTTTTGTTCAGCAAGGCTGGAAAGCAGCACTGCCCGGGTTGCGGTCGAGTATTGACCGCTCAAACACAGGATTCGGTCATCCAACAAATTAAATCCCGTTTCGGCAACAAACATGTATTAATCCTGGCCCCAAAGGTTAGGGGACGAAAAGGATTTCATAAGGATGTTCTGTTTAGGGCGCTGCGGCAAGGATATCAGAAGGCCAGGATCGACGGGAAAATAACGACAATCACAAAAAACCTTGAGTTGAGCCGGTACAAGGAGCATAGCGTCGATCTGGTGGTGGGCGGACTGCCGGCGAACAACCCTGATGAGATGATAACCCAAGCCCTGAAGGAGGGAGATGGAAGCCTTATCGTATTCAATGAAAAAGGTAACGGAGAAATATTCAGTGTAAAGGGCACTTGTCCATCCTGCGGGATCGGCCTTAAAACAATGGATCCCAGGCTGTTTTCTTTTAACAGCAGCCATGGCGCATGCCCCGATTGCGGGGGGCTGGGAGAAAAGGGAGAAAAGGAAGAATACCGCAAATGCTGTGAAAGATGCGGTGGCAGCCGACTGAGGCCTGAAGCTTTGACGGTCAAAGTTAAGGGATATTCAATCTGGGATTTGGTGCAGGTTTCTGCGAACCGGCTTCAGGACATTCTCAAAAAATGGACATTTGAAAAAGACCAGGCACCTATTGCCGAACCGATACTAACCGAGATCCTGTCTCGTCTGTCCTTGTTGAATCAACTTGGTTTATCCTATCTATCTCTGGCAAGAAGCGGCGATACGCTTTCCGGAGGAGAAGCTCAGCGGGTTCGCCTGGCGGCCCAGCTCGGGTCCAACCTGACGGGTGTCTGTTATATTCTGGATGAACCCACCATTGGACTTCATCCCCGAGACAACAGGCTTCTGTTGGATTCACTGAAAACCCTTCGAGACCGAGGCAACACTGTTTTAGTTGTGGAACACGATGAGGAGACGATCCGTGCCGCAGACACCATTATTGATCTGGGCCCGAGGGCCGGGCAGGACGGTGGGCATGTGGTGGCAAGCGGCTCCCTTGAAGATTTAAAAAAGATACCGGAGTCGATTACCGGTGCTATGATAGATGGAAAACCGCGTCAAATCACCTCACGGTTCAGGCAGTATCGAAAAAACCCCTTTATAAGGGTTTTTGAAGCTTCGGCGAACAATCTGAAAGGCATCGATGTTGATTTTCCCTTGGGAACGCTCATATGTGTCACCGGCGTATCAGGCTCAGGGAAATCAACCCTTGTTAAAGAAACGCTATACAAAGGACTGCGAAATCGGATTCTCAAACAAAAACATCCGGCGGGTCTCTGCAAAGACATTTGCGGCTGGAAATCACTGGATCGTGTTTTGGAAGTCGATCACACCCCCATCGGCCGCACCCCCCGATCGGTGCCCGCATCGTATGTGGGGTTTCTGTCTGACATCCGCAGACTTTTCTCCTTAACCCCCGAAGCCCGCTCCCGTGGATACGGACCAGGGCGTTTTTCATTTAACGTTGCTGGAGGCCGGTGTGAGGCATGCAAGGGTCATGGCAGTCTGAAAGTTGAAATGAGCTTTCTTCCGGACGTGTATGTTCACTGCGAGCTGTGCGAAGGACGGCGGTTTAATTCAGAAACGCTTGCGGTCCGTTACAAGGGAAAGACCATTGCCGAGGTTCTGGATTTTACTTTTAAAGAAGCTGCGGATTTCTTCGCACCCATTCCTTCCATTCGTCAGGGAGCTCAATTTCTCTGTGATATCGGCCTGGAATACTTAAAACTGGGACAACCCAGCCCGACCCTTTCCGGGGGAGAAGCCCAGCGAATCAAACTGGCAAAGGAACTTGCCAGGCCCAACAGGGGCCATACACTCTATATCCTGGATGAGCCTACGACCGGTCTTCATTTGTCGGACGTTCAACGCTTATTGCAGGTTCTTCAAGCCATTGTAGACCGGGGAAACACCATTGTGGTTATTGAACACAACCTGGAAATAATCTGTGCAGCGGATTATATCATCGACTTGGGGCCGGAAGGTGGAGATGCAGGAGGCAGGCTAGTTGCAGTGGGAAGTCCTAAGGAAATAATTTCACGACCCAACGGGTCTCACACATCGGCTATCCTCAGAAAATATTTGAAACAGTAACGATAAACTTTCTGAAATAATATCACATTAAGCTGTTTGAAAATATGTCCCGGACAATCCATAACACCGGTTTTTCAAAAGGTTAAAAGTTTATGCAAAGAATTTTCTTGACTTTAGCCCATTTTTTATTATATTTTATAAAAATTTGGAATTCCCTATCGCTAAAAGGCTCGACTTATACCAGACAAAAAAATTGCAGGCAACTCAACGGATTTATAAGAGAGCCCAAGCAATGCTTGCTTTTAGCATTATAAATTGATTCATAAAAGTTTTATGACCTATCGGGAAACAGCACAAGAGGCTGTAAGAGCATTCCGGGATTTTGGCGCCTTTAGTTTATTTTAGCTCTTTCAGGGAAATTGTCAAATCCGTGACGATATCGAGTCTACAGCTCTCCTGATGGCAATAGGGAAGGCAAAATATTGATTCTGCCGATAACAGATGCTCAAGAGCAAGCTTTTTCCGCCTGCTGCAAGTTAAGAGATTCTCCTGATTTTCATTCTCTTAAAAGCGGCCTTGTCTTGATAATTAGGATTTAATGGAAAAAAGCGCTCCTTAAAACAAGGGGAGCTATCTTATAAAATAAATTAACGATCTCTAAAAGGAGTATGGAATGAAAGACTATTTTCCTGGTAATTTGGGTGGCAATGACAGACGATTTACAAGGCCCAATAGGCCCTATGACACGACACTTACTCGCAACCTTGATATGAGAAACGGTAACTACAGAACCAACGGTTACCAGAGAAAGAAATCCTCACAGGAAGTGGCAATTGAAGCATTGAATGAAAACTTACAGGTAATCAAAGAGCAGCTGCAAACTATTTCCGGCGTTCAACAACGTCTGGCAGATGCACAAGAAAGAAGAGCAACGGCAGAAGAGCGAAATGCCGATGCAATGGAACAGATTGCAGAACACCTCAAACGCTTTTTAGGAAACCAACCGATCACAACCGCATATAAATCTATCTCACCCGAAACGACAGCAAGCCAAAATACGTCCATGGAACCTTCTGTTGATGAAGATAGTGTAAGCGCCCTTGAGATAATCTCTGATCTCAGACAAAAAGGCCTCAGTTATGAAAAGATTGCCCAGCACTTGATTGAAAAGGGAATACCGACTCCCAACGGCAAAGGTGTCTGGAACCGCAAGATGGTAAGCCGCCACTATCAGGCGCCTGCAAATTAAAAACAGCGAGAGGCGGCCTTCTATTCTTTTCCTGGTATTTAGTGTTCCTTTTGTATTGTTAGTCTTCTTCTAGTTCTTTTATGCCGGCATAGAAATCAAGGACTTCCGGATTTCTCAGGGCATCTTTGTTGTTGACCGGCTGGCCGTGGATGACTTTTTTTACAGCCAATTCAACTTTTTTCATATTCAGCGTGTAAGGAATATCCGGTATGCAAATGATTTTCTTGGGCACGTGTCTTGGAGAGGCTTTGGTTCGGATTGCCTGTTTGATTTTGTTTTTAAGATCATCACTCAGCGAGAAGCCATCGGCCATTTTTAGAAAAAGAATCACACGCACATCATTTTTCCAGTCTTGCCCCACCACCACACTGTCTTCAATCTCTTCAAACTGGTCTATGATTCGATAAATTTCTGCAGTTCCGATTCTCACTCCCCCCGGATTTAACGTGGCATCCGATCGACCGTACATAATAACGCCGCCACGCTCGGTGATTTCGATAAAATCCCCATGCCGCCATACATTGGGATAAACGTCAAAGTACGCTGAATGATACTTTTCACCCGAAGGGTCGTTCCAGAAGTAGATGGGCATGGATGGAAACGCAGCGGTGCAAACCAGTTCCGCCTGCTGGTTTCGAACCGGCTTTCCGTTTTCGTCAAACGCTTCCACTTTCATGCCAAGCCCTCTGCATTGCAGCTCCCCGGCATAAACCGGCCCCATGGGATTTCCAAGGGCAAAGCAACCGTTAATATCCGATCCTCCTGAAATGGATGCAAGCTGAATATCCCTCTTTACCGCATCATAAATGAATTTAAACCCCTCTATAGAAAGCGGAGACCCTGTGGAAAGCACGGCCTTTAAAGCACTGAGATCGTATTTTTCACCCGGTCTTTCATTAAATTTTTGAAGCGCAGCGATGTAGCCTGCGCTTGTCCCAAAAATACTGATGCGCTCCTCCTGGGCCATTTCCCACAGAGCACCAGCATGCGGATAGAAGGGATGGCCGTCATATAAGACTACCGTCGCCCCAACTGCCAGGGAGCTCACCAGCCAGTTCCACATCATCCATCCACAGGTGGTGAAATAAAAAATGGTATCTTCTTTCTTTAAGTCCGTATGCAGTATAAGTTCCTTTAAATGATGAAGAAGAATACCCCCTGCACTTTGAACCATGCACTTCGGCAACCCGGTGGTACCGGATGAATACATGATATAAAGAGGATGAGAGAAGGGCAGCTGAGAGAACCTGATATCCGGGTTGGATTCCACCGATTTAAACTCCTCATAGAAAACGGAATTCGGTATTGCTCGGATGTCCGGATTTTCGTTTATGTATGGAACAACAACGACCTTTTCAACGGTTGGGATGTCTTTTAGGATATGGGAAATACGTTGCAACGAATCAAATTGCTTGCCATTAAACGCATATCCATCAGCCGTAAAAAGCACTTTGGGCTTTATCTGGCCGAATCGATCAAGCACACCATTGATGCCGAAATCCGGAGAGCATGACGACCAGATCGCTCCCATGCTGGCAGCGGCCAGCATGGCGACGATGGTCTGTGGTATGTTCGGCATGAAGCCTACCACCCGGTCTTGAGGCCTTACACCGATATCGCTTAAGGATTTGGCGGTGCGGGCGACTTCTTGGTACAGCTGACGATAAGTAATTCTTGTGGACTCTCCACCCTCCCCCCTGAAAATAATGGCAGGCGAATCATCCCGGAACCGCAAAAGGTTTTCGGCAAAGTTGAGCTTCGCCCCGCAGAACCATTGCGCGCCGGGCATTTTCGAAAGATCATCCACGACACATTCATATGGGCTTGAAGCTTTCACCTCAACAAAATCCCACAGTGCCGCCCAAAAATCAGGTATATTTTCTATTGACCAATGGTAAAGCGCGTCGTAATCAGAATAATGGGTCCCACAGCGGTCATTGACGAAATTCATAAAGCGGTACATGTTTGAATTTTTGATTCGCTCCTCGGATGGTTCCCATAACAGCTCGGCCATGATGGAATCTCCCCTCTTGGTTTTGGTTTACCTCTTTTTTATGGTACCTAGATTGAGCGGTTCATCGTTCTGCGTTCCAGGTCAAAAGCCACAAATGCCACACATTAAAAGAATACCCGTGTCTTGTGGCATAATAATCTTACTTTAACCCGTTTGTTTATGATGAATTTTCCAGATTCCGCTCGATACCATAAGCGGTCTTAATCGGTTGTAATCCTTTAAACCCGGGCACTGAACCTGGAACCGATCGGTTTAAGTAGTATATATTTTTAAGATAATTATATTCTGCTTCTTTTGTTTTATCAAGGGAACCGCAATGTACCTTTATTGTCTTAGGCCCTGCACCCTCCACATAGCGGGATGAATAATATTCGCTCTGTTTCTGTTCAAAACGCTTGCATCATAGCAGGATTTTAGTTATTTGAGGTGTCGTTATATGATCGGCGGTAATTTTTCCAAGACGCCCAACATGATGTGAAGTGAGTCAATGTTTTTGGAGCTCTCTTATTTTCAAGTTATGGTATATTGGTCTGAAAATTTTCAAAAGAGGAGATATCGATGCGAATTATAGATCTACGGTCTGATACGATTACAAAGCCAACAGATGCCATGCGAAGGGCAATGGCCACTGCAGAGGTCGGTGATGACGTGTTCGGTGAAGATCCAACCGTAAACAGACTGGAGGAGATGGCAGCAGAGAGGCTAGGAAAAGAAGCCGCTTTGTTTGTCGCAAGCGGTACCATGGGGAACCTTGTCTGCCAGCTCACCCATTGTGCACGAGGAGAAGAGGTTATCATGGGGGAGCTGGCCCATATCATGACCAGCGAACAGGCGGGTGCTGCGGCCCTGGGCGGTATACAGCCCAGAACCATCCCCAATCAGCCGGATGGAAAGTTATCGCTGGATGATATTGAGACGGCTATCCGCCCGGACAATATTCATTGCCCTCGAACAAGGCTCATTGCTCTGGAAAACACACATAACCGTTGTTACGGCAGCCCCCTTGAAGTTGAGTATGTAGAAGCGGTTGCTCAACTGGCCCACAGCCGCGGATTAAGGTTGCATATTGATGGCGCTCGAATCTTTAATGCCGCCGTAGCGCTTGGTGTTGAGGCAAGAAAGCTGGTTGATAAAGCGGATTCCGTCACGTTCTGTCTCAGCAAGGGCCTGGCCGCCCCGGTAGGCTCGGTGATCTGTGGAAGTCGAGAATTCATTCAAGAAGCCAGGCGTGTGCGAAAAGTTCTGGGTGGAGGGATGCGCCAGGCAGGTATTCTGGCCGCAGCCGGTATTGTGGCACTTAATGAAATGGTCCAGCGCCTTGCGGAAGATCATGATAATGCCCGCAGATTGGCCGAAGGCCTGGCAGAGATGAATGGCATTGAAATCGATCCTTCAAGAATAAAAACCAATATTTTGTTTTTTGAAATCAAACGAGACGACCTTACCTCAGAGCAACTCATCTCTCAATTAAACAGGCAAGGGGTGCGTATGGGAGCAAGAACCCCAAAGATCATAAGAGCGGTGACAAATTACCACATCAAAAAGGAGGACATCGATCATGCTCTTGGGGTCTTAAAGAGGGTCTTGAACAAAAACCTATGATTCGTTTCAGATAGCAAATCTATTATTTTCCCGAGACTTTACTCGGAAAAAGTGGCCCCTTTAGAGGCAGTTGGAATAAAAACTCAGTTGTAAGTGATCTAAAGTGCCTAAAGTTAGGGTATCGCTTCGCTCTTTCATTTTAAAAAAAGATCAAATTCCTTAACTTCAGTTCACTTAAGCTCACTTCAAACTTCAGCTCACTATTTTTCCCTGCTGATATAGCATGTTATTCAATATCGACAACAAATTGTCGATATGATGATACTAAGCGCCTATCGGGCGCTGTCCCGGTCTTTTTCTTTGAATTCAAAAAAAATTTCAGACGGCTCTATGCGTACCACATTTACCTGTTCGTTGGGAAGGCTGACTTGATCCGGCAAAATGCGAAAAATCCTCCGGCCAAGTCCAGCCATGGAAAGATCGACATAGGCGCTTACTTCCGCAGGATTCACCGTGCTTGCGTCTTTTCTAAGTCCACGAATGGTAATCTTGATCCTGGGATTTAATGGTTGTAAAATTTCCATCTGAGCGGGAAGATTTCGAACCTCAAGTGGAACCTGCAAGGACACCTCAAAATCCTGCTGGCCTGCGAACAGCAGCCATAAAGCACTAACAAGTCCTAAGGTGCCTAGCTTAAGACGCCACCGGGTGATCAGAAGGGATCGTATCTTCTCCAAAAGGCCGGTGCTCGGCGGTGTCGGGATTTTTAAGGCTTCCTCAACAAGATGAGCCAGCTCATCCGGGGAATTCATCCGGTCCAGCCGTCCCGATCGAGCCAGAGATACTTCGGAGCGCTCCTCGGAAACCACCACCACCCATGCATCTCAACGCTCCGACAGTCCAATGGCGGCCCGATGTCTGGTGCCCCAGGTTTTCGGCAGCTCCTCTGCTGAACTCAACGGAAGATAGGCCCCCACAAGTACCACTCGCCCTCCCCGAATCAGGACAGCCCCGTCGTGAAGCAGAGATCCTTTCTGAAAAATACTCTGCAAAAGTTCCGGCCCTGGTATCGCCTCTAATGCCATACCGCCTGTAAACCACTCTTCTGCATTGTCGCTGCGCTCCAGTATGATCAGGGCACCGATTGATCGTTTTGCCAGCATAAAGCAGCCCTCAGAGAAGTTTCGAATCCATTCGGCAGGTGCAAAATTCCTTCGCCACCCAAAGGCACGCAACGGGTTGATTCGTTCCAGAACCTGACGGATTTCCGATTGAAACAGGATTATCAAAAGGATAATCAAAACCTGCCACAGGATCTGAAACATCCATGTTGTTAGAAAAAGACCCCAGAGCTGAGCAACAGTATAAATCATCCCTAAAGCCGCCAGCCCGATAAGAGCCTTGAGGGCTTTTGTTCCTTGAAACCAGAGGTACAGGTGGTACGCCACAGCGGCCAAGAAAAGGATATCAATAACATCTTGCAATCGTATGTGGGAAATGATGGCAAAAAGGTGCATGCTGGATCAACTCCTCATCAATTTTCACAGAACCATGCAGTTCTGCAATAATTCTCCATGAAAACCTTTTGCTTTAAGATTGCTCCGAAAACGGCGCTTCGAATTAATGCCCCCCTGGTGCAAGATTCTGTATGCAGAATTCATACCGCTCAAATGGGTAGAAAATGGAAATATATCATACCTGCGGAGGGAGATTTTCTCAAACATCTAAACGGAGGGACAGTAATTGTCGGTTAAAAATAAAACTTCTTTAATTTCGCCGTAAACAATCGTCACCCGTGAACTCGCATATGTACTACAGGGTTGATGCTGATCGATGATAAAGAGGGAGGTTCGTTTTATTCCCTCTTGAAAAACATGCAAAAAATTGTCATTTAAGGGTTTGTGATCTGTGTTGCTCTTCAAAATTTGTTACACTTAAACCACAGGGAGGAAATATCATGAGCAAGGTATTAACCAAAGAGCAATTGGACGCCCTTGCGGCTTGGCCCACCCCGGCCATTTCAAATGCCATCGAATTGTTTAACATCAGACCCCGTAACGAAGGTTTTATGCTGCCTGAAATCAAATGTCGTTTTCCCGACAAAAAACCCATGATCGGATATGCCGTCACCGCTGTGATCAGTGCCAGATCACCGGAAGGACGTCGCATTTCACCGCCTGATTGGTGGGATGAACTTAAGAAGTATCCGGAACCCAGGATCGCAGTGATTCATGACGTGGATCAACCGGTTATCGGTTCTTTCTGGGGAGAGGTAAATGCAAATATACATACTGCGCTGGGATGTGCCGGCACGGTGACAGACGGCTCTGTGCGCGATCTGGATGAAGTGGAAGAACTTGGATTCCACTTCTTCTCCAGCTGCGTTACAGTATCCCATGCCTATGTTCACATCATTGACATGGGAGTTGCGGTTTCGGTGGGCGGGCTGGTTGTGAAACCGGGTGATCTGTTGATGGGAGACAAGCACGGTGTCATTTCCATCCCCTTGGAAATCGCAAAAGATGTCCCCAGGGCGGCACAAATGATGGAAGACTGGGAGCGGAAGGTGATCAATTTCTGCAAATCCGACGAATTCACTACAGATGGACTGCGGCAGCTTTACATGTCCCCGCGACCCGTTTGGCCTCCCAAAGACTGACATATCTTCTTAGCATAAAAGATCTGCGATTGATATCTGATCCTGCTGTAAAACATGGATCTGAAATACCTGCAAAACAGGGAGTTGTTCATGATTTTGTCTGCAGGGATTGTCGTAGTGAGGAAAGAGGACGGTGAATGGAAATTTCTCTTTCTAAGAACATACAGGAATTGGGATTTTCCCAAGGGAATCGTTGAACCTTCCGAAGACCCGCTGGAAGCGGCTAAAAGGGAAGTGATGGAAGAAACGGGTATAAGCGATCTCAAATTTCCCTGGGGGACCGTATACAGAGAAACCCAACCTTACTGGAGCGGAGGAAAAAAGGTTGCCAGATATTACATCGCGGAAACTTCGCAATCCAAGGTAACCTTTTCGATAAACCCTGAAATCGGAAGACCCGAGCATCATGAATATCGATGGGTAACCTATGATGAGATCAGAGCACTTGCACCGGCCAGGCTGTTGGATATCATTAAGTGGGCCAATGGCCTGATTCATCAAAGCCGATGATTTCACTCAAAAATTTTATTCGACCCTGTCATTATAATGTTTTTCAAAGCAGCAAGGGTATGAAACGAGACCTTTGCAAAACGTTCATGTTTTTCAAAGGTCTCGAAGCTTGAGAAGAAATTAAGGAGAGATGATTCTATGAAAGCGATTGTATCCCATGGGATAAAGGACTTCAGACTCCAGGATCGGCCAATACCCGAAGTGGGAGAAAATGATGTACTTGTCAGAATAGAGTATTGCGGGATATGCGGCACCGACATACACCAGTACCATGGAACCTGGGAACTTGACATCGGCAGCACCCCTGGCCACGAAGCATCGGGGGTGGTTAAGCAGATCGGACAGAAGGTGACCTCGGTCGATGTGGGTGATCGTGTTGCCATCGATCCCGGCATTTACTGCAATGTATGTGAATACTGCAGGAGTGAAAGAAGCCATCTGTGTCCGAACCGGTTTGGTATGTTCCACTACAAGGGCGGTGGATTTGCTGAATACACCTGTGTGCTGGATCGACAGGTCTTCAGGCTGCCCGACGGCATGCCTCTTGAATGGGGGGCGTTTCTTGAACCGGCCTCATGTTGCGTTCACGGAGCGGACCGGGTGCAAATAAGGCCGGGACAAACAGTTGCGATACTCGGAGGCGGAGCAATTGGACTGATGCTTATGCAGCTTGCTTTGCTCTCAGGGGCGACGCAGGTGATAGTCTCGGAACCCCAGGCGAAACGCCGTGAAATAGCCATGCAGCTTGGAGCCAGCGCGACCGTAGATCCGGTAAAAGACGACGGAACACAGGCCATCAGGGAGTTGTCAAACGGCGGTGTCGATGTCGTTATTGAAAGTGCCGGATTGCCTGCGACGGTCGAACAGTGTTTCGATGTGGTGAAGCGTGGCGGAAAAATCCTTTTGTTCGGTGTGACAAATCCGAGTACAAAAGTGCAATTTAACCCCTATCAGGTATTTCGCAACGAGTTGACCATCCTTGGCACGGTGATGAGTCACGATGCATTTCCAAGGACTCTTAAGCTCCTTGCAACGGAAAAAATAAAGGTACAACCCTTGATTACGCATATAAAACCGCTTGAGCAATATCTTGACGCCCTTGCAATGCACCAGCGCCAGGAGGGGCTAAAGATATTAATATCCCCCCTTGCCGGGGAGCGAATCGATAGCGTTGGACCCTGAAGCATCCTTTGGGAGTTATTTTTTCAAATCCTAAATTGATACCAAAATAGAAGTTAAACCCTGCCGGCAGCAAGAAATGTTTTTATTTGATGCAGTGCTTCGAAAAAGTGCTCTTCTTCGGCCGTAAAAGCGGCAGCCGCAGGGTGACCGCCCCCTGTGAGAATCGCTGTCCGCCCATGAAGCCCGTTTACCATCGAGGCCAGATTGATTTTGCAGTCTTTGCCCCTTCGCAACTCGCAGTAAAAACGCCCTTTCCATCTTTGCCAAATGCCGACGACCAGTTTCGGATAGCTCCATCTTAGTTCAGATGCAATCAGTCCACAGAGTCTGGCTTTGCTTTCTATTCTCTTTATGATGAATTTAGGATTAACCAGACGTTTGATCTCCGAATTTAAGTTAATCAGCAGCCATTTCTTTTCATTTTGTATCAAATTGAAAATATTTTCCAGAATTTGATACTCACTGAAATCCTTGAGGGCTTCTTCTTCAAGGATTTCCTTTTCAGCTGCTTTCACGATCAGATTCAGCGCGTGGTGAACCGTAGGGTCATTCTGGATCAGAAAACTGCAATGGATTCTGCCGGCGATCTTCTTTAGCGTCTGTTTTTGGAAGGGTTCAAAGGCATTAAAAAGTGAAATCCTCTCAAGCCATGATTCGGTATAAAGAGCCATGTACAGGATTTTCTTTTCAAATTCGCTCTTATCTTCCAGCAGCTCCCAGCCAAAAAGTGCCGCTGGAAACGACTTTCCGTTTTGATGAATCACCGGATTCAGATAAAAGACCCTTTCATTGCCTCCAGAGTCTTTATACAACCCCGGCAGGTGATGGTCGTAAATATAAACATAGCCCTTGCTGCTCAAACGCTTGATCATCTCTGGTCGTGAGTACACGGGCATGTCCAGAAAGACGATCAGGTTTAAGTTTTTCGAAGCCAGATCATTTTCCGCTTTTGAAAAATCAAAATCCGGCGTGGCAATCCAGTAAAAGTCAGAAGAACACCGGAGGTATTTCCCAAAAAAATAAGCCGCGCAACAACCATCAGCATCCCCGTGGTAGGCAATGAGAACCGGTTTTTGCTCCATAGCGGGTATACGTGCTATGGTCGAGCGAATAAAATCTCGAGACTGTTTAAGCAGGTGTATATCGATATAGGTCATTGCGGTATATCCACGATCCTTACTTGCAAATCACATTCACCAATGCCTGGCGTTTCTCTTTGTCCACGACATGTACTGCGCGCTCCAATGCAGCGGGAAGTTCTTCCGGGCCTTCAACCCGCTGCCCGTAACCACCGGCAGCACGGCACACCATCTCATAATCAACAGCGGGGGTGAGTTCACATAAAGGAATCGACTCCGCCTTTGCGGCATAGCCCGCGGGCATATAAGATAAAGCGGCCTGCTTCGATGCATTCCACCGGGAGTTGTTAAAAACAATGAACAACACCGGCAGATCATAGGCTCTTGAGACAAAATGGGCTGAAACCGGAACACCGAAAATATAAGTGCCGTCGCCCACAGTGCAGATCACACGATGATCAGGCCTGGCAAGTTTTACACCCAGAGCAGCCCCCAGAGCCCATCCTAAAGCAGCCGACGGAGAATGCCTGAAATAAGAACCAGGGGTGTTAAAACGGCTCTGGCCGGGATCAAGCACATACTCATTGATAACGATGCTTCGATCATCAATGATATGACCCACACAGCGCGAGGCCCAGATCATATCGACGGGAGATTCTCTTCTGCCTGCTTGGGCCTTGCGCTTCCAGGAATCTCGCAACTGCTCATTTCTCAACCGCCAATGCCTGTACCGGTTTTCAAGGGCGATATGATCCCGCCCTTTGGATAACACCGCCTCTAGCAGTGCCGTTAAAACAAATCCGGAAGATCCAGCCAGGGAAACATCCGAGGGGAATCCACGGATGGGATATGCTGAAAAAAGAGGATCGGATGCAATCTGAATGACTTTGGTCTCGAAAGGCGGTGCTGTAAGTTTGGGAAACCATGGAGCATCGGATTCAATGACCACTATGACATCGGCTTCTTTCAGGTAGGGGGCTGGATCATAGCCCGCATGCAGGGGGTGCTGCTGGGGAAAGCATAAATGGGTGTGCCAGTGTTCGACTACCGGGATAGCCAGAGTTTCCGCAAACTCGACAAGCACAGAGACACTTTGGGGATCCCGTCCCAGGGATTGGACAATGATAAGTGGCGTTTTTGCCGCAACCAGCAATTCCGCCGCACGCCGAATCTCATGGGCGTTCGCAGCGGCTTCCGCCACAGGATTCAGCCTGGTATCATCAGAGAACTCGAATTGCTCCATTTCAGCTGCCAGCACTTCACGGGGAAGCGTTAGGTAAACAGGTGCACAGGGTTCGCTTCGAGTAAGTGCCAGGGCTCTGTCGACTACCGTCTCCAGTTGATCGCCACATCGAAGTTCATAATCCCATTTGACGAACTCTCGAAGCATGGCTGCCTGATCAAACGATTCCTGTGCCCAGTGTATCCCCAAATCCCTGGCCTGCGAATGGCCCTTCTCTGTTATCGGTGTGCGCCCGGCGCAAAAGAGCATGGGAATCTGAGCCCGTGCCGCATTGATAATACCTCCCAGTGCATTTGCGGTTCCAACTATCACGTGCACCATTACCGCCTGAGGGAAACCTGTCACCATGGTGTATCCATGGGCCATGGAGACAGCGGTGATTTCATGAGGAACAGTCACCGGCAAAGGATGTTTCTTGCCCTGCACCCGGCGTTTTGCAAATGCTTCGATGATGGGGGCGAAATCCGTTCCGCTGTTTCCAAAAAAATAGCGGATTCCACGGGCGGAAAGCAGTTCCAGATACGCTTCCGCAACAGTTAGGTGTTCCATACGTTTTTTTATGCTCATTTTTTCCCTCAGATCCGTAAGATCATGCTTCCGGCGACATCGTAACCGGATCGCGCTGTGGATTTTTACCGCCCAAGGGGTTTCAGTGCAACAAGCGCAAGCAAAGAAAAAATGCTGATTCCAAAACAAACAGTAAACGGGATAGCGTAATTTCCGGTTACATCGAAAAGGTAGCCGATGAGAACCGGACCAAAAGCTCCGCCGATTGCGCCGCTTATAAAAATGGAACCATAGATTGCGCCGTGTGATCTCAAGCCGAAAAGGTCGGCGGTCATGGGGGTGATCAACCCACCACTTGACCATAGCCCGAACCCGAATATGGCTGCAAACAAATAAAGCGTCCAGAGCGAATGGGTGACCAAAAGCAGAGCAAACCCCATCACCGCCAGAACCAAACAGGCGGTAAGGGTCGGTTTGCACCCTATTTTATCTGCGATGCCCCCAATAATAATCCTTGCGATGATACATACGCCTGATGCAACCGACAACACACTGGCAGCTTTTATTGCGGAGATTCCCAGATCCATTGCGTAAATGACAATGTGCACGGTGACAACATTCATGAGAAAAAAATCACAAAAAAAAACAAAACTGAGCAGCCAGTACTGATTGGTGCCAAGCGCCTCTGACATCGATAAACCATCCATTTCTTGAATCGAGCGATGCGCAACGCTCACATCTGTCCCCAGGGGACAGAGCCCCATCTCAGCCGGATCCCGCTTGACAAACCGGCCTGCTGCAACAATGAAAACCAGCACGGCCCCAGCCATGATCACATAAGAGAATCGCCATCCAACAGACTGTACCACCGCACTGAATATCAGCGGAACCACCATATTGCCGAAAGCGGGCCCGGCAGTAACGATACTCGACATCAACGCTCTTCGTTTAACAAACCACCTGGCGACAAGCGACATCAGCGGAGTGGTGATACTCATCCCGATGCCCGCCATCAGGCCGTAATAGATGTAAAACTGCCAAACGGCGGTTATCCTGGAGGTAAAAAAGTAGCCCAAGCACAAGCACAACCCGCAGATTATCACAACTGCTCTGGGGCCAAACCGATCGGTGATACGGCCGGCAGGAAAGCTGGCCAGCCCCATCACGACCATGGCAGCGGTAAAGGCACCTGAAATACTGGCTCTTGACCACCCAAATTCAGAGAGCATGGGTTTTAGAAAAACCCCAAAGGTCCGATTGGTTCCCCACACGATGGTCATAATGAAAACGGCTGCGGTAACGACAACATATCCGTAAAAAAAATTCTGTCTTTCTTCCAGCGCCTTCATCGACATCTTTCAAAAAAGCATTAGAAAAACAAATCAAATAACATGCAACACAGCGCGGCCGGCGGCGTTTCGAAACGAAACCCGGGGGCCAACCTTGGCGGTATGGTTAAAAATATTCCAGTACAACGTAGGAAAAACCGTTTAAGGTGTCAAGGTGATACAATGGTTTTACATTAAGCGCCAAACCGGGTATATAGATTTTGGTCAACAGCCATAAGGCCGTAATTTCTATTTGCCATCATACAATTTTATGTTTCCCGTCACGGGGCTTCGGAGGATGTATTGATGAAAGCGGTGATTTCACATGGTGCGGGGGATTTTAGGCTGGAATCTCGTGCTCGGCCCGATGTCGGAGACCACGACGTGCTCGTTTCGGTTCATTATTGCGGTGTCTGTGGAACCGATGTTCATATGTATCATGGCTCATGGGAATTAAACCGCGGCTGCACACCCGGCCATGAAGTATCCGGGATAGTTGAGGAGGTGGGCTCAAAGGTTACGGGATTTAAGCCTGGAGAGCGCGTTGGAATTGATCCTGGGATCACATGTCAGGTTTGTGAATTCTGCCGGGGAAAACAGCCGAACCTCTGTGAAAACAGATGCAGCATATACCATTATAAGGGGGGAGGTTTTGCACAGTACACCTGTGTTCCTCAGCAGCAGGCATACCACATCCCGGGGGGAATGCCTCTTGAATGGGCAGCGTTTCTGGAGCCGGCCTCCTGTTGCGTTCACGCAGTGGATCGCGCGCAGATAAGGCCGGGACAGAAAGTGGCGATACTTGGAGGTGGAGCTATTGGACTTATGCTGATGCAGCTTGCTTTGCTTTCTGGGGCGACGCAGGTGATAGTCTCGGAACCCCAGGCGAAACGCCGTGAATTAGCAAGACAGCTTGGAGCATCGGCAGCCGTCGATCCAATCCAGGTGGATGCCCTGCAGGCCATCCGGGATCTCTCAAATGGAGGAGTGGACGTTGTTTTTGAAAGCGCTGGTATTCCTCGTACTGTCGCTCAATGTTTCGAAGTACTTAAACCGGGCGGCAAAGCCGTGCTTTTCGGTGTGAATGATCCGGCAGTCAGAGTGGAGTTCAGTCCCTATTTGGTGTTTCGCAAAGAATTATCAGTGCTGGGATCTTTGCTAAGTCACGATGCCTATCCAAGAACCATGGAGCTTCTGGGTTCTCAAAAGTTACGCGTTCAGCCTCTAATAAGTCATGTTCTTCCGCTTTCAAGATTTATGGAGGCATTGCAAATGCACGAAAAACAAGAAGGTATCAAGATCTTAATTACACCGGAAAAAGACCGATCTCTCTGACCTGTCCTCCTGATCTATCCTCAATAAGAGCCGATCAACAAAGATGTAAGCAGACATAGGCATATCATAACTGACCGGATGTAGCTTGCATCTTTTCAAGCAACTTCTGATAATCGGGATCTTCGTATCGGTCAAGAAGAAATGATGGTGCATATTCCGGCAGGCCGTCACCTGTGACGTGCTTGGCAAGCAGCTCGCCTGCCGCCATAGCCGCCATTATTCCAAAACCGGATAAGGCGCCTATCACATAGGCTCCCTTAACCGGCAGCGGACCGATCAAGGGTCGATTTTCCCTGGTCTTACAATAATACCCGCCGTCAACAACAGGCCGGGATAATTTCTCCAGGGAATCGATTAAGCCCGGAATCATCCGTGCCAGCCCCCGGATCACGATCTCTAGATACTCATCTTTGAATGCAGGGGGGAAAACCGGTTCGTGAACTTCAACGTCGTATGTCCACAACGCCAATATCGTTTGACTCCCCGAACCTCCCTCCGGCCGGCAATGGACCCCTGATGGAAATTCTTGCAGCAACCATCGGGTATCTTCGCTGGATTCCAGCTCCCTGCGCTCATCTTCGCTCCAGTATGGGGCTACGGGATCCTGCCAGATCATTAAAGGTGCTTCGCGGGAAATAATACCCGCAGTGTCGTTGAATGCGACTTTCCCGTGAAGCTCGTTAAACACCGGAAAATCGATTCCAACCATCGCACCCACATCCCGCAATAAGGGTCCGGCAGCGATGACAAAAGTGCGGGTAGACAGGTTAATGGGCCCGCTGGCGTTATCAACGTGAATGGTTTCTATCTGCCCGGCAGAGGTTTTAACCCCGGTTATGCGTCCGTTTATAAACTTCACTCCGCTTGATTTTGCCTGCTGAAGCAAATACATACCAAACTGCTGGGCGCTAAGCCATCCGCAGCGTCGAACATGGATCATGGCAATGGCACGATCCGTAATAAACGGAAAGCACCTTCTGATAAGAGTCTGGTCAAAGACAAGATCGGCCCCCGTAAGCTGCGGGTCATATCCGTATGGAACAGCAGGCGGATAATCGGGATCATCATCTTGCCCGTAGTGATATCGCAGGGGACCTGCACCTAGCCGCGAAATCTCTTCAGCCATCTGCTTCATTGCAGATGCCCGATCGGGGTCGGCGGTCAAAAACACATAACCTCGCCTGTTTAGGTGAAAATAATTGTCACTTTCCTCTGCCAGGTTCTCTATCAGATCGATACTGCGGTTCATAAAACTTACCATGGCGTTATCCGGGCCCGGCCACCAATTGCGATAACATTCGCTGGATTTGTCGCTTGTCAGCGTAAGCGGAGATCGCTCATCTACCAGCAAGATATCTTTCACACCATGTTTTACCGCCAAGTGGTATGCGGCAGATACGCCGGCGATGCCTGCACCGCAGATCACAACATTCGCACTAGATGTCCCCATTTTCCACCTCTCTTTCAATGTTCCTTAAACTTACCAGTCGAGTCGAGCAGTTCGGTCAACCTTCCTTCCAACCTGGCCGCAGGGTAAAACCCCAGCTTTCTTAAATTGTCCGATACGTCCACGGGAAGCGGGAGTCCCTGCACCTTTTGGTTGAGAACCCCGCCCATTATGACCGGGATGTTCAGTTTCTGCGCCTCCAATTCCTGTTTTAGTTTACGGGCATAGTCAAGCGCCATACCGTTGTGTGTGCTTATCAAGATGGCTTCTGCACGGCTTTCAACTGCTTTTGTCACCACTTGATCGGGGTCTTTCTCTGCTCCCATGTACACGGTTTCGGCGCGGGCATCCCGGCAGAGTTGATTCAATACCAGGATGGCATGTTCATGAACATCTGTTGAGGCGATCAAAAGGCGACGTCCCTCAAGCATACACCGGTTTTCCGGCTTTTGAAAAAGATCCCGATAACGATCAACGGTTTGTTTGGATTTTTCGAAAATATCGGTCATTATCACTGGTCGCCGCCCGCGGATGGCGCCGTCATCTTTTTCTCCGGCCCCGAACATCTCCTCAAACACTGCAGGGCCTAGTTGCTTCAGCAAAAAAAGAAGTTGCACCGGATCTTCAATGTTTACACCTGCAGTCTTTAGCCCTTCCAGCGCCTTTTTGAAGACGCTCTTGCCGTGTATCGCCACGGTTTCGGCAAAAGCATACGAAGCGCTGAAATCCAGATGCGGGTGAAGCCGCCTGGCAGTTTTTTCCACCCGACGGCCGAAAGTCTGTGCTTCCACGATCTCCTGTGCGGAAGGTATTCTGATGGCCTCGGTTACAGGCAGCGGATGTACCGCATGTCCGGTGGGACACTCAATCTGGGCCATGATATCCCACAGTAGATATTCTCCCACCAGCCCGGTATTGGTGGAAAAGTTTTCGCTAAACGAAATGGTGTCGCCGTAAATCATGGTTCCAAGGCAGCTATGATCGTGTATCCGGTTAAGGGTGAATACCCATCCGGCACGCTTGATGGGATCGCTTGTCAGCCCTCCGATGCAGTGAGCCAGTTTTGCACCCAGAAGATCCTCTACGATATATCGCTCCAGGTAAGCCCATCCGGCTATGGTGGCGCAGTCGTAAAACAACGCCCCGTAGCCGTCTTCCAGATAGGAATGCATCAATGTCCCTTGCCGGCGCAACGCCCCCAGAAGAGCGATAGCTTTTACCGTTTCTGTGGTTGTGGCAACATGATCCCGCCAGCCGGGGGCTTCATGTGAAAAAAATTGGGAAAGATTGCCGATGGAAGTCACTCCTGCCTGCAAGGCCCTTATGGTGTTTTCAACGGATGCCGGAAAACCGATCATGAAGTCACCCATATGTGGCTGGATGGGTACCAATCGACCGATTTGGTTCCAATCTTCCGGGGTCTGCAACATAGGTCCGGTCTCTGCAGGAACCCCTTGTCTGTGGGATTTTGGAAGGCCCATCCGTCGATCAAGGCACATGCCCGCCCGATCGACGATAAAATCACCACTTTCCGCCGCCTGCTGCAAGGTTCTAAGTGCTTCTGCAGTAGTCTGCCATGAGTTCATCCCGATATGTGCATGAAACATGATGACACCATCCCGCATGCACCGGCGCTTATATTCCGCTTCTGAGTCAACTCCCATCTTATCCATGAACAGGGTCCGGCCGATTTTGACATCGGCGGCAAGAGCACGCCCCTCAGCGGCAACCCTATCCCCGGAAGGAGGCGCTGTGCCGAGAATATGCTTAACGGTCTGTTCGAACTCTTCAAATTGCATAAAGCCTCTCCCAGGGCCTTTATTGAGTTGCCTTGCTCTAATGCTTGAAACTTCGCTCCCCGGTATAGACCATGGTGACCCCTGCTTCGTTGCAGCCTTCAATGGACTGGTAGTCGTTCTCAGAGCCACCCGGCTGAATCACAGCCGAAATACCCTCTCGGATACCGACCTCCACTGCGTCTCTGAAGGGAAAAAACGCGTCACTTACCATCACCGAACCAATGAGTCCCCCTTTCTCCTCGGCTGTCTTGGCATCGATCTCCTGCTTCTTTTCAGGATCTTTCAACTCGTTGTATGCAATGTGATACATCTCGTAGCAGTATCGATCCGCAAGTTTTCGGTATGCCTTGTCCCGTGCAATCTCGGCCACACCGACCCGGTCCTGTTCACCGGTACCGATGCCGACGGTCACTTGGTTTTTCACATAAATTACCGAATTTGATGTAACACCGGATTCCACAAGCCAGCCGAATAGCATATCATCATATTCTTGATCGGTGGGTTTGCGCTGTATACGATAAAGCGTACCCTTGTAAGTGCACTCAGCTAGGCGAAGATCCTCCCTGCGCCTGACATTTGGCACAAAAGACCACTGGGCGATGATCCCTCCGTCGATAAGGCTTTTGAAATCTACAAACCGCCTGCCCACAAAACTCTCCAACTTCTTAATGTTGCCAATCCGCATAACCCGCAGGTTTTTGCGTTTTGACAAAATATCCAGTACGCCTTCCTCGAAATCGGGCGCTACAACCACTTCCGCATACTGGTCGGATATGGCTTGGGCGGTTGCTTTGTCAACAGATCGGTTTACGGCGATACATCCCCCGAATGCCGCCACCCTATCTGCCATGTATGCCTTAAGGTAGGCGCTCTCAAGTGTGTCTGAGCGCGCAACGCCGCACGGGTTATTGTGTTTAACGATGACCGCGGTGGGACGATCCTGAAAATATCTTAAAATATTCAATGCGTTATCTGCATCGGTCAGGTTGATTTTTCCAGGATGCTTTCCAGACTGCAGCAGCTCCACATCGGAGGCAAGATAGCGGCCCGGTTGAATGCTTTCTGTTTCGCCTAAAACCAGGTTTCCGTTTATCAACCGATACAAAGCCGCCTCTTGCCCTGGATTTTCCCCGTATCGAAGCCCTCTTTTCTCCTCTCCGATGCGCCACAATACTTTTTCATAATATAAAGTCTGGCGCCTGTCGGAATCTACAAAACTTATTTCCATCTTGGAAGGAAAATGGTCTGTTACGATGGTGCGATAAATTTTCTTGATCTCCTCACTCATATCTTTCTCCATAATTAAATATATCAAAAAATCGTATCTAATAAACTACGCTTTTCCCGAGAGTTTGCTCGGAAAAAGTGGCCCCTTTGGGGCAGTTGAAATAAAAACCCAGTTGTAAGTGATCTAAAGTGCCTAAAGTTAAGGTATCGCTTCGCTCTTTCATTTTAAAAATAGATCAAA
>JAFDFZ010000181.1 GCA_019309565.1 Deltaproteobacteria bacterium
ACGGTGTTTTGGTGGCATTTCCAGATGGAAACGAAAAACTGCTCGAGGCACAAAGCGTGATTTCCTGTGCCGGTTTCAGGCCGAACCAGCGGCTCTACCAAAAACTTAAAGACCTGCAAAACCTCTGGGATGTTTATGCCGTGGGCGATTGTGTGAAGGTGAAGAATTTTTTCCACGCCGTTCATAGCGCCTTTCAGGTGGCACGGTATATCTAAGGTTTTTACCTGTAACATATGGCTTTAGCGGCCTCGATTATGTTGGAGACACCTGGCAGGACGAAGTCTTCCATGGGCGGTGAAAATGGAATCGGCACATCCCTGGCAGCCACCCTGCTGACGGGCGCATCCAGATAATCGAACACTTCAGTCTGGATCCTGGCGACCAGCTCGGCCCCGAATCCGCCTGTAAGGCAGGCTTCATGGACGATGACGGCTCGATGGGTTTTTCTGATAGAATCGGCAACGGTGATCATGTCGATCGGTTTGAGTGAACGCAGGTCGATGATTTCAGCATCGATGTTTAAATTTGCCAGCTCACCGACAGCCTCCTTGCATAGATAAAACCCTATCCCGTAAGTCAGAAGGGAAATATCCTTGCCCTTCCGTTTCACAGCCGCTTTGCCCAGGGGAATGATGAATTCCGGATCCTCGGGCACCGGTCCTTGTTTGGCGAAAAGCCGTTTGTGCTGGAAGAACATTACCGGATCATCATCACGGATGGATGCCTTCATTAAGCCCTTGACATCGGCCGGTTCACTGGGAACTACCACCTTCAACCCAGGGGTATGTACAAACCATGCTTCCAGAGACTGGGAGTGATGGGCAGCCCCCCTCAGCCCTGCACCATCAGGGCACCAGAACACAACGGGTAATTTTACCTGACCCCCGGACATGTAACGGATCTTGGCCGCCTGGTTGCAAAGTTCATCCATGCCACAGGTGACGAAATCGGAGAAATGGAAGTCGACGACAGGGCGCATGCCGGCAAGGGCCGCTCCAACACCGCAGCCGGCGATGCATGTTTCGCTAATCGGGGTATCCAGTATCCTTTCCGGGAAATTCTCGGGAATACCCTTGAACTGGCCGAAGATACCGCCATGAGCTACCAGGTCTTCACCCAGAATAAATACTGTATCATCTCGTCTCATCTCCTCATGGAGGGCTTCGGCCAATGCTGCTGAACAATTAATAATTCTTTTAGGCATTGCTGAATCCTTGTTATGGACTGGCAAATAAATCATTTAGGGCATCTTCCGGTCTGGGAAGGGGACTGGCCCTGGCATAAGCGACCGCATCATCCAGTTCGGCCCTGATTTCATCATGGATAAGACTCATTTTTTTTGGGCTTAAGATTTTTTTCTTCATCAGCAGATTCTCGAATCGGCTGATAGGGTCGTTTTCCTTTTGCCAGGCCGCTACCTCCTCCTTGGTACGATATTTCTGTGGATCGCCTTCGTGGTGGCCCCGGATACGGTAAGTCTTATTTTCAAGAAAACTGGGACCCTCTCCGGCTCTTGCCCGTGCTACGGCCTGTTCGGTTGCTGTGCGCACAGCAATTACGTCGTTTCCGTCAACAGCAACCCCTGGCATTCCATATCCTGCGGCCCTTGCACAGATGTCTGGCACCGAGCAGGAATAACTCTGAGGAGTTGTAGAAGCATACTGGTTGTTTTCTACAACGAAAATGACCGGCAGTTTCCAGATGGCGCACATGTTCATCGCCTCATGAACCGTGCCCCGGTTGGCGGCACCATCGCCGAAAAAGACCACCGCTACCTGGTCTGTTTTACGCATCTTGATCGCAAGCCCTGCCCCTGTAATGATGGGAAGCCCCCCGGCAACCACTCCATTGGCTCCAAGAATGCCTATGGAAAAATCTGCAATATGCATCGAGCCGCCCTTGCCCTTACAATAGCCGGTGGCCTTACCGAACAGTTCAGCAACCATCGGTTTCAGCTCAGCCCCTTTGGCAATCATGTGGCCGTGTCCCCGATGGGTGGTGGCCATGTAATCATTCTTGCGCAACACAGAGCACACACCCACCGCAGAGGCCTCCTGGCCGATCGAAAGATGGATGAAACCCGGGATGGCGCCTGCTGCAAAATGCTCGCTGGCCATTATCTCAAATTTGCGAATTTTCACCATGGTTCTGTGCAGCGACAGCAATGTTTTGGAATCATGGGCCATAAAAGCCTCCGTATCATGACATACAATCTGTTCCCGGCCAGCAGGCAATGTCAGCTCCGGGAGCAGCAATTGCACTCAATAGTCTTTTACTTATCCTCCGCCAAGAGTCACGCGGGGAAGCCACAGAATTATTTCAGGAAATAAAATACATAAAATTACCCCAAAGGCCTGTAAGGCCACAAATGGAATAACCCCGCGATATATATCCCATGTGGTTATTTGGGGTGGAGATGCTCCCTTTACAAAAAAGATAGCATATGCAAAAGGGGGGGTTAGAAACGACATCTGCAGATTAAGACAGACAAGCAAGGCAAACCATAAAGGATCAAAACCCAATTCTTTTGCTACAGGCAGAAAAATGGGTACGATGACATACAGCAATCCCTGCCAGGATATAAAAAAACCGAGTATGAAGAGAATAAACATCATTGTAGCCAGTATAAACCACTTGCCCAATGGCAGTGCAATTAATACCTCTCTTATTAAAGCACCGCCGCCCAGGTAGAGAAATACAGCATTAAATACGCTTGCTGCGATTATGATATAGAAAACCATAACAGTTACAATAAGGGTTGTGCGGGCGGCATCTCTAATATTCTGAAAGTTTAACCTGCCATATGCCGCAGCTACCAGCATCGCACACAGTGCACCTACGCCTGAAGCTTCGGTGGGAGAGGCAATACCTCCTATGATAGTGCCCAGCACTGCAGCGATAAGGAAAAAAGGCGGCAGCATTTGCAGCATGGTGCGCCGCAGCAGCTTGCCTCCGGAGGCGGTTCTCTCCTCAGCGGATATGGCTGGTGCTGACGCCGGCTGAAGCCAGCATCTGATCCCTATGGAAGCCAGGTATAAAAATGAAAGAAGTAACCCGGGAAAGAGAGCTGCTGCGAAAAGTTTAGCCACAGACAGATTCGCCATCGGCCCATACATGACCAGCATGACACTTGGAGGAATGAGAATCCCAAGACTCCCCCCTGCACAGACAACACCCGTAGCCAGCCCCTTATCATAGTTTCGTTTAAGCATGGCGGGAACCGCAAGCAGCGTCATGGTGGTTACTGTGGCGGCAATAACGCCCGTGCACGAGGCAAAAATCGTGCAGGTGACCACGGTGGCAAATGCGAGTCCACCTCTCACAGGTCCGAACAGTTCATATAAACTCTGGTACACCCCCTCGGCCACACCGCTTTTTTCAAGTATTGTTCCCATAAAGACGAATAAAGGGACGGCAATTAAAATTTCACCCTGCATGACACCGAAGATTTTCAGCATGGACATCGGGAAAATAGAGGCTCCCTGATATATCAGGCCAAATACGACGCTAAGAAACATCAAAGCAAAGGCAAGATGAACTCCACCGATAACCATGAACAGAAGAATGGTAAGCATTATAACGGCGGCAAGCTGTTCTGGATCCATTATTCTTGCCCTTTCCTAAGAATCGATACATTACGAATAAGCTCGGCCAGACTCTGGATGCCCAGAAGGAAAAATGCAACGGGTATGATTGTCTTGCTTGGAGCAGAAGGGAAAAACCAATTGGTTGTAGAAAGCTTCTCTCCTGTGCTCCAGGCATAGGCGGCAAATTTAAAACCGGCCCAGGTAAAGAGAACCATCACAGAGAGCACAACGACGGCATACAAAACAGTATCGTAAATCAACTTCCCTTTAGATGACAGCATGTTGTAAACAATGTCGATTCGTATGTGACCCTTGTGCAGAAGCGTATAGGCCCCTCCTATCATAAACTGAGCGCTGTAAAGCATCCAGCAAGTGTCGTAACCCCATCCAGTAGGCGCATTGAAAAAATGACGCCGCACAACCTCGTGAATCACCACCAGCATAAGCGGGATTACTATCCAGCTTGAAGCAATTCCGGTCCATTCGCTTATCCTGTCTATATATCTGACAACTCTCATAAAGACTCCTGTAGACAATGACAAATCCCCACCTGCAACAACAAGCGAGGATTTGCCATAACCAGTTCTTATCTCTTTGAATCCAGGCTATTAATCGAATTTCGTTAAGTTATAATAGGGTTTGTATTTTTCAATAAATGCCTTCTGGGATGTCCACACTTTCGCAAAGTAAGGGTCTTTTTTGGATTTTTGTTCCAGTATTTCAAAGGCCAGTTTCGTGGTTTTGGCCTGTTCCTCTTTCGAGAGCTTCGTGGTAATAATTCCGTAATCTTCAATCTTTTTGTTGTATTCGATAGAATCCATCCAGAATGTCGCATAACCCTGGAAAGTGGCTGCCATAGCCGCTTTTTCGACGATGGCCTTAAGATCGTCAGGAAGTTTTTTCCAGGCAGCAGGTTTGATCATTAGCTGGAAAATATTGTTTGACATATGAACCGGGGGTCCGAAACGGTACTTGCAAACTTCATGCAGACCCAGAGTGTAATCCACAGATGGCTCAAGAAACTCGGTGGCATCGATCAAACCCCTTTGCAGCGAAGGCAGCACCTCTCCGCCCGGAAGCAAGACCACCGAGGCCCCTAACTTCTCCCAGAGTTCCATGCTGAGGCCTGCAGCTCTAATCTTAAGCCCCTTCATGTCGGCCAGTGTCCTGATGGGCTTTTTTGACCATATTTCCTCAGGTGGTGTCAAACCGAGAGGAAAGACAATCACCTCATCACCATACATCTGCTGCTCAAGCTCCTTTCCTCCTCCTGCGTAAAGCCAGATGATAAGATCATTGAATTCCAGCACGCCGCCGGGTAGGGTATAGAAAAGGTCTCCTGCCGGATACTTCCCTTTTTGCCATGCAGGGGTGTTAAGACCAAAATCAAGGAGGCCATCCCGTATGGCGTCGTAAATCTTGGTGGGGGGAACAATCTCCCCGGCGTCATGTAAGGTAATTGCCAATCTGCCGCCACTCATCTGCTCAACGTATTGCTTCCAGAGTACAATTGTATTTTTTCCAAGCGGGCTGGCTAATCCAAAGCAAGTTTGTCCTTTCCATTTGATTGGTTTTTCTGCTGCAAAGCTTTACCCTGCAGTTATTGTCAATCCCACTGCTAAAACCAATGCCATTACAGTAATCGGTGATGTTTTTTTTCTATCCATTTTTTTTCCTCCTTAACATTGTTTTTTAAGTTTCGATTTTTCCCGCGGGAACAGATATCACCCCCCTTTCTGGACAGGTATAACAGCAGGGATAATGAATTTTATGGGAAGCTTAATTTATACCACCCCCAAGGAATAATGCCTGCCTGTGCGTGTGCGCACGCAGACAGGGAATTATGGGGTAATGGAATGTAGATCAAATAAGGAAAATCATTATTTTTTTAGACATACTATCAAGAGGGATTTCGCTAAAAGACCATTATCCCGTTCTACCAAAAACCATTACTCCATCATTCCACTACTCCATTGCCCCAGTTGTGAGCAAAGCGAACTAGTGTCCATCCATAAATGGTCTTTTTCCCGTTGGGCGGCGTTCTCCGCGGGTTTCCGGCTGCGACGTAGGACTTGTACGCCTCGCCGCAAACCCTTGTGCGGCCTTGCCCAACGAAAAAAATCCTCATTTATGAATTGGACACCCAATAGTGCTTCCTATGATTTATGGATGGGCACGAATTAAGTTTTAATACCGCAACCATTTAGAGCCCTTCACAGAGCGTGGTTTGATTACCGGTCGTCGCTTAATTTCGAGAACATATCATTTATTGGTTTGTTCAGGGGAAGTCCTTCCAGTCTAAAATCGTGCTCAGAATTAAAAATATTCTGAAGATAAAAAATTTATATAGGAAACTCATGCATTTGTGTCAAGACTAAAACGAGGACAATATGTTGTGATTCATGAAAAATATGAGTGGATTCTCTTTGTGGTGTTGCCTGTAACACAAAGGCCGGAATCTTTTTTCTGGCTGCCGCTGTTGCTATCCTGTTTTGGGTGGCTGCGACGGACAATTATTTACAAAAATACATCGAATCTCTATTTACTTGTCAAGACTTAGT
>JAFDFZ010000008.1 GCA_019309565.1 Deltaproteobacteria bacterium
AGCACCGCTCTTCCGTAACCGTTCTCGATCTTCTTCCATCTGCCATAAAGCACATTATTAAATGCCTGAAGCCAGTATTGCTGGCTTCCAGGGGTTACACTTGTCCAGGCCCCTCCTGCTTCAACCACAACGGGAAATTCAGCAAGTATGTCTCCATACCGATCAAGCAATCCGGCCTTGACCATCATGTGAACATTGGGGCCGATAGCGCCGCCCGGCATGGGAAAGGCAATAACGCGGGCATCGGCCATAGTGGTTACAGGATTAAACTCATAATCTTTCATTCCTTCGTTCAGGATGTTCTCAAGTTCCATTACCTTGGAGACATCCAGATCCAGAGAGAATCCTGTACCCTTCAAACCGTGTGCCATAGAGCGGATATCCGGCTGAACGGTGCCGCTGGCAAGGGGTCTTACGGAAAGATCGATGCCGTCTGCTCCTCCAGCTATAGCTGCCATGTACTGGGCTACTGCCAGAGATGCGGTGTCGTGGGTGTGTGCCCAAAGCGGCATTTCAGGTGGCATGATCTTCCTCAAACCTTTGGCCGTCTCATAAAAGGTCTTAGGATCCGTAGTTCCACTGGCATCCTTCAAACAAAGACTATCGATCTGGATATCGCTTTCCAGAAGCTTTTTGCCTATATTAATATAGAACTCGGCGGTGTGAACTTTATCTGAATGAAATGGAAGACCCATCAGCGCTATGGAGGGCTGGTGATGCATTCCTGACTCCACGATGGGCCGTCCTGTTTTTACCAGCAGGTTCGTATCGTTCATATAATCAAAGTTTCGATCCCACGTGGTGCCGTGAGCTTTCATCAGTTTGGCCTGCAGCTTAAGCGATTCATAGTTCTGTGCCTGCAGGGTTACCCCGGATATGGACCTTGTAAGGATCTGCAAATCAACATCGGGTCCAACGGCCTGCCGCATTATCTGCATGGTCTCAAAAGGATCTTCTCCCAGATAAAAAAACGGTGCCTGGTACCTGGCGCCGCCGCCAAATTCCATGTGTCGAACTCCCATCTCCTTGGCGGCAAACTCCATGGCCGGCAGATAGTCCTCCCGGCGGACTTTTCCTCCAAAGGAACTCTGTAATCCATCTCGGAAAGGGGTTAGCATGACGCGAATTTTTTTGGGTTTCTCTGTAAAGATCATCTGACCTCCTAGCTTATTTAGGGTTTTTTATCTCTTCAATTTTGCATATTCTCGTTCCTGGATAAAGCCTGGCATAAACGGAACTGACAGCCGCATAAAGGGGGGCATCGTCGGGTGCGGCTTCCATTTTTTCCGGGAATATGACCATAATCAGGCGCATTGTGATTGCAAGAAAAACTAGCACAAAAAATACCCCTACAAAAGCCGACAAACATACCATAAAAAGGTTTATTTCCATCATTCATCCCTCAATCGTCGATTCACCCAGGCCATGGCACAGGCGCCCGGCAAGATACAAAAAGAAAAATTCTCTTTATAAATTCTACTTTCTTGTGTCAAGCAAATTTTCCGATCGCCAGCAATTCTCGGTGGGGTCCGGGCAATTATCCGAATGGTCGATGTTAAATTTCAACCGTTTTCCGCGTTTCTGGCGCCACAATTTCTTTTATCCGTGACTCTACATAATCTAAATGCTCAAGTATTTTTTCCCGTGCAAGCTCCGAATCTCCTTTTTTGATGGCGTTTACAACATTTAAGTGTTGTTTATATATTTCCCTGTGGTCGATATCGTTGTAGTATTTTCCGATGCTGCTCTTCAGTATGTCATAAATGGTAAACATGATGTGTGTTTGAACCTTGTTGTGGGTTGCTTCGGAGATTGCAAGGTGGAAATCGGCATCCTCCTTTTCCATCCTGACTATGTTTGCTTCAAGATGAATCCGCATAGACTCGATATTCTCTTCAAGCCGTAGAATATCTTGAGAGGTGGCTCTTTTTGCTGCGTAATAGGCATTCCAGGCCTCTATGGCCTTTCGCACCTCGATGAGCTCAAAAACAATATTGAAGTCATCTTTTAGAAGATGATGAAACGGTTCGATCATTCGACCTGATGCCAGAGACTTCACGACGGTGCGATTTCCCTGGGTAGTTTCCAGCAGCCCCATCCCGATAAGGGATTTCAAAGCTTCCCTAATGGAAGGACGACTTACATTAAGCAGCTTCATAAGCTCCCGCTCGGGAGGTAGGGGATCTCCTGGTTTAAGCTCTCCTTTCATAATCAATGTTTTAATTTGATTTATAATTTTAACAGAAAGTTTTTCTTGCTGAATCGGGGTAAAAAGCTGCTTCTTCATCTTCTCCCATTCAATGGCCTTACCATATTACCGTTTTTGAATTTATTTAATAAACAAGATTTTATTTAATTTGTCAATTAAAAACTTACGCCTATCAGCCCCTTCTTAACCGCGGTTTTGTTCCTATCATGACAGGGTCTGTAATAAATTTAACGGCGTTTTCAATATTCTAATATTAAAGTTATTTCAATATGTTAGTTTAATTTATAACCGATTTTGAAAAAGATCCCCAAAAAGCGGGCCGGGCAATCAGCTAATCGAATCCGCTAATCGAAAATAATTGAAAAATTATGGTCCAACCAGGGGTGGAGTTCATAAAAAACACTTGACACCCATTGGAATTTATTGCTAAAGAGCAAATCTATAAATGGTCTTACCAATAATAATTAACAATGATACATTAATCAAAAAACCTGTGAGATGGAGGCAGTATGGCAAAATTTTTTGAGTATCAGGGAAAGGCGCTTTTTAAAAAGGCAGGCATTCCCATCCCTCAGGGAGAGGCTGTAAAAACTCCTGAGGAAGCCAGAGAGGCCGCTGAAAAAATAGCAAAGCCGGTAGTTGTTAAGGCTCAGGTCTGGGCCGGGGGCAGAGGAAAGGCTGGAGCGGTGAAATTTGCGGACACCCCGGAAGAGGCCCGACAGGCCGCTTCGGAAATTTTAGGGATGGAAGTTAAGGGACTGCAGGTTAAAGAGGTATTGGTCGAAGAGAAGCTTAATATCGATCAAGAGTTTTATGCAGGGGTGATCATCAATTCGGCCAGGGATGTCCGGGCTCCGGTATTGATGTTCAGCCCGGAGGGGGGAATGGAGATTGAATCCGTTCCCGAAGAGAAGATTGCGATGATGAATGTGGATGTGATGCGAGGGCTTCGGCCGTATGACACACTTAATATGGTCCGTTCAATGGGTTTGAAAGGCGGATCCTTAAGGCAACTGGCAGATATCACTTACAAGCTGTTTGGTGTGTTCAGAGCCTATGACTGCCGGACCGTGGAAATCAACCCCCTGGTATTAACCAAGGAAGGAAAAGCAATCGCAGCGGACTGCAGATTTCAGGTGGACGATCAGGCCATTTTCCGGCATCCGGAACTGGGGGTTAAGATCGGCCGGGAGTTCGTCAAAGAGCCAACTGAATTTGACCTGATTGCCTGGAAATTCGAGGAAGCCGATTTCAGGGGAACCAGTTATGTGGCAGAAATGGCGCCTCCGGAAGAACTAAAGAAAGGAGGCTATGTAGGATACCATGGGATCGGAGGCGGGGCGGCCATCATGGGGGTGGATGCCCTGAGCAAAGTGGGGCTTAAAGTTGCCGATTATGCAGATACCAGCGGCAATCCAACGGCATCAAAAGTCTACCGGGTCGTAAAGCTGATCCTGTCTCAGCCTGGTATCGAGGGATATTTTCTTGCCGGATTCATGATGGCCAACCAGGAACAATGGCATCATGCTCACGGGATTGTAAAAGCCTTAAGGGAAGAACTTCCCAAACGACCCGGCTTTCCTGTGGTATTGCTTCTGTGCGGTAACAAGGAGAAAGAATCACAGCAGATTCTCAAGGAAGGTCTTGCCGACCTGCCCGGAAGAATCGAAATATACGACAGAGAACATGTCTACGATGCAAAATTCCTTGCCAGCCGCTTTAAAGCACTGGTGGATGAATATCGAGCAGAACAAGGCAGATAGGGGGAAATGACGATGGAATTTTCTGAAAGAACGATCAAGATCATCATCGACGATGAAAAATGTAAGGGATGCTCAACGCACGCATGTGTGGAGGCCTGCAAGACTTACAGCCGTGGCATCCTGGTTTTGAAAGAGGACGGCAACCCCGGGGTGGTCGACAGTGCGGAGGAGCTTGCTCGCAAAGGAACCGAGTGCCTTGCCTGTGAATATGAATGCTGGTTTAGAGGAAACAAGGCCATCACCATAAAGGCGCCCATCGAAGGGTTGGATGAATACCGAAAAAAGCATGGAACAGCATAATGGGGGATAGCGATGTCAATATTAGTAGATGAAAACACGACCGTTATTGTTCAGGGGATCACCGGCAGGGAAGGATCTCTGCGGACCCAATTCATGAAAGAATATGGTACGAAAGTTGTTGCCGGGGTCACACCCGGCAGAGGAGGGCAGGAGGTCCATGGTATTCCCGTGTATGACACCGTCAAAGAGGCCATCGAAAAACACGGCCAGGTGGATGCCAGCGTGGCCTTCATTCCCGGCCCGCTGCTGAAATGGGCAGTGCTGGAAGCCATAGACGCCGGGATTAAATTTATTGTCCCACCGGTTGAGCGGGTTCCTGTACATGACATCCTGGAAATGGTTGCAGTGGCCCAAAAAGAAAACGTTCGATTGTTGGGACCTGGCAGCCTCGGCATCATCAGCCCGGGCAAAGCCGTTATGGGCTGGCTGGGAGGTAATGCCGAATGGGCAAATATACTGTTCAGCCCGGGACCCGTGGGTGTCATTTCCAGAAGTGGCGGTCAATCGGGCACCGTGCCATGGGTTTTGAAAGTCGAAGGGTTAGGCATCAGCACCGCACTTCATATCGGAACCGAACCGGTGCTCGGACAATCCATGAGCGATATTTTACCTTTATTTGAAGAAGATGATCAGACTAAAGCCGTTGCGGTCTTTGGGGAGATTGGCGGAACCCTGGAGGAAGAAGCCGCTGAAACCGTGGCATCGGGTAAATTTACAAAACCACTGGTGGTGTTTATTGCCGGTGCATGGGCTCCGGAGGGTATGCGCTTCTCTCATGCCAGCAGTATTGTCGAAAGGGGAAAGGGATCTGCCCAAAGCAAAATCGATGCACTAACGAAAGCCGGCGCGCATGTGGTGGACAGCCCGGATGAAATCGCACCGCTGATTAAGAAACTCATCAACGCATAACCAAATAAGGAGGACAATAACCATGCCTGTAATGAGATCCGTTTTTTATGTACCCAGCAACAACGAAAAATTAATGTCCAAGGCTCCCACTATCGCTTGTGATATTCTCACCCTGGATCTGGAAGATTCGGTTCCTCCGGCCGAAAAACCAAAAGGCCGGGAAATGATCAAACAATATCTGGAAACCACCCGGGAAGAACAAGTCTCACCGAACCTGTATGTGAGAATCAACAACTGGGAGACTCAGATGACCAATGATGATCTTGAGGCCATCGTTTATCCGGGGCTCAACGGGGTTTGCCTTGCCAAGTGCGGAGAGCCGGACAATGTCAAGCGACTGGACTGGAAACTTGAAGAATTGGAACAGCGCAGGGGAATCGAGCCGGGCAGCATTGCCATACAGCTGCTTATTGAGACCGCAAAAGGGGTGATCAACGCCTATCCTTCAGCCACTGCCAGCAAAAGGGTCAATTCACTTATCTTTGGCGCGGTGGATTACACAAAAGATATGCGGGTAACGCTCACTTCCGAGGGCTGGGAGCAGACTTACGCCAGGTTCCATACGGCTGTAGCGGCACGCGCCGCAGGCTGTATTGCCATTGACTGCCCGTTTGTCGATTTCAAAAATGTGGAAGCCTTTGAGAAGAGCACTCGGGAGGGCAGGCAGATGGGATATGAGGGTCGGATGTTGATTCATCCCAACCAGATCGAACCCTCCCATAAGATCTACACACCATCTTCAGAGGAAGTTGAATGGGCAGAAGGTGTAAAGAAGGTCTTCGAAGAGGAAGGCATTGCAAAAGGCTCTGCGGCGGTAAGCTATAAAGGCAAGATGGTGGACACACCTGTATATGAAAACGCACTTACCATTTTAAGAATAATGGAAGAAATCAAAGCTGCAGAGGCAAAAATCAAGAAATAACTAGCGAAGCTTCGCCTCAAGCCGACAAGTGATTGCTTGTAGTAACTCACGAGTTGGGAAAAACTTGGCTGATGCCCGATACTTGATCCTTGATACTGGACATATAAAAAAGGATTAATTCTTTATTTCGTCAAGCATCCAGTAACCAGCAGCCAGTATTTGTTTGTTTTGTGCGCCACAATATATTGAAACTTGACACATTTGTTAAGTTTTTGGCCTAATAAAACGGTTAAACGCGGCCGCTTTGCTGCTTGGGAGTAAAGTGATTATATTTTGCGTCGGAGATAGAGGTTTTTAAAACCGTATCTCCGGCGATTATTTTTTATAGGGCTTTTATCCTCTAACAATGACTGATTACACGCATATCGCATGATAATGATGCTGGTGCTGCCGGTGGCGGTATTCAAGCGCTTCGCAATCTTCATTGATGCGAGAGGGCGCAATTAAGGAGGAAGAAATTTATGGATAGACAGGACCTCATCATGCAGTTGCAGGAAATCGTAGGCCCGGAAAACGTTTTGTCTTCCGATGTGGATCTTGAATTGTACAGTTATGACGCCTCTTTGGACCGGGCACGGCCGGATGTGGTGGTTTTACCGGATTGCACGGAACAGGTATCCAGGATCATGGCTCTGGCTTACAAGGAAAAGGTTCCCGTATTGGGCAGGGGCTCGGGCACGAATCTTACCGGCGGCACGATTCCTGTAAAAGGCGGGATTGTTGTTCATTTTTCTCGCATGAACCGTATTCTGGAAGTGGATCTTCCCAACCGCACGGTAACGGTGGAACCAGGGGTCATCACGCTTGATCTTCAAACTGAAATGCTCAAAAAGGGGTTCGTTTATGCGCCGGACCCTGCCAGCCAGAAGGTATCGACCATCGGGGGGAATTTTGGTGAAGACTCCGGTGGACCCCACTGCCTGAAATACGGTACGACCACAAACCATATAATCGGCGCCGAAATCGTCCTATACGACGGTACCGTTATTCAAACGGGAGGAAAGACCCAGGATAATCCCGGTTACGACTTAATGGGACTGCTTGTTGGCAGCGAAGGAACGCTGGGACTGGCCACAAAAATGATACTCAAACTGCTACGTGCACCTGAAGCGGTAAAGACCATGCTGGCCATATTTGAAACCATCGAAGACGGTGCAAATACGGTTTCGGAAATTATCGCGGAGGGAATCATTCCAGCAACACTGGAAATGATGGATAACATTGTGATGCGGGCGGTTGAAGAAACCATAAAGGTCGGCTACCCGCTGGATGCAGCCTGCGTTTTGATTATAGAACTAGACGGCATGCCGGACGGCATGGATAAAAAGGCTGAGCTTATAATGGAAATCTGTAAGAGAAACCGCGTCCGGGAAGTCAAGCTTGCCAGGAATGAAGCAGAAAGGGCGATTCTTTGGGCCGGCAGAAAAGGAGCGTTTGGATCCGTAGGTCAGGTGAGGCCCAGCTATTTATGCTGCGACGGAACCGTACCCCGTACGAAATTGCCCGAAGTGCTAGCCAAAGTGATGGAAGCAGGAAAAAAGTATCAACTTCCCATCGGCAATGTCTTCCATGCCGGCGATGGAAACCTTCACCCGCTGATTATGTTTGATGAAAGAGATCCCGATGAACTGGACCGGGTCAGAAAACTTGGCACGGAAATCCTTAAAATATGTGCCGATGCGGGCGGCACCATCAGCGGTGAGCACGGCGTGGGGCTTGAGAAACTTAAAGAGACACGATTCATTTTCAACGATCAGGACCTCAAATTTGAACGAACAATCAAAACTGCCATGGATCCGGCAGGAATATTCAATCCCGGAAAAATGATTCCAGAGACTTAGCTCATAAAAACCTCTCGGAAACTCTTAAAATCAGAAGGAGTTCTTCTATGTCAGACACCGTTCAGATGATAACCGATCTTGCGGGAATCGTCGGTGAGGCCAACGTGAAAACCCATGCCGACGCTCTGACCCCATACGCAGTTGATGAGGTCATGCCAGCCGCTGTCGTGTTTCCCAAAAACACGCGGCAAGTATCGGATATTGTAAAATATGCTAACACAGAACAACTTTCCGTCATCCCCAGGGGCAGTGGGTCCAAGATTTGCCTGGGTAATCCTCCGAAAAAAATGGATATCCTCCTCTGTACCACTCGGATGAACCACATGACAGATGTCGACGTGGCCAACCTGACCCTGACGGTGGAAGCGGGAGTTAAACTTCTGGACATCCAGGCAAGACTGGCGACCGAAGACGACCGCTGTTACCTGCCGTTGCAGGATCTAAGCTCAGAATCCAAAGAAATAATCTGCTCGGATCGTTCCCACAGCGGTTGTTTTCTTCCCATAGATGCGCCCTTTGGCCGTCGGGCCACCATAGGAGGCATAATTGCAAGTAATTCCAGCGGCCCCAGACGCCTGCTTTACAATTTGCCCCGGGACCTTATTTTGGGTGCCAGATTTGTTGCCCCAAACGGAGATATAATCGGAACAGGAGGAAAAACTGTAAAAAATGTCTCCGGCTATGATATCTCCAAGTTGATGATCGGATCGGCCGGCACTCTTGGTATTCTCTGTGAAATGACATTGCGCCTGCTGCCGTTGCCTGAAAAGATGCAGACACTGGTCTTTTCTTTTGAAAGTTTCGCCAATGCCGTAGCATTTTGCAATCAGATACATGAAACAAGCCTGTTGCCTGCAGCAGTAGAAATGATGAACGACAAGGCGTATGAATGTTTGAAGTCAAAAAATATGCCGGATCTTAAGCCCGGCGCCTATATCGTTGCCGTTGCCCTTGAAGCATTTATCGAAGCCGTTGATCGGATGCGAACCGAGATTGGAGCAATGGCAGCCCGGGCTGAGCGCCTTGCCGAGGCCTGCATCGAGCAAGATCAGCATTCCCTGTTTTGGCTTGCGGTAAGTGAGCTGATTCCATCTGTTTCCAGCCGGTGCAGCACGCTGGTATCTGCTAAACTGAACTATCCGATCTCGTGCTGGGGTGAAATCATTGGTTATGCAAACCAGATAATGTCTGAGAACGGTTTGACTCCTGTTCTACAGGCGCATACCGGAAGCGGCGTGTGCATGATGCATTTTATGTTGAATGGAAATGCTTCAAAGCAAGACATCGTCAATGTTCTTCGGAAACTGCTGGGGCAATGCAAACAGGCTGGTGGGAATCTGGTTATTCAACATGCGCCTTTGGAAATAAAAAAAGAGCTGAGCGTGTGGGGAGAACCAGGTTCGGATCTGATTCTCATGAAGCAAATAAAAAAAGCTCTCGACCCCAAAGGTGTTATGAGCCCCGGACGATTTGTGGACAACATCTAAACGAGAGCTGCGGAGGGTTTGATGAACATTACTATGCTGAAGAAATTGTCCTATGATGAAGTGGCAAAATGCAACAAGTGCGGATTTTGTCTGCCAAGCTGCCCAATCTACCTGGTTGAGAAGAAGGAATCTGCTGCTCCAAGGGGAAGAAACGCCATCACCCGCGCGATTATAGAAGGCCGGCTGGAACTGAGTCCGGAAACAGAAAAATCCATATTCTCATGTCTAGGCTGTGGTGCCTGCAAGCAGGTATGCCTGTCTTCTGTGGAAACAAAGGAATTGATATTCCGCGACCGGAAATGCCAGGTCAGCCAGGGGCTATATCCGAAAATTGCGGACCGGGTGGCGGCATTCATTGAAGAAGAGCACAACATAACCGATGACGACAACGAGGAGCGAGGCGAATGGCAGGAGCTTATAAGGGGCCTGCCGGATCGAGCCTTTGAAAAATCCCATGCTGAAGTTGTTTTCTTTGTAGGCTGCGTGGCTTCCTTTTTCCCCATGGCACAGAAAATACCCGTTAACATGTCCCGCATAATGCAGCGAGCGGAAGTGGATTTTTCCATCCTGGGAGGAGAGGAGTGGTGCTGTGGGTTTCCGCTTATCGGAGCGGGGATGCCGGATAAAATGCATGGGTTAAAAGAGCACAATCTTAATAAAGTAAAAGAGGTCGGAGCCAAAGCGGTGGTGTTCACATGTCCGTCTTGCTACCATACCTGGAAGCATCTATATGAAGCAAACGATATAAAACTATATCACTCAAGCCAGTTCATCCATCAACTCATCAAAGATGAAAGGATCAGGTTCAATGAAAAAAAGATGACTGTCACATACCACGATCCTTGCGATTTGGGTCGAAACAGTGGTGTATATGAAGAACCCCGTTATGTGTTGCAGGCCATACCCGGTCTTACCTTAATCGAGCTTCCTCACAATCGCCAGCTCTCCATGTGTTGCGGTGGAGGGGGCAATGTGGAAATGGTCAACCCGGAGCTTTCTGCAAAAGTCGCCCAGATGAAAATCGATGAAATAAAATCCACCGGTGCGGAAATGGTTGTATCTGCCTGCCAGCAGTGTCTGCGAACCATTGCAACCAGGGCACGAAAACAGAAAATCGATTTAGTGGTAAAGGATCTCACGGAATTGGTAGCCGATGCCATGCAATAATATCGGTTACTGCTTCATCGGGATTGCATAGGGACCTTCTTCTATGAATGCCATGGTCGGTGTTTTTCCCTGAAACCGTGGATGATGGGCTGCATATATCACGGCGTTTTGCAGCATTGCAGCGGCCTTTTCTTTGTGAGAAGAAAATCCCTCATTATTGATAAACTCATATCCTCCGATTCCGGGAATAATTTTGAAATCAGCTTCGGGTATCTGCGGTGAGCAGTAAATCAGTCCGTCTTCACCCACTTTACGTATGGGTTTACCCCACATCTCGGGCTCCCACTGATCTTTTGTAAACACCCAGTGCGGATGCTTAAGAATGGAGATATAGCCATCGGGGCCCAGTATCTTAAAAAGATGCAGAAGCGTTTTGTATTCCTGGGAACCGATGGGTTCTGGATCCACGTTGTTTGCCAGCATCACGATGATCCCTTTGTCCTTTACGGCGGGCATCGCACATACGGCCGCCTTGACGCTTTGGTAATGATCTCGTCCCACATAACCCGCATGGGTTAAAACGATATCGTAAGGTTCTCTTACGGGGATGCGTACAAATTCCTTCATGGCTTCAAATGCGGCAAGATGGGCCTTTACAAGATCACCCGCAAAAACTCCGGTAATGCACAAGGTGTTATCAAGAGTTGTGCTTATCATGAAGTCGACACCAACGGTTTCGGCAACCTCCAGTGCTTCTTCGTGACAGGGATTACCCTCCAGTACAAGGTTCGTGGCATTCGGGTCTTCAAGAAAATCCACGCCGTGAAACTTCTGAATCGTCTTTGTGTTGACCAATGCGGGACAGACCGCCTTTCGACCACCGGAAACACCTGTCATAAAGTGACTTTCCACAAGACCGGTAACAATCTTCACATCTGAGTCGAAAAAGATTTTATTCAGATAGACTTCCGTGTTTCGTTTCGTATGTGCTGCAAGAACAAGCGACGACCAATCTTCACAATTGTGATCGACAATGCGGTAGTTGTCCACAATATCTTTGCCATACATAAAAATTCGTTCCTCTTTGGTACTCGGCCTATGCATACCGTTTCCGATGACAAAAACGATGTTTTCCCGCTTGACGCCCGCAGACTCGATAATTTCTAGCAATGGCAGCAGAATCCCGTTTTCTCCTTTATACGGCACTGGCCTGGTAATATCAGAAACCGTGATGCAAACGGTAATTTTATCTACCGGTTTTCCTTTTGAGCGGATGATTTCAGGCAATCTCGGGGAGCCGATCGGATTGTTAAGGGCGTTAGCAATTTCCTGTTTGGAATGGGTAAGACAGGGCATACGTTTCATTTTCAATGTTTCACAATTGGCAGGAACCGAAATATCGATAAAATCTTCTCCGAATTCCACTCTTACTTTTTTCCAGCCTCTGGTATCTGCTTTTGAAACAATCTCACGTATATGAGGATTCATCATTACCTCCGGTTTTAAATCATAAACTCACAGAGCAATGCTGCTCAATACAACAATTTTAGTATAATATCAAATTAAACTGCCCGCTTCCAGCAATTCTCGGTGAACAATAAAACCCCTTTAATGTCGCCGAATAATCGGATTTTTTCACGCTCAAAACTCGCATAATAGTGAGCCTAAAACCGAGCCTGGCAGCCGCTTCGAGAATGGATTTATCGTAAATTTAAATTTCATGATTTGAAGACCCTGCAGCCCCGCTTAAGCGGGATTTACACCTCGTTGGGTCGTAGACTATGGCGAAGCCCAATCGCTTCGGCAACCTTAAGGGGAGTGCGCTCGCCCTGTTGAATCCCCAAAAGGGTGCGCAAAGCGCAATTCAATAGGGCTCGCTGTTTCGGTTCAACTCACCGAATCATAGCAGTGTATAGCAAATGAAATCTACGACCTTTCGGCTCTTGGTCTTAATATCTCCAAGGCTCACCCGATTAAGCGTTATCTAGCAGTCAAAAATAAGTTATCATGAAAAATGCTATAAATCACACATAATAGTTGAAAAAAGTAAAAATAAAATGATATAAGTTGTTTCTTTTAGGTAGACAGATGGTGATGTTTTAAAGAATCAATAAATTAAGGATTCGAGACCCTAAGCGGATCGGATTTGAAGTTGCAGACACAAATTGGAATGATTTCCTTATGCAAGCTACGATAATCGATAATGGATGATGGGAATGAAAAAAACTTGGCTATTGATGACAATGGTTTGCGTCTTTATTCTGTCCGGTATTCCGGCATATGCAGCATGGTTTTTAGATACAACCGCCTATCAAAGTTCTGTTCATGGCAATCTTTCTTGCATGGACTGTCATGATGCGATATCGGAAAAGGATCTTCATCCCGACCCGGCAGAAATAAACATACAACTTTCCGAGCTGTTTGATCAAGATCAGTGCATCGGATGCCATGAAGAGATCCTTGAAGATCTCGAACAAGGAAGCCATGGTAGCAAGAGGGTAGAAGACAGGGAAGAGTATGAATACTGTATTGACTGTCACGATCCTCATTATCAGACAGCTATTGAGCAGCCAGAAACAAAACCTGTCCCCTCCTCTCTTCCAGCGCTTTCAGAAGAAGACATCGCATGCATGACATGCCATGCAGCTGCAGATCCCAATGATCCGGTCGGGAAAGAACATATCAGACGGCTCTGTTTCCACTGTCATGCCAGCGGCGAAACACGGGCTCAGGAAAAAACCGCAAAGATCATCCCATTGATTAAACCCGAAAAGTATGCATTCGTACCGCATGCAAAAGAGGCATGTACGGTTTGCCATGTTACAGCAGCTGCATTTCCTCACAGCAATCAACAACGGATTGATTGTATGAGCTGCCATCCACCTCACCATGAAAAGGTGGCACATGCAGCACATCTTTCTGTTTCCTGTGAAGTCTGCCACCTTCAGGGGGCTCAACCCTTAAAGGCGGGAGCAGCGGAAAAGATACAGTGGGAGGCTGAAAGAAATTTAACTCAGCCCTTAAACATTCATCACATGGCCGTCACAAAGGATGAGTCTTTCTGCCGGCGGTGCCACCGTGCTGGTAATCGCCTTGGCGCAGCTTCCATGGTTCTACCTGCAAAAAGTGTTCTATGCATGCCCTGCCATGCAGCTACTTTCTCCGTATCAGATACCACCAGCATAGTCGCGCTGGCTGTTTTTGCATTCGGCATCATCATGATGTTTTCCTATGTGCTGACGGGATCTATTGAGGGGAGGTCTGAATCCAGCTTATTTCTAAAATTGATGCTGCTTATCGGCAATGGGCTTGGGGCGATTTTCTCCAAACGAATCGTTCCCATAGTGCACGTGATCTTTTGGGATGTGTTGCTTCAGAGACGGTTGTTTCGGCTCTCTTTTGCCCGGTGGGCTATCCACAGTTTAATTTTCATGCCCTTTGCATTTCGTTTCCTGTGGGGAATAGTCGCACTGGTGGCGTCGCTCCTGACACCGGAGTGGACGACGGTTTGGTCCATGCTGAACAAGAATCATCCGGTTACGGCCTTTGTGTTTGATCTTACCGGGATTATGATTACCATAGGTTTATTATTGGCCTTTGTTAGAGGAAAACGAACCCTAGCTCAACGATTCTCCGGGTTACCTGAGCAGGATCGCTGGGTGCTTGGCCTGATTGCAGCCATTGTGACTGTGGGCTTTATACTTGAAGGCATTCGCATCGCAATGGCCGGCTGGCCCCAGGGGGCTGGATTTGCCTTTATCGGATATGCAATAAGCAGGCTGTTTGTATCCGCAACGGGTCTTAATGAGTGGTATGGTTATATTTGGTATTTGCATGCAATATTGACGGGAGTTTTTATAGCCTATCTTCCATTCAGTCGGCTGATCCACATAATTCTGGCGCCTGTTGTATTATCCATGCGAGCTGTGTCCGATGTTAGGCACTGATAAGCGCCCTAATCAAAGAGACCCGGCACCGAAGGAATGGATTTTGAAAGCAGGTTACTGTTTGGAGCACTTTAGAGAGTGATGTTGTAAGCACAACTACCCGCCGGTGTATTTTTTGTGTCCTATTAAATGGAAATAATGGAGGGAAAACATACTCGTTCAAATGGAAACACACATTTCTAATATACGACTGGTAGACGGCCAGGCGGAAATTCAAATTGGAAACATCAATTTCACGGTATCCAGACGCGATTCAGACAACCGCACCCAGTGCTGTCCGATTGAACTGGTTATGGGATCGTTAGGAAGCTGAATTGTGCTGACCATGGCTGCGGTCGCAGAAAACAAGAAAATAAAACTCAACAAGGCCGATGTTCAAATCGCCCATCAAATCAATCAGGGAACCCCCTGGAGGACATCCGTCAGCATACGTATCAACCTGGGCGAGGGCTTAACCGGGCGGGAGCAAAAAATACTGTTCAACTCGGCACGATTATGCGAGGTTCATAAAATGCTGGCCGGTGAATTCTCCTTTGAATATGAATTCATCACAGAGTGATTCGTTAATACTTGCAGGTGAAACGTGAATGAAACAATAAAAAAAGCACTGATAGGTATAGTGGGTGAAAAAAATTTCACCGACAATCTGATTGACCTTGTGTCTTATTCATATGACGCCTCTGAGCACCGTCACAGACCGGACTGCGGGGTGTGGGTTGAAACCGCTGAGCAGATTTCAGAAATCATGAAGCTTGCAAACAGCCATCTTGTGCCGGTAATACCAAGGGGGGGAGCAACGGGGCTTACCGGAATGGCTGTCGCCGCAAAGGGTGGAATCATTCTGGATTTGAATCACATGAACCGTATTGTGAAAATCAGCATCGAGGATCGCCTTGCGGTGGTTCAACCGGGTGTGGTTTATGCTGACTTAGAAGAGGCGTTGAATGAACACGGCTTCTTTTTTCCGCCTGATCCTGCAAGCGGCAAGGTATCCACCCTGGGCGGCAATGTGGCGACCAACGCGGGTGGGGTTAAGGGAGCCAAATACGGAACCACACGGGACTATGTGCTTGGACTTCAGGTGGTCTTGCCCGACGGCCGAATAATGAGAACCGGCTCTCAGACGATGAAAAGCGTATCGGGATATGACCTAACCAGGCTCTTTGTGGGTTCTGAAGGAACGCTTGGAGTCGTCACCGAGATTACGCTTAAGGTCAACCCCAAAACCACTGCGACTTCAACAGCAATTGCCACATTTGATGATATTGAAAATGCGGGCTGCGCCGTAAGCCAGATCATGCACAGCGGCATTATTCCAAGTGTTCTGGAAATCTTGGGATACGATGCCATCACCGCCATCAACCAGAATACAGACCTTCGGTTGCCGGAAGTGGACGCCATTTTATTGGCTGAAACCGACGGGTACACCGAAGATGAAACAAAATATCAGATGCAAAAGGTTATAGAGGTATTCAAAAAAAACCATGCATCACATATAAAAGAGGCGGAAACAGCCGAAGAGGCCGCCGAGCTTTGGTCTGCACGAAAGTCAGCCTATGGGGTGTGTGCCAGAATCAAGACAAACTTCGTGCTTGAAGATGTAACGGTTCCCATGTCAAAGATTGCAGAGCTGCTTAAAGGAATAAAAGATATAGCAAGAAAACACGATCTTATGATTGCAACATACGGCCACGCAGGCGATGGAAATCTCCACCCGCAGATTCTTTTCGACGGCTACGACTCTGATCAGGTGGCACGGCAGAAGGCCGCCAGCGCCGATCTGTTTAAACTTGCCATTGAACTGGGAGGCACCCTGACGGGGGAGCACGGTATCGGTTTGCAGAAAGCACCATACATGGAACTGGAACACGATCCTGTGGCAATGGAGATGATGCGCAGGCTTAAAAAGATGTTTGATCCAAACAACATTCTAAATCCCGGCAAAATGGCACTGGAGATGGAACATGGAAGCCAAATACGATTTTGAAAGAAAGTTTCGAGAACAGGTATTGAAATGCTCCCGCTGTGGTTTTTGTCAGGCCCACTGCCCGGTTTTTGGCGCAACTTTAAGGCCCGCTTACAACGCAAGGGGGAAAATGCTCATCTTAAAGGAAGTAATGGAAGGCAAAATCGATCTGAACGATGAACTGATCGAAACCTTATTCCAGTGCACCATGTGTGCAAACTGCTTTACTAATTGCCCTTCCGGGGTGGAAGTGGCTGAAATCATCAAATGCGTGCGAAGGGATATGGTCAATATTGGATCATGCCATCCGGCATTTAAAGGAATGAACGAAGTGTTGAAAAAATACACAAACATTTACGCAGAAGAGCAATCCGAAGATTTCAACCGCCAGCGTAACAGGCAGGCCGAATATGTGTTTTTTATCGGATGCGTGGGAGCATATCGCGAAGAGGAATCCACAACGGCAACCCTGGATCTTCTGGACCGCCTTAACATAAACTATACGCTTATTGACGAAGTTTGCTGCAGCGGGGTGCTTGAAGATGTGGGATTTCAGATAAACGAGAATCTTGCAAAAAAGAATATCGAGCGGATACTTACAACCAACGCTTCAGCACTGATCACCGGCTGCCCGTACTGTGCCAGGACCTTTAACAGTAAACCGCAGTACGACGAACTTAAAGACAAGGGCATCAAGATCCTGCACATCTCCCAGCTCCTTAAAGATTATGATTTCGATGTAAAGACCGACATGGTGGTCACCTATCATGATCCCTGTGATCTTGGAAGACATTGTGGTATTTTTGAAGAACCACGGCAGACCATTCGAAAAATCACGCCGAATTTCGTTGAAATGCCTCACAACCGCATGGATGCCTTGTGTTGTGGTGCAGGCGGGGGGGTGAGAGGGGCATATGCGAAAAACTCCATTGCCATGGCAAGAAGACGGCTGCAGGAAGCTGAAGCGGTGGGAGCGCAGGTGGTGCTGACCGAATGCAATTCCTGCGTTCACAACCTTTCCAATGCTAAATTGCGAAGACAAAAATTTGAGGTTCACAACACCACCCATTTCATTATTCAGTTGTTGGAGGGAAAATAACAGTAATTCTTGGTGAACAATAAAACTCCTTTAATTTCGCCGGATAAGCGGATTTTTATGCGCTCAAAACTCGCACAAAAGTGAGCCTAAAACCGAGCCTTGACACGGCTTCGGGAATGGAGTTGCCGCAAATTCAGGTTTCATGACTTCAACTATAGCATTTCTACGGCTCGGTTTAAGGCTCACTGATGTGCTTCAAACAGTTGACCGCTTCAAAATCCGATCACCCGGCTCCATAGGTGATCAACAGGGAATTACTGGGAAATCAAGGAGACACTCTATGGCAAACAGGGATTACAGCGTGCGGCAGCTGCTTGAGATGGAAGCCTGCACCAACTGCCAGATCTGCGCGGACATATGTCCGGCGGTACTGGCCTCTGAAGATGGCAAACTTTCCGCCGTCTACCGGATGAAAGGTCTCAAACAAATCCTTAAGAGCCGAACCGGTCTTTTTCGTAAACTTTTCGCAAAAAAAGAACCTTCTGAACAGCAGTGGAAACATCTGAGCGAAACGGTATTTCGATGCACTCTTTGCGGCAACTGCCAGGAGATATGTCCGGTGGGCATCAATCTTAAGGAGCTGTGGGTTTCGCTTCGCCAGGACCTGGTTCATTCAAATGCATATCCACAAAAGATCGATATGATACGAAGCAATCTTGAACGCAGCCACAACGTTTTCAACGAAGAAAACGAAGAACGGTCCCTGTGGGTGGAAGATATGGATGAACCTCCCGAACACGGTTACATCAAAGAGTCGGCTGAAGTGGTCTATTTCACAGGCTGTGTGGCCTCCTATTTCCCACTGGCACAGCGAATTCCAATGGCACTTGCTCAGATCCTGGAAGTTTGTGATGCTGACTTCACCCTGCTTGGGGAACACGAATGGTGCTGCGGGTTTCCGATGTTGGGAGCCGGCATCAAAGATCTGTTTGTGGAGTTTGCGGAACACAACCTCGATGCGGTTAGAAAAAAGGGTGCAAAACAGGTTATCTTTGCATGCCCCTCCTGTTATCAGATGTGGCGGGAATACTACCCGAAAGAGTTTGCCATAAATCACGCCACTGAATATTTCCTTAAGCTGATTTCAGAAAAACAAATCCGGTTCAAAGAACTTTCCATGAAAGTCACCTACCACGATCCGTGTGACCTGGGTCGAGGAGCACGGGTATTTGACGCGCCCCGGGAAGTTATACGATCAATTCCGGGCATCACGTTTAAAGAGCTTGCGGCAAATCGTGAAAACTGCAAGTGCTGCGGCGGCGGTGGAAACCTTGAAATGATCGACGGCAGGCTTTCAGCAGATATTGCAAAAAGAAAAATAGAAGAAGTCCTCGCCACCGGTGCCGAGGCCGTGGTAACTGCCTGCCAGCAATGTGTTCGAACTATGACAACTTATGTAAGGCGAAACAAGATACCCCTTAAAGTGATGGACATCACCGAACTCATTCATCGGGCGCTTAAAAAGGAGTGAAAAGATGAAACTGTACAATCTGGGAAAAGTCCCCTGGGAAGAATCTCAACTTATTTATCACGCTCTTGCTGAAATGGGGCGGGAAGCCCTCTGCCTGGTTTCCCCTGCCAGTGCCTATGTGTGTATCGGCTTTCACCAGGATGCCCCTCAGGAAGTCGATCTTGCCTTCTGTGAAGCAAACAATATACCCGTATTCAGAAGAGACCTTGGCGGTGGCGCGGTATATCTGGATGGTGCTCAGTTGTTCTTTCATCTGATTCTTCGAAAAGACAACCCCGAAGTGCCAAAACGCAAGGAAATATTTTATCAAAAATTCATCCAGCCTGTTGTCGATGTTTATCGCAATATCGGCATTGCCGCAGAATACAAACCCGTAAACGATGTGATCGTCGGCACCAGGAAGATCTCCGGCACCGGGGTTGGCGAAATCGGACAGTGTATCGTTTTCGTGGGAAACCTTATCGTCGATTTTAATTACCGGATGATGGCAAGAGTACTTAAGGTGCCGGATGAGAAATTCAGAGATAAAATCCATCAAACCCTTACGGAAAATCTTTCCACCATTCGAAGAGAACTTGGAGATAAAGAAGCCCGGCGGTGGGATGAGGCAACCCTAAACCAGATGATGGCAGAAGAATTTGAAAAACTGCTGGGGCCAATGGAGCGGACTGAAAAGGATGCTGAGTTAAATGCGAAAATGCAAGAGCTTCGGCAAAAGATGCTCACTGAAGATTGGCTTTTTCAGAAAGGAAAACCTCAGTTATCAGGCCGGGAGGTAAAGATTCGATCCGGTGCCAAAGTGGTTCATCGAATGCACAAGGCAAAAGGAGGCCTTATACGGGCGGATATTGAAGTCATCGGTGAAAAGATTGGTGCTGTTTCATTGTCCGGCGATTTCTTCTGTTTTCCTGAAGAAGGAATCCAATGGCTGGAGGCGCAGCTGAAGGGAAAAGTGGTAACGGAAATCGAAGACCAAATAAGGGCATTTTATGTTGAAAAACAGATTGAGACGCCCGGTATCGGATTAGAGGATTGGATGGTTGTTTTTTCAGATCTGCAAACAAAATAAACATCACTTTTAGCTACTTTTTAGCTTTTTTTTCTTGACAGTCACCGGCCTGTTTGTTAAACGAAAAAACTTACCGCATCAGCATGCTGTTTTGATTTTGGCTAGCAAATGTCGGCTTCTATTGACAAGCGGCGAGCTTTGTGAAAATGATAAACAGCGGGCTTGACGGTGTAGTGGGATAGGCGCCTTTTCGGATTTAAGTTTGCGTGAAGTTTAAAGGCTGCTTATCAGAAACCAAAACTTTCTGAAAAAGGAGGTATGGCATGAGCGACAAGATGAAACCAGCCCAAAAGGGAAAACAAAGAAAAATCTCGCGAAGGAAGTTTCTTGCATCGGCAGCGGTGGCCGGTGTTTCGGCCGGAGCCATCGGGTTTCCTGCCGTAGGGCGTGTTCGGGCAGCCTCTCCCATTACGCTGAAAATTCAGACCGCATGGGATGCTGGAACGCTTGGTTACGTGAAGTTTCAGGAATTCTGCAAGATGGTCGGCGAAATGAGTGAGGGAAAGTTGGTTATCGAAGGCTTTCCGGCCGGCGCCATTGTCGGAACCTTTGAGATGTTCGACGCTGTCAAAGCGGGGGTCTTTGACGGCATGCACTGTTTTGATGTTTACTGGCCGGGAAAAATTCCGGTGGCCACTTTCTTATCCTCTTATCCATTCGGGATGGACCGGCCGGATCAGTGGGAAACCTGGTACAATGCGCTGGGTGGCAAAGAAATGGCCCGGGAGGCATATGGCCGCCACAACATGTACTATATCGGACCCATCCAGCACGACGACAACCTGATCCATTCAAAGGTACCGATCCGATCCTTCGAAGATTTCAAAGGAAAAAAGATTCGGTATCCGGGTGGTATTATCGCCGACATCTACCGGACGGCAGGCGTTTCCACCGTATTGCTGCCTGGTGGAGAAGTGTACCCTGCTCTTGAAAAGGGTGTCATAGACGCCTCGGACTATGTCGGCGCAGCCATTAATTACAACCTTGGATTTGGAGAGATCGCCAAATACATCATCATGGGCCCCCCGTCCACACCATGTCTGCATCAACCCGTGGACCTGATGAGCCTGGAGATCAACTTGAAAACCTGGCGGAAGATTCCAAAGCATTTCCAGATGCTTCTTGAAGCTGCGGTGGCCAAACACTCCTATGACCAGTATTCAGCCATTCAGAAGGCCGATATAGATGCATTTGAAAAAATGCAAAAAGAACAAGGCGTAGAAGTCATTCGCCTTAAAGAAGAAGACATTCAAAAATTCAAACGGTTTGCACCGGCTCTATGGGTCAAGTGGGCCAAGAAATCCCCGCTGGCCATGAAGGCCTTCAAGTCCCAGCTCGCATTTATGAAATCGGTTAAAATGGGCTACATTACCGACAGGGATCTGGTCGATCTGGAAGGCAGACCGCTGAAGATCTAAGCAACTCCACGGAGGGGGAAGCGGACATCCGCTTCCCCTTTCTTGTTTCCTGATTGCAAATAAAATAGAATTCGGTTCGCATGCTTCATTTGCACGCACGCCGTTTATCTATCTATCCGATCTTCGAGCCAATGGTCTTCCCGGCTGAATTGTGCCGTAACTCGAGCAAGAAGCAAAGATGAGGGACCGGAATGGAACGATTAAAAAAATTCATGGTTGCCGTTGAAAAAACTAATATCTTCATCGGCAAACTGATGGTAGGGCTCACCCTGCTGGCGGTATTCGTCATCACGTTCGAAGTGGTCATGCGATATGTGTTTGGTTTGCCGACCAACTGGGGCCACGAGCTCATGACGTTGCTGTTTGCCGTCCAGTACATGTTCGTTGCCGGATACTGCCATTATCACCGCGCCCATGTGCGGGTGGATGTTTTCTATTCGACACGAAAATTCAGAACCCGGGCTTATCTGGATTTGTTCACTTCCGCATTTTTCTTCTTTTTTACACTGGTGTTGTTGTGGACCTGCTGGACGTTTTACTGGAGTTCCCAGACCATGCATGGCGGTGGAACCGTTTTTGGAATAGAGGTTCCCGGTGAACTATCCTTGACAGACTGGGCGCCCCCGTACTATCCGGTGAAATTCATGATGCCGGCCGGGGCGTTCATGTTGCTTTTGCAGGGAATCGTATGGTTTATTCGTGATCTTCATATTGCCATCACCGGGAGGGAACTGAAATGAGCATTGAGCTGATTACCGTTATGATGTTCGGATCGTTGTTTTTCCTGCTGGGCCTTGGGCTTCCGGTTGCGTTTGCATGCGGCTCAGTAGGAGTGCTGTTTACCGCCATTCTTCAAGGACCGGCTGCCGTTAACCTCGTGTCTACCCGGATATTCGGACTCATGGTGCAGTATCTGCTGGCGGCCATACCGCTGTTTATCTTCATGGCATGTGTGCTGGAAAGATCGGGAATCATCGAGGAGCTATATGAGCTGGTATATCAATGGCTGGGGTTTCTGAAAGGCGGCGTGGCCTCGGCGACGATTATCGCCTGCACCCTTCTGGCCGCCATGGTAGGAGTTATAGGTGCAAGTGAAGTGACCATGGGAGTGATCGCCCTGCCCCAGATGCTCAAACGCAAATATAACAAGTTCATCGCCTGCGGTTCCATATTGGCAGGCGGCACGCTTGGAATCCTTATCCCGCCCAGCGTTATGCTGATTGTATACGGTCTGGTGGACAACTCATCCATCGGGCAGCTTTATGCAGGCGCCATCCTGCCCGGGCTGTTGCTTGCCAGTCTTTTTACGGCCTATGTCTCTGTCCGCTGTTACCTTAACCCGAAACTCGGCCCGCCGGTTCCGCCCGAGGATCGCCTTCCCCTGGCCGACCGGGTCCGCCTTTTGCTCAGAATCATCCCGCCCATGATCCTGATATTCCTGGTTCTGGGTACCATTTTCACCGGTATTGCGGCTCCTACGGAAGCAGCGGGTGTGGGTGCCGCCGGCGCCATCGTCATGACGGCGGTTCAACGCAAATTGACCTGGAAAGGCCTGGTACAGGCTGCAGAAGCCACTCTGAAGTCTTCGGCAATGGTCATGTGGACCATTTTCGGTGCGAACATTTTCGTCGGGCTTTATGTAATGGTAGGCGGCGGCAGGTTTGTATCTCAGGTGCTTCTGGGTTCCGGGCTCAGTCACTGGGGTATCATCATCGTCATGCAATTCATTTTGATATTTTTGGGTTGTTTTATCGACTGGGTCGGGATCATCATGTTGTGTGTGCCCATTTTTGGTCCCATTATCCGACAGCTCGGATTCGATCCCATCTGGTTTGGGGTGCTGTTTGCGGTGAACCTGCAGGTTTCCTTTCTTTCCCCCCCTTTCGGTTACGCACTGTTTTATCTGAAAGGGGTTGCACCACCGGAGATCTCCACAACCGATATCTGGAAATCTTCGGCTCCGTTTATCGGCTTACAAATTCTTGGGGTGATAGCGGTGATGGTATTTCCGGAAATCATTCTCTGGCTGCCACGACTGGTGTACAGAGGTTGAAGATAAGGCGGAATCTGAGGATGAAATAAAAGCCATTGTCGCAAATCCGGCGACCGCCTTTGCAAAGGATGTGCTAAGGGTCTTGAAAAAGAATAAAAAAAAGACCTCAACACCCATTTTGCCTAAAGTATATGAAGCCCCCGTATGGTACGTGGGGCTTTTTTATATGCTGTTGGCTGCATGGACCGCCGTATGCGTGATTCTGCTCGGCTCAAAAACCCTGCGGTTCGGGTGGCCCTTGGGTCAATTGCTCATGATCGCCTTTGTGCTCTCCTACACCTGGTATTTTTCTCTGGGGATATCCTACAAAATTACCCTTGACGGCAAGGGGAACATCGGGCTGACAAGCATGCGTCGAAAATTGTCTTTGAAACCGAATGAGATTGAATTGGTGGAAGGGCCTCGATTTTCAGTGATACCTTACTGTTTCGTGAGGTTCCGGTTGAAAAGGGAAAAAGCCTACCTGTTTGTCAGGATTACGGACGAGACGTTCCATCGCATCCTTTATTCCATTCGCCGCGCCAAACCCGAAATGAAGTTCAAGGGGCTGAACATGTTCCACTAGGCATGCCGGTCCAGACGGGCGATCCGGATTTCATTCTCAACCGCTTCAACTCCGTTTACCCGTTTGACGACTTCTTCGGCCCTTACCTTTGATTGTTCATCTTCGACGATGCCCGATAACCGAACCCTACCGGGTCGATCAACGGAAACAAACACCGAAGTACCGGGCCCGTAAGACAACCCCGCTTCGGTGATGGCCGCTTCCACCCGGGCTACCAGTGCCTGGTTTTCAAGTGTCTCGAGCGCTGTTAAGCTACAAGCTTTGATTTCACCGGACCTTGCCAACGAAACAATGGTATCCACGGCCGAACCAATTCCCAGTTTGTCCATGTTTAATACCAAATCGTAAAGTTGTGAATTTTCCCAGTCTACGCCAAAGGCAAATTTCATGAACCCGCTTCTCTCCCGATCACTGTTAGCAATGGCTTCTTCAGCGGATTTTTCATCATACCCACGGTTCACGAGATTCTTAATGCGTCTCTTCCGTGAAGCCACAACCCGAACATGCAAGGCACAGTCGAAATTTCTCAACAGCATGTGCCCTCCCCTTCCGACAAACACGGCGTCTCCCTGTTTGGTCAGTTCAAATATCACCGAGTTGAGCCGTGCAAGGTTGATGGCCGGCCGATGGGTAAAAATCCGTTGAAAAAGCGAAGGCGTCTTTTCATCCATTTCGGATACGCTTTCCAGTAATCCCATCTCCTTTGCTCTGCGGTCGATAGCCTCGGTATCGATAAATGCATATTCAAGCTTCTGGGCCACCTGCCTGGCGATTTCGGTGCCGTTCGAGCCAAGCTGCCTGGACAATGTTATAAAGTGCATATGTCCTCCTTTTAGTAAAAAAATAAAAAACGGTTAGTTGATATTTCATATAGAATATTGGCCATGGATACACTTTTGTCAATAGAAGTAAAAATAAACCATTATTTCAGTAAGTTGAATCTCAACGATGTCTTTCTTTACCTGAAAAAACTGTTGACGAATGAGATGGTGGAGAGTATAAAGTAGATTAGACATTTTGAGAATTCGATGATTAATTGAAGTCAACAGCCCTCGGCTAAAGCCGAAGGCTTGGGGCCCGAGGCTCCAAGGGATCGAGGGGTCAAGTAAATGGACCCGACAATCATTTTCTGCAATCCTTGAACCCTCGATTCCTTGAACCCTTTGGCATTATCAACAATTAAACTGAAGCCTTCGCCTAAAGGCGAGGGTTTTCTCCCATTCCCCGAGTGGGAGACAATAAAAGTGCTTTTTAGGCTTTGATGTTGGCCTGTCACGCGAAATGATGAAAAAATGGAGTTCTTTGGGGCGAAGCCCTGAAACTCAATTTTAGTTGTCAAGGAGAGGAAAGTTATGCCGAAATGGATTAAGACTATTGGTTTCATCACCCTGATCGCATTGTTGATATTTATCGGATATATTGCTTTCATTAAGAAATCCATGTTCATTTTATGGCCGAACACCGTATTGTTTATTTGTGTCGCACTGATGGGTTCTACCATTGGGTTTATCATATACGGCTTAATAAAGGGATTTGAAAATACGTTTCCCAATGATTGATGGGCGGTGTTGGCAACAACTGTCATCGGCGTTGTCATGTACATAACGTCTCTTTGAATTTTGCGATAAATGGATCTCTCGCGGTTTATGAAGACAGCGAGCCGAGGGAGGAAACCCTTTTGTTTAATTTGCACCCGCCCTTTGACCTTCCACGAATCGGAAAAAAAGATGCGATTGTGCTTTTTACATGGACTCGACAGCAGCCCGCAGGGTACCAAGGCAACTTTGCTGAGGCAACACTATCCCGATTGCCTGATCCCGGAGCTTCCACCGGATATACACAAGAGAGTAGAAATAGTGGAAAAGACCATTGAGGAGCCGATGGTTTTCATCGGATCATCCTTGGGAGGTTTGACGGCGATCATGTATGCCATGCGCCATCCCCGAATGGTAAAAGGACTGGTTCTTTTAGCGCCGGCCGTCGGCAGCAAGAGCAAACAAATTCTAGCTGACAGGGAAGAAGGGCTTCTTGATGCCCTGTACATTCCCGATGCAATACCAACGGTCATCATTGCCGGTAAAAGAGATGAACTGATTCCTATGGCGGCTATTTATGCATTGATCGATCGGTCGCCCCAACCGGAACGGATCCGATTGCATGAAGTAGATGATGATCACAATCTTCATCAGAACCTGGATGTTATGCTTGAAGCGGTGGATCAAATCCGCAAACAGGCAACCCCCGGCTAGAAGCTGGTGATAGTTGTTTGTTTCTCGATTTTAAACGCTTTAAGAGAATCTGGTCATCCAGAAAGCCCGGGTGAAACCGACTGGGCGTTAAAGGTTAGCCGATTCTGTAAAGTAACTTGGCTTTTTTAGATAACCGCTGTCCCGTTAGATAGTTGAAAACCGTATCGGACAACATCCAAACAAGGAGAAGATTTCATGCGTAAAATAAAGATTACAGCAGGCGATGTGACCGCCACCGGCATCTTAAACGACAGCGCAACAGCCGATGCCATCTGGAATGCACTGCCGATTTCTGCTAGAGCGAATACGTGGGGAGATGAAATCTATTTCGAAATTCCGGTAAAAGCTGAAGAGGAAAAAGATGCTACCGATCTTGTGGACCTGGGGACTCTTGCCTATTGGCCACCGGGGAATGCTTTCTGCATTTTTTTCGGCCCTACCCCCGCTAGCAGAGGAGAAGAGATCCGGGCTGCAAGCGCCGTAAATCTGGTAGGAAAAATCGAAGGGGATGCAACGGTCTTTAAAAAAGTGACCGGCGGATCTGCTGTAACCATTGAAAAAGCATAGATTAAGAAATTGTCCGCTTTTCCTTTAAAAGCTCTTTATGTATAAGTCTGTATGATGCAGTGGTTGATGATTGAAGGCCATGCGGCCCCGTTTACCCGTTTAATGGAATCTTCGCCCATGTTGGGTCGTTGCCGATGACTAAGCCCAATTGCTTCGACAGGCTGCGGGATCTTCAATCATAGAAGGGTGTATGCAAAGCGCAATTCAATAGAGCCTACTGTTTCAGTTCATGGACGATAGGTGTCGAAAAATACCCCGCTCCTAAACCCTCATTTAACCGTCATAACCGGACAGGGTGCTTCCAAAATCACGAACTGAGCCGTAGAACCGAACATAAGCTTTCCCACCTTCGACCGGCGGCGAATACCCACAACAATCATATCCATCTCGTTGTCTTTTGCAAATTGAACAATATCCTCACCGGGGATCATACCTCGAATCAGCAAATGTGTTTCGTACGGGATCTTTTCCTTCTCATAATAAGTCTTTGCATACTCAAGTTCTTCTTCGGCTTCCTTTATCTCCTCAACCTTGGTCTCGGAGCCTCCAACAAGCGAATAGATAACATAAACTTTGCCATCGAAAGCCTCAGCCAGCTCTCTGCCCACATCAAGTGCCGCTTTGGCAGTATTGGTTCCATCGTAGCCTATCAAAATTTTTTTCATCTTTATTTCTCCTTTTCTTATGGATGCCTACAAACGAGCGCCTATTGGTTCTTTTTCTTTACCTGTCCCCAAAAAACCTACCTGTCATCGAAGGTTAACACCAGCTTATTTTCGGCTCATTTCGAAGGGGTATCCTGTGATATTTGTATTTAGGATATCCAATCATCATGGCGCCGAAGCTGGCATGTCCCTCAGGCAGTTCAAGGGCTGCTGTCATAGGTGGCCAAAGATTGGATGCCGCATTAAAGTAGCCGGCCCAGCATACCCCCAGCCCAAAGGCCGAAGCCGCAAGCTCTAAGTGAGCAAGAGCGATGGTGCAGGCGGCCATTGCCGGGCGTAGGTTCTTTGGTGCATGGGCGATAATAACATGTGGAGCACCGCGGCAGATGCGCTCATTGCCATCCTCCCAGGATGCCACAACCCTCTCAAGGTGCATGGAAGCAGCCATATCTGGTTGTTCTTCAATCACATGCCTCATCCAGTCCACAACCAAACCCGCTAAGCGTCGAACTTCGCCGGTATCATATATGATTTTCCATCGCACCGGTTGTGTGTTGTGTCCGCTTGGAGCATAGGCCGCCAATCGGATCAGTTTTGTGAGAATTTGGCGGTCAACCTTATTTTCAGTGTAAGTTCTAATGGATCTTCGGGTTCGGAAAAAATGTTCCACCTGTTCAGGTGTCGGTAACAGATCTTGTTGAACCGGAGAACATTCCTCAGGATTCATCTTAAAGAGCGAAATCGCTCCTGTCGGACAAACAGCAACGCAATGGCCGCAGTTGATACAATTTTCATCTGCGTCCACAGCAGGTACCGGCAACCCGTTAGAACCATTGCGGTTGATAATCTGCGCCGGACAAGTTTCAACACAGATTCCATCACGGTTGCATTTTTCTGAATCCACCATAAATAAGCTCATGGGCATCTCCTCCTGCTACGATGAAAAATCAAAGTCTCCATTATATAATGAACATTATAGGATTATAATTTTGACAGGCGAAAATTGTTATCCATCAACATATGGCAATTATTGACAGGTGTCAAGGAAGGTAGATGAACCCCGCAATGTTCTGCTATTCATACTGGAACATTCCTTCAACGGATACGGTAATATTCATCTCGTACCCACAACAGAGATGATCAGTGTTTTCATCCCTCGGAATTGACGATGGCAATACCCATCCCCACAAGCAGCATGCTTGCAATGATCCATGGAGAAATTCCTTCCCCAAGCAATAGATTGCTGAAAACCACTCCGACGATGGGGGTCACAAAGTGAAACACCGCAAGGCGACTGGCCATGTAACGACGTAACAAAATGGTCGAAAGGATAAAACAAAACCCAGCAATAACCAGTCCCTGATAAAGAATGCCGACAACAACCCAGGCGGTGATTTGGTATTGAAAACCCTGTTCGAAAAAATAACTTAGAAGCAAAAAGACGGGGATGCTAAACGCTCCCTGCCACAGCAGCAGCTTACCCGGGTGGATGCTCTGCGTCAGCCTTTTGATGTATACAAACCGGAAACCGAGCAAAAGCCCGCTGGCTAACACCAAAAGATCACCGGCAAGATAGCCGAGATCTTTGACTGCCAGGCTTTCCCCGAAAATTAGAACAACTCCTGAAAAAGAGAGAATGATTCCAATAATTTTCAATCGGCTAAGACGATCTCCTTTCAGCATGACATGAGCAAAAAGGGCCGTGAAAAATGGATAGCTGGAATTCAAAATGCTCGCACGGCTGGCAAATGTCAGGTTGGTTCCCACATAGAGAAAACAGATCTGAACGATAAAAAGAACTGCGAGTTGAATCAAAGCCCCCCTCTCGATTCTTTCAAGCCTCAGGGGAATACGAATCGAAACAGTCCAGATGCAAACAACAATGGAACCTATGATGAATCGAATACCGGCAAGGGCAAATGGCGGAACACCTGCTAGAGAAATTTTTGCAGAAACATTCATCCCTCCCCAAAGTATCGCAGTAAGAAGGGTTAAAAGCCCCACCTTCAATGTCAATCGTTCATTGAACTCTTTCATGAAATATCCGTCATATGCTTCTACGCTTTTCCCGAGACTTCGCTCGGAAAAAGTGGCCCCTTTGGGGCAGTTGAAATAAAAACCCGGTTGTAAGTGATCTAAAGTGCCTAAAGTGCCTAAAGTTAAGGTATCGCTTCGCTCTTTCATTTTAAAAATAGACCAAATTCCTTAACTTTAGCTCACTTTAGCTCACTTTAAACATATGATGTTGTTAAGCGCCTACTTTAATTTTTTAAATTTAAATGCAAATTCGTACCGAACCTATCCGCAGCCAGTGATAGGAAACCAAACGAAAAAGGGGCAGCCGGATCGGCAACCCCCTGTAATTGGTTGATTAGTTGGTGGAGCTGAGGGGGATCGAACCCCTGACCTCATGACTGCCAGTCATGCGCTCTCCCATCTGAGCTACAGCCCCGGCTGGTTATGTTGGTATGATTTTTAACAAATACAACTGAGGGTGTCAACACCCTTATTTGACTTTGCCATCAAGGCCTCCGATACTACGTCCAGTTGACCCGAAGCCTAACCGGATAAAAGGAAAGCTTCTGCTTTATTGGGGCTTGCATCCTTGTTTTCTCGTGCAAAAGGCCCTTTCGGTGCATTCATGACAAAAATGGGAATTTATTGACAAAAAACAAGATAGAAAATATTATAAATACCCAGAAATAAATTTGGGAACGTTTACCCATTTCCAAGCTAAATGAGGTGCTGATCATGGACTTTAAAAACCTGCAGATATCACCGGATGCATTTCGACAACCGGAGCAGACGGATATGTACAAGGAATTTGAGGCAACCGAACTATACTGCCCCCGTTGTCAGCAGGCGGTACCGGTTCGAAAGCGATTGTTGCTAATACTGCCGGAAGGTGAAAAATATGAATACCTCTGCGGTTTTTGCTCCGAATCCGTCGGGACGAAAATCGACAAACAACAAAAACCGGTCGGGATCATAGTATAACCATATTAGGTCAGCAGGCTCAATCTGCCCGAGGTTAAAAACAGTTAACATATCATGTACACAAGGAACTGAAATATGCTCTACTTGATGCGAAAACACGCCGCTTCATGGATGATCAAGTCAATATTGATATTGGTGGCATTATCCTTTGTAGCCTGGGGTGGTTATCGGATTCGCGAGCAGCGATTGATACGGATTGCAAATGTCAACGGACAGCCCATCACGATCAATGAATATCGGGAAGCATACAATAATATCCTGGAACAACTGCGGCTGAGTTTTGGAAACAGTTTAAACGATGAAATGATCAAACTGTTGCGGGTTGACAAACAGGCGATGGACCGGTTGATAAATGAAAAGCTGCTGTTGCAGGAGGCCAGGCGGCTTAATTTTAAGGTCTCTGACCAGGAGCTTTCAGATAACATCCGAAAGATGGCTGCATTTCAAAATGCCGGTACTTTCGACAGTCGAAGATACCGCCTTGTTTTAAACAGTGCAAGGCTCAGCCCCGAAGATTTCGAAGCGGTTCAAAAAGACTCAATGCTGATCCAAAAGGTGCGCAATTTTATCACCGACACCGTTAAGGTTTCCGACCTGGAGGCCTGGGAATGGTACAAGTGGCAGAACATATCTGTGAATATCGACCTGGTGGTGTTTGACCCGGAAAAATATAAGAACATCGAAACCTCTGAGGAAGAGACCGCAGCATACTTCAACGAACATAAAGAATCCTTTAAGACCGAACCAAAGCTCAAAGCAGCATACCTGTATTTCAATCCCGCAGATTATGTATCAAAAGTGCAGGTTTCCCAAGAAGAAGTAGATGACTATTATGAACGTAATCGTGAAAAATTCACAACCCCCAAAACCGTTGAAGCTCGACATATCCTGATTAAAGTTGCTCAAGATGCTGATGAATCCACTGTTGAAAGGGCAAAGAAAAGGGCGCTTGATATATTAAAACAGGCGCGTGAGGGTAAAGATTTTGCTGAACTGGCAAAGCAATATTCCGAAGGCCCTACCAGGGATCAGGGAGGATATCTGGGTGTATTTGAAAGAGATGCAATGGTTAAACCGTTTTCTGACAAGGCCTTTTCGATGAAACCCGGCGAGATCAGCGAACCTGTAAGGACACCATTCGGATGGCACATCATCAAGGTAGAGAAGGTAAATGAAGCTTCTGCTGAACCGGAAGGAAAAGCAAAGGAGAAAATCCGCAAGAAACTGATTGAAGATAAAAGTAAGCTGTTTGCATATGACCATGCGGAATCCGTCTATGAAACCATCTTTGACGGAGATGACCTAGAAAAGATTGCCGAGCAGAGAGATCTTACGTTTCGGAAAACGGATTTTTTTACCCGCAAAGGGCCGGTTGATGGCATTGCAAACTCCAATCATTTTGTAACGGTGGCGTTTGAGTTGTCACCCATGCAGATCAGTGAAGTTCAGGATCTTGGAGATGGTTTCTATATTATCCAGGTACTGGAAAAAATCCCTTCCCAGATACCGGAATTTTCGTCTGTAAAAGAAAAGGTTCGGTCTGAATTGATAAAAGAAAAACAGCGACAGAAGGCAAAGGCAGATGCCGCCTCCTTTCTTGAAGCGCTGCAAAATGGAAAATCACTATCCGAAGCGAGCAAGGAGTTTAATCTAACACCGATGACAACCGGCTTTTTCAAAAGAAACGATTCTATTCCAAATATTGGGTACGAACCAGCGGTTGCAAATGCTGCCTTTATGCTTTCAGAGAAAAACGCGCTGCCGGAAAATGCAGTTGAGGGCCGAAAAGGATTTTTTGTTATTCGGTTCAAGGAGCGTAAAGAGCCGTCGTATGATGCGTTTGAGAAAGAAAAGGCAAGTACAAAACAGGGATTGCTTGAACTTAAAAAGCGGAAAGCATTTGATTCGTGGCTCGCTCAGCTCAGGCGCAACAGCGATATTACCATTGAAAAAGGAATCCTGGATGAATAAGGGGAGGTTTAAAACACATGTCCGAACTTACGGATCATGACCGAAGGGCGCTATTGGTTCTGGCACGCTCAACCATTGAATCCAATTTAATTAAGGACAGACGAGTCATTCGACCGGCTAATATGACACCTGCATTGACGGAAAAGCGGGGCTGTTTTGTGACTTTACATAAAAGAGGAAATCTAAGAGGGTGCATCGGAACCATTGAACCAAAGACATCGCTGGTGGCAAGTGTAGAAGAAAACGCCGTGAACGCGGCTTTTTCGGATCCACGGTTCCCCCCCCTTGCAGAAGATGAACTTCCGGATATCGAAATTGAAATCAGTGTGCTCACTGTGCCGAAAACGCTGGAATATTCCAGCCCAGAGGAACTAAAGCAGAAATTGAAACCGCATATCCATGGTGTAATACTATCGAGGGGATGGCAACGGTCAACCTTTTTGCCTCAAGTCTGGAAGCAACTTCCGGAAACAGAAGATTTCCTGAAAAATCTCTGTCAAAAAGCAGGCATGGAAAGAAATTGCTGGAAGGATAAAAACACGATGGTCAAAGTATACGAGGCTGAATACTTTTCAGAAGGAGATTACCTCCAGTAGTGATCGTCGTGACTATAGAACCTCTGCCTGTTTACTCTTCCGAAAGACTGTCTTTGAAGAATGGTTTCGGGGATACCCTCCACAAAGCGCGATGGCGTGCAGGATGCCATGCCCAGCCCCCTGGTGTAGACCTGCATCGGGTAAACAATATATAAATACTCTTTAGCCCGTGTGGTCGCCACATACATGAGCCGAAGCTCCTCTTCAAGTTCTTCAGGTCTCTCCAGGCCGTGTGCGGAAGGAAAACGACCATCCAGAGCCCAGATGATAAAAACCGAGTTCCATTCTAAACCCTTTGCGGAGTGAATTGTCGACAGCGTCAATCGGTTATCCGATGAAGATCCCGCAAACAACACATCGTCCATGCTTGTGTTGGGAGGCTCTAAGGCCATGTCCGCAAGAAACAAATCGACTCGATGGTATCTCGCCATAATAGAGAGAAGCTGTTCGAGATCTTTCATGCGCTTTGGATAGTCATCAAATCTATTTTCCATAAGAGGCCCATAATACTCTATGATGACCTCCCCCAATTGGGCTACAGACATGCTTTTCACATCTAGCTTTTGGAACAGGGTATTTAGTCTGCCAAAGGGCTTAGAATAGCTCTTATGGGGCCGAACAGCGTTTATACCCTCTTTTGCAGTATGCTTTTTTGAAATCGTGTCATAGATCTTCTGGGCGGTTTGAGGACCGATGTTTTCTATGAGAAGCAAAATACGATACCAGCTGAGCCTATCTGCGCAAGTCAACAATACCCTGAGATAAGCCAGCACGTCCTTTATGTGGGCAGATTCCATAAATTTAAAACCACCGACTTTGACAAACGGCAAACCCTGTTTGCCGAGCTCGATCTCTAAATCAAATGAATGGAAGCCTGCACGAAACAAAACGGCAATTTGCTCATACGGAATTCCTTTCCGGACCATCTTTTTTATGGTCTCCACCACGAATCGAGATTGGTGATTTTCATCTGCAGCTCTTACCAAAGTGGGAGGAACTCCTCCCTGTTTGCGGGTATAGAGCACCTTGGTATATTTTTCTGCTGCACGATCGATGATAACGTTGGCAAGCTTCAAAATAGGCTGTACACTGCGGTAGTTTTCTTCTATCCGTACGATTTTTGTACCGGGAAATCTTTTTGGAAATTCCATAATATTTCTAAAATTTGCTCCTCTAAATGCATAAATACTCTGAGAGTCGTCTCCCACAACCATCACGTTTTTCTCCGGACCTGCCAGAAGATAGATGATTTCTGCCTGTATGGCATTAGTATCCTGGTATTCATCCACCATCAGATATTGGTATTGCCGGGACAGGCTTGATCGTACGTCCTGATTCTCTGCCAGAAGATTTCTCAAAAGAATCAGCAGATCGTCGAAATCCAGAAAGGAATGTTCCCGTTTCTGCTTTCCATACGCCCGATAAAGCTGAAGCACTTCTTCCATAAAAGGTTCAAAATGAGGGTAGTCGTTCAAAATCACCTCTTCTATGGATAACGATTTGTTGAGAGATCTGCTGAAGATAGTGGCGAGCGTCTGTTTTTTTGGAAAAGCGCCGAACAGCTTGCCATAACCCAGTTCCCTTCTCAACATTCCAATAAGGCTTTCTGTGTCCGAGCGGTCCATGATCACAAAACTTGAATCAAACCCGATCCTGGATGAAAACCGCCGCAGAACCATATTGGCAAATGAATGAAAAGTGCCGCCGGCCACCCTTTCACATCGTTCATCGAGCAGTTTAGAAGCTCTTTTCAACATCTCCCCTGCAGCCTTGCGAGTGAAGGTTAACAGGAGAATGGATCCCGGAGGGATTCCTTCCTCCACCAACCTAGCTACCCGGAAAGTGAGGGTTCGGGTCTTTCCGCTTCCAGCGCCGGCAATCACAAGCAGCGGGCCTCTTGTACAGGTAACGGCTTTAAGCTGAGAAGGATTCAGCGCATCTGTATAAGAGATGCGAAAGTTTTTTTCACTTTTTGTCATCTTTTAATTATCTCCCTAGAATCTACGCTTTTCCCGATACTTTTCACTTAGGAAAAGTGGCTCCTTTAAGGGCAGTTGCGATAAAAAACCAGTTGTAAGTGATCTAAAGTGCCTAGTTGAAGGTCACAGCAAATTCTTTTCTTAAAATTGCAATATGATATTGACATTTAAAAAAGATTGATATACTTGCATTAAAAATTTAATACGTCAATGTTTAATTAAATCAAACGAGAAAACGACAAGGAGAGTGTAGATGAAGAAATTAGAAAACCAACTAAAATCCATCGCGAAATCGCTGGCAACGCTTTCTAAGCAGGTTGATAAAGTTTCCACGCAGGTAGGAAAATTACAACCTGCAAAATCCGCTCCGGCCAAAAAATCCTCCGCTCCCAGGGCCTCCTCGAAGAAAGAAAATGCTACCGGCAAAAAGGGTGTTCTCAACACTGTACTTGGTATCATAAGCCGAAGCAAAAAAGGCGTCAATATCACAACCATCAAAGATAAAACAGGGTTCGACTCCAAACAGCTTAGCAACGCCTTGTACAAATTAACAAAAAAAGGCCGCATCAAAACCTTGAGCCGCGGTGTATATGTAAAAAATTAATCCCCTAGCTTCAAATACTTCTTTCCAGCCTATGTTGGTCTTCAGCCCCCCCCGATAACGGGCTGAAGATCATCTGGGGCGTCTGTTAAGCGATGTTTTTGTGCTTTGGCAGTAATGGCCGAAAAAGTGTTGTTGGGTTTGGATTGATCGATCAACTCCCTTGCTGAAACAGATGCCCATGGCTCTGGCATCATATCCCAAAAGAGGACAAAAGCAAGCTTACCCCGCAGTTGCATGAACAAAGTCAGCGAAAAATTGCCCGTGGAATTTTTAACCTTTGATGTTATTGGTAGGAACAGTTGCCATAGCAGGGCTTCTGTAATATATTAAAAACCAACTGATACGTTCCGCACTTTAAAATGCTGAGGCAAGAGACCGGGTTTTAAGTTGCGGAAGAGGATTTTCGATGACCTACAATAAGGGATTATCCGATTCCTTAAAGATGATATGGAATTTTTTTGCATCTGTTAAATTAACGGTGGCCTTGCTTCTGTCTGTTGCAGCCACTTCCATCATTGGAACTATCATACCCCAAAACGAGAGCCCCACTGAATATGTCCGAGCATTTGGAGATGTTTTATACCGAATATTTTATCTTCTCGGAATTTTCGATATGTACCACTCCTGGTGGTTTCAGTTTCTGCTGTTGATGCTTGCAGCCAATGTGGCTGTCTGCTCCCTCAAGCGGTTACCTGCCACATGGAAAATTGTTTCTGACAAGAATCGCATGGTGAACACTTCACAAATAAGGCAACTTTCCGATAAGGAACAATTTCGGGTGAATCTTCCGCCCGAAAGGATCCAGGAGATTTATTTGCCCTACGTATCAAAGAAATATGGATACGCGCGAATCGAACAAACCGATGACGGATACGGTATCTACGCCGAAAAAGGCCGATGGACCAGATTAGGGGTATATGCTGTGCATCTGAGTGTTCTGGTTCTTTTGCTTGGCGGGCTTATCGGCTCTATTTTCGGGTTTGAAGGGTTTGTCAATATACCTGAAGGCGAAACGGTGGACCGCATCCACCTGCGAAATTCCAATCGGGTAAAACTATTGAATTTTAGCATCCACTGTGACGACTTCGATGTAAAATTCTATGAAACCGGGGCGCCTAAAGAATACCGCTCCAGTCTCACCATCTTAAAAAACGGACGGGCGGTTTTAAAGAAAGATATCATAGTCAATGACCCCCTCCATTATGACGGAATCAACATTTTTCAATCAAGTTACGGAGCTCTGGCCCCGAAGGGGGTAACTCTGAACTTCAAGAGCACAGCGACCGGGATGCAGTATTCAGTGTCGGCCACCGTTGGAGTGCCTGTTGTGATACCTGAAGCCGGCGGTGAGTTTGTCATCAAAGATTATAGAAGCTCCTATAACTTTAGAGGCAGAAATATCGCCGAAGTGTTTCTGGGGACCCTAACACCCAGAGACGGTCAACCCCTGCAGGTGGTCTTGCCCCTGCGGTTTCCAGAGTTTGATCGGATGCGGAAAGGAAAGTGGGTTGTATCTGCGGTTGATCCTCAATACTGGTACTACACAGGCCTTCAGGTCACAAGCGATCCCAGCGTTGGGGTTGTCTATGCAGGATTTATTATCATGATTATCGGGTGTTACATTACCTTTTTTATGTCCCACCAGCGTATCTTCATCGAAGTGACATCCCGGGGAGATTTCAGCCAAATCACAGTTTACGGCACCGCAAACAAAAACAAACTGGGCGTGAACAAGAAAGTAAAAAACATTTCACAGAAGCTTAAAGGATTGGGTAAATGACCAGTTCAATTATTTTGTCCGTCACAATGTTTCTTTATGGAATTGCAGCTTTCCTGTACCTTTTTTCATGGATATTTAAGAATATTACAGCCGGCAGACTGGCTACGGCAGCGGCATGGATCAGTGTCATTGCTAATTCAGCGGGAATCGCTCTTCGCTGGATAGAATCCTATCGATTGGGAATCGGCCACGCACCTCTTTCAAATTTCTACGAGTCGTTGGTCTTCTTCACATGGGTCATAGCTATTATCTATCTGGTACTTGAATACCAATACAAAAACCGAATCATCGGGGCATTTGTAACACCCATCGCATTTCTGGCTATCGCCTATGCCTCTCTTTCCCCTAATATCAATGATCGCATCCAGCCTCTTATCCCTGCTTTGAAAAGCAACTGGCTGATTGCACATGTGATTACCTGTTTTATCGGGTACGCTGCGTTTGCCGTGGCTTTCGGCACCAGTATCATGTTTTTGATTAAAAGAGAAAACCCGCACGGAAAAAGTATGCTGTTGGGTATGTTCCCGCAAGCCCGCATACTGGACGAATTGAGTCATCAGTTGACAATGTTCGGATTTCTTTTTCTTACCGTCGGTATCATCACCGGCGCGGTTTGGGCAAACTCGGCCTGGGGCCGATACTGGGGCTGGGATCCCAAAGAGACATGGTCACTGATTACCTGGTTTGTGTATGCCACCCTTCTTCACGCACGGATGATGCGTGGCTGGCACGGTAAGCGAATTGCCTATCTTTCCATCATCGGATTTGCAGCTGTGTTATTTACCTATTTTGGCGTAAACTACCTTCCCGGCCTGCACAGTTATGGATAAATTAAGGCTGTAACAGCAATTTTTCGGCGAGCTAAAATATTTTCCGCCTTCACCACAGAGAATTGCTTGAGCTGTGATTTTTCCTTGACACTCATATAATCCACCGATATATTCGTCACCTTAAACTTTCGGTATAAGAAACTCAGAAGGTGCTTAAATAACCGTTTTATTAGACGAAAAACTTAACAAATGTGTCAAGTCTCAATATATTGTGGTGTACAAAACAAACAGATACTTGATGCTGGTTACTGGATGCTCGATGAAATAAACTATTAGTCCTTTTTTTTATATATCCAGTATCAAGGATCGAGTATCCGGCATCAGCCAAGTTTTTCCCAAGCCGTAAGTTAATATGCAAGCAGTCACTTATCGGTTTGAGGCTAAGCTTTGCTGGATATCATGCTCGATTTACTTGTAACTCAATCAGACGGTTTACGGGGTTTATATGAGCACAGCACAAGACAAATTAAATCAAGATGCAGCAGAACAATCCCAGCAGCCGATTGAATCCCCAACTGAACAAGACAATGAAGATAAGAAAGGAAACGGCGCAGGCAGTGCGATTCTGTTGTTTTTCATCCTTGGTTTCATCGCAAGCCTGATTATGGGCTGGGTGATTTTCCCCAAAGTTCTGTATTCCAGGAAAAAACAACCCATCAACTACAATCATGCTCTTCACATCGAACTTGTCGATGGCAGTTGTGAAAACTGCCATTATTTCAGGCAGGACGGAAGCTTTTCCGGTATTCCAAAACTTGCGGACTGCCTGGAATGCCACGAAGAGATTAACGGTGTGAGCCCGGAGGAAGAAAAATTCTTCACCCAGTATGTAACAACGGGCAGAGAGGTTCCCTGGTTGATCTATTCAAAACAGCCTCCAAATGTATTTTTCAGCCATGCCCCGCATGTAAAGATGGCAAAACTGGGCTGCGTTACCTGCCATGGACCCATTGGAGAGTCGACTGAACCGAAAATCTATGAAGAAAATCGACTTACCGGTTACAGCCGGGATATCTGGGGAAGAAACATCGCAGGGATTAAGAGAAACACATGGGATCGCATGAAAATGAACGATTGCGAGGAATGCCATCAAAGAATGGCTTACACTGAAACCGTAGCGGAGATTCAGCAACCGCTTATTCGGCATCTCAAGGAAATGGTTGCGGTGGTCTTTCCCAATGCGGCACAAACAAAGAAAGGATCCAGTGTTCAAACGGGAAAAGGTGCATGCTTCAGGTGCCACAAATAGGAAAAATCCGGACTCTGAAGGTCACTGCCTGGTTAAACCAGGCAGTGACACGTTGGTTTACGTTATGAGGTTTGCAGTTTCCTAAGGGGTCGAATCGATGAAAATAGACAGAAGAAGTTTCTTATCGTTTGTAATCGGAGGTGCTGCTGGTACATCCCTCTCTCCACTTCCCTGGAAATTAACGGATGACCTGTCAATCTGGACACAAAACTGGCCCTGGACCCCCGTTCCTCCGGACGGGGAAGTGTCTTATGTCAACTCTGTCTGTGAGCTTTGTCCCGGCGGATGCGGCATTACAGTGCGCAAGATCGATGATCGAGCGATTAAGATCGAGGGTATGAAAGGGCATCCTGTTAACGATGGCAGGATTTGTATACTCGGTCTTTCCGGCCTTCAACTGCTCTACGGCCCGACCCGCATCACAACCCCATTAAAGCGTTCCGGCAAACGGGGCAGCGGAAGCTGGCAGAAAATATCCTGGCAGGAAGCCATATCGGAAGTGGTGGCGAAACTCGATGAATTACGCCAACGAAAACAAACCCACACACTTGCCTGTATTTCTCAAAAAGATATAGGAACCGTACCCAAGCTGCTTCAAAGATTTCTCACCGTATATGGTTCTCTTAATTTTATGCGAATGCCTTCCATTCAGGACACCTATGAGCTTACGTTGCATCTGATGCAAGGGGTCCGGGGTTCGGCAGGATTCGACATTGAAAATTCCGATTTTGTTTTAAGTTTTGGAAGCGGAATCATTGAAGGATGGGGATCGCCGGTCAGGATGTTTCTTGCTCACAGTAAATTGCTCAGAAACGGTGCAACGGTTGTACAAATCGAACCGCGCCTATCATTGACCGCCTCCAAGGCCAGTAAGTGGATCCCTGTAAATCCGGGAACAGAGGCGGCACTGGCCCTTGGCATTGCTCATGTCATCATCCAAAAGTCGCTTTTTAAACCTGCGTTTGTCGAAAACTATGTTTTCGGATTTAAAGACTGGACCGACAACCAGGGAAATCCTGTTGAGGGCTTTCAAAAAATCGTCTTAAGGGATTATACGCCGGATCAGGTGTCTAAAATCACAGGAGTCGAAAAGAAGATTATCGTGTCTTTGGCAGAAGCATTTGCCCGAGCAAAACGACCTCTAGCTATCTGCGGTCGCGGTCAGGGAAGAATCCCTGGAGGCATTCGGGAATTCATGGCGGTACATGCGTTAAATGCACTGGTCGGCAACTTGAATAAAAAAGGGGGAGTGTGGGCATTGCCAAATCCGGATTATATCCGTTGGCCTGAACCTGAAATGGACCAAATTGCTTCAGCAGGTATTCAAAAAGGCAGACTGGACGAGGCAGGAACCGCAGCATATCCCCATTCAAGGTATTTGACCGAGCGGTTCATTGAAAATATTAACGCAAAGGCGGCGTATCCCATAAATATGCTGTTTGTCGCAGGGGCCAATCCCCTTTATGCGCTGTCGGATACCGAAGCAACAAGAACCGCCTTTAACAATGTGCCGTATATTGTGAGTTTTTCGTCCTATATGGACGAAACCTCGCAGCAGGCCGATTTAATTCTCCCAAACCATATCTACCTTGAACGTTACGAGGATCTGCCCCAGCCTCTGGGATTGCAGCGACCGATCATTGGGCTGATGAGACCGGTGGTTCGGCCCCTTTACAACACGAGACACGTTGGTGATGTGGTTCTTCAAATGGCAAAGGGGTTGGGAGGTGCTGTAGCAAAGGCTTTTCCGTGGAAAAACTATGAGAGCTGTCTGGAAGACTCGCTTGGTCATAAACTCGACACCCTGCTGAAACAGGGATACTGGATGGACAGGGGATTTTCAGCTTCACCGTGGAATAGGGCTTTTCATACACCATCGGGTAAGTTTGAATTCGTCGTTTCCAGTGACTCCGGCAAAAAACATAGGCTGTCCCCCGGCTACAAATCCCCAGAACCTGCAGCAGACAGCGCTTCCTATCCATTGCTCCTGATCCCTTATGATTCCATGCGCCTGCTGGCAAACGACTTTTTAGCAGCCCCACCGTTTCTCGTTAAAACAGTGGAGGATATTGTCCTTAAAGGCAAGGACCTTTTTGTTGAAATAAATCCCGAAACCGCCAGAAGGTTGAAGTTATCCGAAGGCAAATATGCCCGGTTGACAACCCCGAAGGGGGCGGTTCGGGTTAAAGTTCATCTTTACGATGGAATTATGCCGGGTATCATCGCCCTTCCAAGGGGACTGGGTCATACTGCCCCCAGAAGCGATCGATATCTTACAGGGAAAGGAATTAATTTCAACGAGCTGATCGGCCCCGTATTAGACCCTGACTCGGGCCTGAACGAGGCGTGGGGAATTCGAGCACAACTAAGCAAGGCATAGCGCGCTCGATCACACCGCAAGGTGGAAGAGTGGCTATTCGGAGCCATATTGTTAGATAGTCCATAACTACTGGTATCTTAGAGGTTTTGATGAAAAACACAAATAAACGTCCTAAAGCCAACAAGTACGGGATGGTGATTGACCTCGATTTATGTACCGGTTGCGGGTCATGTATGGTCGCATGTATGGCAGAAAACAATATCCCCTTTAAAGAGGACGAATCCGATAAACTGGACAGCATCACCTGGATGCGTGTCTATCGGCTGACAAACGGAAAGTCTTTTCCGAACGCAGATGTTTGTTACCTGCCAAGACCCTGCATGCATTGCGGCGGGCCCGACGATCACGGCCATTCACCCTGTGTCTCTGTGTGTCCTTCTACTGCAACGGATTACAGTAAAGAAACCGGTATTGTGAGCCAGATTTATTCGAGATGCTTCGGGTGCAGGTACTGCATGGCGGCCTGCCCGTACCATGTCCGGTACTTTAACTGGTGGGATCCTGTCTGGCCTAAAGGAATGGAAAAATACCTAAACCCCCATGTATCGGTGCGAATGAGGGGTGTGGTCGAGAAGTGCAGCTTCTGCTTTCACAGATACCAGCTTGCAAAAAACAAAGCGTTTATGGAAGGCCGAAGGGAACTAAAAGAGGATGAATATCAAACGGCATGCGCACAGGCATGTCCGGCAGGAGCGATAACGTTCGGGGATTTAAACAACCCGACGCATGCGGTGTATAAATTAAAGCAAAGCCCGAATGCGTTTAGACTGCTTGAAAAGCTGGGAACCAATCCCAAGGTGTACTACCTTTCGAGCAAAGAGTGGGTGAGACGGGCTGGTGACAATTATCTGGTCCGGGAACAAAAACAGAAAAAAGCCTGAGACAAATCAAGGAGCACGTAAAGAATGGATTCCGCATTAATACCAGAAGGCGTTAAGCGATGCCCTCTGTGGCAATTTGCTTTGGGGATTGCTGTTGTCGGTGCTGTTTTGCTCTGGGGCGTCTATGCCATGTTGCTTGTCTGGATTAAGGGATTGAATCAAACCAACATGAATGATGCCTATGGGTTTGCGCTTTGGATCTGGGCAGATCTGACCATCATAGCACTTGGCGGGGGGGCCTTTTTTACAGGTTTTCTTCGATACATCATCGGGATTGAGGATCTGAAGAACATTCTTAACTATGCTGTGCTTATCGGATTTATATGTTACAGTTCGGCGCTGCTCATCCTGGGTCTGGATGTGGGACAGCCCCTTAGAGGATGGTTTATTTTCTGGCATGCAAACGTGCATTCCATGTTGACGGAAGTGGCTTTTTGCCTGACCGTTTACTTCGGGGTCTTAACGATAGAATACCTTCCACTGATCCTTGAAAATCGCCAAATCGACAAAGTGCCGTTTTTTCATAATTTAAGCCACAATCTTCACGGAACCATGGCGGTATTTGCGGCAACCGGTGCGTTTCTGTCCTTTTTCCACCAGGGCTCCCTGGGAGGCGTGCCCGGGGTGTTGTTTGCACGTCCATTCGGCTACAGAGAGGGGATCTTCGTATGGCCCTGGACCTTCTTTCTGTTTACATGGTCTGCAGCGGCCGTCGGTCCCTGTTTCACGATCCTGATAACCCGCATAACCGAAAGGATAACCGGCAAAAAGCTGGTGAAGGAAAATGTAATTCAGATGCTGGCCAAGATCGCCGGTTGGATGCTGGCCACCTACATTATCGTGAAAATTATCGATACCATCTATTGGGCCACAGTCACCGCTCCTTCCAAAGGATTTACCTTAATGGATTTTTATAGCAACAATCCCTTTTATGGCATCTGGATATTGGTGCTGGAGATCGTCGTCTGCGGCATTGTTCCGGCTGTCATATTGGTTAACAAGAATTGGCGAGAAAACAAAAGGATGCTGGCTGTTGGGGTGAGTCTGGCGGTTATCGGGGTGTGCGTCAATCGATGGGTTATGATTCTTCAGGTGCTGGCAATACCGGTGCTGCCTTTCGAAAGCTGGAACATGTATATTCCAAGCTGGCAGGAAATTGCCACCACCATACTGCCCATTGCTTATGGAATTATCTTGATCATGCTATCTTACCGCTATTTACCGGTGTTTCCTCAAGAAAAAGAACTCAATCCTGTGGAGGGATAATCCGACTTCGGGAGGAAGGATCATGTTGCCGTTTTCGTTTGAATGGGTCTGGGATATGGGACATATTGTTTTCCATGGTGCCCTGTGGTTTGCACTGAATGTCATTGGTATCGGATTGACATTTTGTATAGCCAAAGCCGTTTATGACACCATGAAAGGAAAAGGCTCCTCCCATCAATAGATAAACCTTAAGTTTCACACCACTATTTTACTGTAAAACAGACAATGCCTCTTTAATAAACCGACAGACCCCGTGTTGGATAACAGAAAATGGATAAAATCATTATCGAAGGCGGTAAGCCTCTTAAGGGGAAAGTTCGAATCAGCGGCTCCAAAAACGCTGCCCTTCCGTTAATGGTGTCGTCCCTGCTGGTGGATGGAGAGAGTGTCTTTTCAAACGTTCCGAAATTACATGATATTGAAAGCATAAAACGCCTCCTGTCAGATCTTGGAGCGCGCATTGAAACCACCGGGGATCACGTTCGAATCCATGCAGGCGGACTTTGCAACCATGAAGCCCCGTATGACATCGTAAGAAAGATGCGGGCTTCCATTTTAGTCCTGGGCCCGCTGATCGCTAGGCTCAAAAAGGCAAGAGTCTCCTTGCCGGGAGGGTGTGCCATTGGAGCTCGGCCGATTAATCTTCATCTGGACGCGCTAAGCAGGCTTGGTGTTGATATAAAACTGGAGCATGGCTATGTGCAGGCCTCTGTGGAGCACCTGAAGGGAAGCGATATCTTTTTCGACATTGCAACTGTCACCGGCACCGAAAACATCATGATGGCAGCTGCATTGGCCGATGGTGTCACCACGTTGCACAATGCGGCTCAAGAGCCTGAAGTTGTCGCCCTTGCCGAGGCGCTTAACATGATGGGAGCAAAAGTGCAAGGCGCAGGGACTCCGACCATCACCATAACCGGTACATCCGAGCTTAGACCTGTTTCGATTTCCATCATTCCGGATCGTATCGAGACGGGCACTTTTATGATAGCAGCCGCCTTGACCCGCGGAGACATAACCCTCGTAGACTGCGAACCAAGCCATCTCGAGGTGGTTATCGACAAATTAAGGCACACCGGAGCCCGTGTTGAGCTGGAAGAAAAATGCATCCGGGTATCGGGACCGAATACTCCGCTGAGCGTTGACGTTAAAACGTTGCCCTACCCAGGGTTTCCTACCGATTTACAGGCCCAGTTCATGGTGTTGATGAGCGTTGCAGACGGTGTCAGCATAATTTCGGAAACCATTTTTGAAAATCGTTTCATCCACGTAAGTGAACTCAAAAGAATGGGCGCCGACATCACCATCTCCGGAAATACCGCCACCGTCAGGGGGGTGTCAAAGCTTTCCGCCGCACCGGTTATGGCAACCGATCTTCGCGCAAGCGCCTGTCTGGTTTTAGCGGGTCTCGTCGGCGAAGGTACGACCGTGGTAAATCGTGTGTATCATCTGGATCGAGGATACGAATCCATTGAAAAAAAATTTTCAGCGCTGGGTGCAAACATAACACGCATTAAAGGTTAACGAAAGGGGCTATGCAGTCCCGCTTAGACGAAACCTTTGCCTTGCTCCCACAGGCTTAAGGAAATCTTCCTCCTGCAATGAAGGCCATGGCCGATAAAATGTTTTTTCGGCCGATTATTCCCCTTTTGCTGGCAATGATGGCCGGTATCATGGCGGGCATATGGCTGCCGGACAAAATGCTATGGGCAGCAGGTCTTGGTATCGTATGTTTCGGGCATATCTGCCATTCAATATGGCGAAAAAAGGCGATATTGCTGACCCCCCTGATTTTTTACCTGACATGCGGGTATCTTTCTGTTCAACCATGGGTTGCACCGCGCTTTCCCCCCGATCATATCACGCATTTTCTCAATTCAACTCCCCTTAAGATTGACGGTACGATACAGAGCAATCCGTCTGAAAATCCCAGGCGCATCCGCTTTGTCTTAAAAACCGAATCCATAGCCTCGACGCACCAGCTGCAACCCGCAAGGGGCAGCATTCAGGTGACTGTTTACGGAAATCACCCGAAACTCACCCGGGGCGACAGGATATCTTTTACAAGCAAAATACGACCGTTTCGGAATTTTAAGAACCCGGGAGCATTCAACTATCGAAGATACATGAGCTTTCGGAAAATATGGGGCGCTGCCTACACGTCAGCTAAAAACCTGAAGGTCTTAAGCCGATCAAAGCCCCAAGGGGTGATGTGGCGGATCCAGAGGATTCGGGATAAGATATCACAGTTGATCGATCACAGTGCCGGAGCAGATACGAATGCAGTATTGAAAGCATTGATCATTGGTGATCGATCCGGTATTTCCCGCAAGCTTTATGACGTTTTCAACCGAACCGGCGTGGGACACCTGCTTGCCATCTCCGGGCTGCATATTGGAATGATTGCCTCTTTCGCCTTTTTTGTTTTCCGTGCGCTGCTGTCTTTCGTAAATCCCATACTGTGGCATGCCTGGACGCGTAAAGGGGCGGCGCTGCTGTCTCTTGTTCCCGTGTGTATATACGGAGTGTTGTCCGGTATGAGTCCCTCCACCCAGCGCGCTGTGATCATGGTGGGGGTGTTCTTGTTTACCTTTCTGCTTGAGCGTGAACGGGATGCCATAAACACCCTTGCGGTCGCCGCCATGGTTATCCTGATAATAAATCCCGTATCGTTGTATTCAATATCATTTCAGTTTTCATTTACAGCCGTTTTTTGCATATTGTATGGTTTTTCGAGGCTTGCGGATACCAGCCGGCAGCAGCCCTGGGCTGTCATGCCAAAATTGTCCGCCGTTCAAAAACAGGTTTACTGCTTTTTTTTCGCCTCTATATTTGCTGTTCTCGGTTCCATGCCCATCGTTATGAAAAACTTCAATCAGGTTTCCCTGGTTGGATTACTTGGCAACCTGCTGGCCGTTCCGATTATTGGTGCGATGGTCGTTCCCATGGGGTTGCTATCGGTCTTCCTGTATCCGCTAAGCACGGCAGCAGCTAATGGGGTCATTCATCTGGCAGCCATTATTCTATCACCAACCCTTGGGGTGATTTCCTTCTTATCCGAGCTTCCCTTTGCGGCTGTAAAAACCGTAACTCCTTCTGCGTTTGAGATCATCGGCTATTACCTGCTTGGCTGGGCGATGATGGAAGCAATTAGAAAGCCCGCAGCAAACCGAAAACATGCCGCAGCCCTGGCCGTCATTGTTTTGCTGGCATTCGGTGCAGATATCGGGTACTGGCTTCACAAACGGGTGTGGCATAGAGATTTTCGGACAACCGTCATCGATGTAAGCCAGGGAAACGCCGCCCTGCTGGAATTGCCCGGAGGGAAAAATATATTAATCGATGGCGGCGGATTTTCCGACAACTCAACCTTCGATATCGGAGAAAGAGTTCTTGCGCCTTTTCTGTGGAGTAAGAAAATCACCCGTATCGATACCATGATCCTCACCCACCCCAACAGCGATCACCTGAATGGATTATTATACATCGCCAGGCATTTTGGTGTAAACCAGATATGGACGAACGGAGAGGCGGTCCACTCGATCGGGTATCGGCGATTATTGAGGATTGCAGAGGAAAAAGGCATTCAAATGCCGGAGTTTCCCTCTTTTGTTAAAGCACATGATTATAACGGTGTACGCCTGGAAATTCTATATCCTCCAGGCAATTTCCAGCTTCTTAAAAAATGGGACAAATGGCGGAGCGTGAACAACAATTCTCTGGTTGTAAAAGCCCGGTATGGAGCGATATCTATCCTTTTTCCAGGCGATATCATGCATGAGGCTGAAAAAGAACTGGTAGCCCTTAAAGGCGCAAGGCTCAAGAGCACGGTTCTCATATCCCCTCACCACGGCAGCAAGGCTTCAAGCAGCGAGGTTTTTCTTGAAAAGGTGTCGCCCAAATGGGTAATCGTCTCTTCGGGCTGGAAAAACAGATTCGGATTTCCTCATCCGCTGGTAATGAAAAGATATGAAAAGCTCGGAAGCAAGGTTCTCAATACCGCGGAAAGTGGTGCCGTAACCATTTCAACAGACGGCCGGATGGTAACCGTAAGACCATTTGAACCGAAACAGCTCAATCAATGACCAAAGGGCAACGCCATCACATAACCCGCATGATCAATCGGGTAATCGTACGACCAGAACCGGTTTCTTGGAACGGCGAATCACCTTCTTGGCTGTACTGCCGATAAGCGCCTCTTCTATCATGCCGTGACCGTGACTTCCCATGACGATAAGATCGCAATTCCTCTCATCAGCAACCTTCAGGATCTGTTGCACCGGGTTGCCCCTTTCCACAATGATTTCATCCGTCACGAAATCGGGATGCTCATCGTCCGCTTTGATGTTTTCGCTGAATGTGTGCAGGATTTCTCGAATGGCGACATTATCTCTCTTTTTGCCAATGAGAGCTTCCCTGGCCTGCTCATAGTGTCGTTTCTTGATCTCCTCCCACTGATCGGCACCAATGAACGGAGCAACTTTCGATTCAAGATCAGGATCTTCAAAAAGCACGTGAAGAATGGTTATACCTGCACCGTAAAGGTTGGCAAGACTCACTGCATAGGCGAATGCATGAAATGCCGTCTCAGACAGGTCCGTGGTATATAGAATTTTTTTTATCTGAACCTTTGGTAAAATCATTTTTCTCTCCTGTTTGCTGGTTGAATAAACCCCGTTGTTGGAGGGCAAATCAAAAGAAGCAGTCATCAGATGCTGATAAATCAGGCAATCGGGCCATTTTAATATTTGATTTACGCAACTACGGGGCAAACATATGATCACCCTTCTGCCAATCCCTAAAGGAGACAATAAACGGCAACCAGGGAGATGTCAAGCGCCGCTTGTCTTAACACCGGTCATTCTCGGATCATGTGAAAAGCGTACCAATTAGCCGAATCATCCCATTTTGACCGGTATTGAGCAGGACAATAAAAACCGTTCAAAGAAAGTGAGCCTTAAAAATGCCTTTGCCTGGGGCGATGATTCTGATAAACATATAAACTGAAAGGTTTCAACCCAGTTGGCCTTTGGCTAATGGGACCTGCGTCCCGGTAGGAATATAAGGCAACGCTATGCACGATGAGCTGATAAAAACGAAACTGGATGCACTGTATGATGCATATAATAATCCCGCATATATACATCCCGATCCCCTTGAGTTCTTATTCAATTACCGGAATCTTGAGGATAGAGAAATTGTGGCCATAATCGCCGCGGCTTTAGCCTATGGCAGGGTGAATCAAATACTGAAAAGCGTCCGCAGGGTGCTGCAGATAATGGGTCCGGCTCCACTTGGTTATTTGAAAAATGCGTCGGCCGAATCTCTTCAAGAACATTTTGCTGGATTTGCCCATCGGTTTGCATCTGCTAAGAATCTGTGCGCCTTTCTGCTGGCGTTAAAGCAGTTGATCCAAAACCATGGTTCGCTCTATGAATGTTTTCTTTCCGGATACAGCAGAAAAGATGACACGGTGCTGCCAGCGCTGATAGAGTTTTCCAGGAAGCTTCACGGGATGGATAACCTTACACCGGGGCATCTTGTTGCCAGACCGGAGAAAGGAAGCGCATGTAAGCGATTAAACCTTTTCTTGCGCTGGATGATCAGAACAGACGCCGTAGATCCGGGAGGTTGGGATGAGGTTCAAGCATCAAAGCTCATCGTTCCATTGGATGTACACATGCATCGCTCGGGTATTCTGCTCGGATTTACAAGGCGCAAACAAGCCGATATGCGCACAGTACTTGAAATCACAGCCGGGTTTCGGAGAATCGCCCCTGAAGATCCGGTGAAATACGATTTTGCGCTCACCCGCCTTGGGATTCTAAAAGAAACAGATCTTGAGTCGTACCTAAGGTCCGCTTGATTAGAATTTGGCCATAGGAATCAAAAGACCCCGCAACCTTAAACCACATGGCTCGATTTTTTTTGACAACAAGAACCGCTTTTGCTACATGCTCCTTAAATAAAACAAGTTGTTGCGGAAACCTATTTGCCATCCCTTCACTGTTTTAAGAGAAATTCAACCCTGGGGGCATAAACAACCTTTGGGAAGGCTTCTTAGGTTCTCTTTTAAATGCACCAAGGCAGTTACGGCATGTGTGACAAGGGATTTGAATCAGGAGAAAAATACAATGCAAAGAGCAATCAGGAAGGCGGCTGTAATCGGAGCCGGCGTCATGGGTGGTGGTATAGCTGCACTGCTCACAGGAGCCGGCATTTCAACACTTCTTCTGGATATGGTACCATCGGATCTAAAGGATAATGAAAGAGAAGATCCTGATGCTCGAAACCGAATCGTAAAGGCTGGTCTTGATCGAGCCATCCTGTCAAAGCCCCCGCTTTTTTTTCACCCGGATGATGTCGGTCGTATCTCAATTGGAAATTTTGAAGACGACTTCGACAGGTTATCCGAGTGCGATTGGATCGTTGAAGCGGTGGTGGAAAATCTTGGCATAAAACAGGACATTTTAAAGCGGGTCGAAACCCATAGAAAACGGGGGACTATCGTATCCTCCAACACATCGGGCATCCCGTTGAAGAAAATCTCAGAACCTCTGGGAGAAGAGTTCAGGCAACATTTCATGGGCACTCACTTTTTCAATCCCGTTCGATACATGAAACTGCTTGAGATCATTCCTGGAGAAGATACACTTCCTGAGCTTTTGACATTTATGGCCGATTTCGGTGAACGTATCCTGGGCAAAGGAATTGTCTGGGCAAAAGACACACCTAACTTTGTGGCAAATCGAATCGGTGTTCAGGGCATAGTTAAAGCCATGCAGTTGATGGTTGAAGACGGGCTTTCCATCGCTGAAGTGGATGCTATGCTCGGAACATCAATGGGAAGACCCAGGACCGCCATTTTCAAAACCATTGATATAGTTGGCCTTGATGTTCTTCGACATGTAGCAGAGAATACCTATGAACTTGTTCCCGATGACGAAGCGCGGGATAGCTTTGTGCTTCCTGATTTTGCCAAACGAATGATAGAAAGGAACCTGATCGGTAAAAAGGCTGAAAGTGGTTTTTACAAGACAGAGCTTACAGCGGATTTCAAGAAAATACGCAAAGTTATCGACCCCCGCACATTAACGTATTCAGAATACACCCAGCCAGTGTTCCCATGTTTGTCCGAGGCGGCAAAAGCAAAAACGTTGCCCGAAAAAATAAGAGCCATCGTCTACGGCAAAGACAGGGGAGCACAGTATGTATGGAAAGTCCTGGCACACGGACTGATCTATGCTGCCAATCGAGTTCCTGAAATCTCCGATTCCATAGTAAACGTGGATAATGCAATCAAATGGGGCTTTAATTTCGAGATGGGGCCTTTTGAAACATGGGACGCCATCGGGCTTGAAAAATCTGTGAGAAGAATGGAAAAGGAGGGTTTTAACGTTCCTGAGAAGATCATGAGAATGCTGGCATCCGGCAACAGTTGTTTTTATAAAACGGAAAACGGACAGCGGTTTTACTACGATTTTATCCAGGCAACCTACAGGGAATGTCCGGTTCGAGAAAACATCCTGTCGCTGCAGGTGCTGAAAGATTCGAACAGGGTGGCCAGATCGTGTGCTTCGGCATCTCTGATTGATCTTGGCGATGGGGTGTTTTGCTGTGAATTTCACACAAAAATGAACATCATCGACAAAGAGATCGTCGATTTTCTGGAAGAGATTTTCGAGCATGTAAGTCAAAACGGATCAGGACTGGTGATCGGCAATCAGGCAGCAGGAGTTCCGGGCACGTTTTCAGCGGGTGGCGATCTCCCCTATATGGCAATGCTTGCAAAGGATCGCAAATACAGCGAAATGGAATCCTTTCTGAACACAGCCCAGCAGGGCCTTCAAAGCGCAAGATACGCTCCCATTCCGGTAGTGGCGGCCCCGTACGGAATGACGCTTGGGGGCGGATGTGAAGTGTGTTTGGCTGTGGACAGAATTGTGGCCCATACAGAGCTTTACATGGGGCTTGTGGAAATCGGTGTGGGGCTGCTGCCCGCCGGCGGCGGGTGTCTGAATCTGTGGAAGAAATTCCTAAAAAGCGTGCCTCAAGTGGTAACCGGCCTTGATTTATCCAAATTTTTCACGTCTGTTTTCATGAATATCGCCCTGGCAAAGGTATCTACCTCAGCGGCCGATGCAAGGGCAAACGGCTTTCTGGGACCCAATGATAGAATCGTCTTTAACAGGGACTACCTGATCGCAGAGGCGAAGAAAGAAGTGCTCAGCATGGTGGAGCAGGGCTATGCTCCGCCCATTGAAAAGAAAATACCGGTAATGGGACAGGCCGCCCAGGGAATGATAAAGGCAGAAATTTACAACATGCTCAAGGGAGGATTCATTTCCGAATACGATGCGTTTTTGGCCGAGAAAATCGCCTATGTGCTAAGCGGTGGAGATGTGCGGGACAATAGCGAGGTTGAAGAAGAGGTGATTCTTAAGCTTGAGCGGAAGACATTTGTCGATCTCTGGAAGCAGGAAAAAACGGTGGCACGGGTGGAGCATTTTCTTAAAACCGGCAAACCACTTCGCAATTGATGGCTATTGAAGCAATTTCTTCTTTAAGGAGATAAAGAAAATGAGAGACGCCTATATTGTCACATCCATCAGAACTCCTGGCTGTAAACGAAACAAAGGCGCCTTTAAAGACACCCGACCCGAAGATCTTCTATCCTTCATTTTAAAGGAAGCGGTTCAAAGAACACCGAACCTTGAAATGAAAGACGTTGAAGACATCATGATCGGCTGTGCTTTCCCGGAAGCAGAACAGGGGCTCAATATCGGAAGAGTGGCCTCGCAGATAGCGGGGTTTCCGGTCGAGGTCCCCGGTGCGACCGTAAATAGATTCTGTGCTTCAGGGCTTGAGGCCATTGCCCTGTCCTCGCTTAAAATCATCGCCGGATGGTGCGATATCGCCATCGGCGGGGGCCTTGAATCCATGACCTATGTCCCCATGGGCGGCAATCTGCCCAGACCTCATCCTGAGTATGCCAGAAAACATGCGGAGCTCTATGTTTCAATGGGAATCACCGCAGAAAATGTAGCCAAAAAATATGATATTTCAAGAGAGGCTCAGGATGAATTTGCCTATCACTCTCAAATGAAGGCCGCTGAAGCTACAAAAAACAAATTGTTTAAAGAACTGGTTCCCACGCCGGCTACCCGGTATGTCCAAAAGAAAGACAAGACCTATCAAAAAGAGACGTTTATCATCGACTACGACGACGGCATTCGCCCGGACACCACCTTAAAGGGCCTGGCGGGGTTGAATCCGGTATTTGCCGCAGGAGGCAGCGTTACAGCGGGCAACTCCTCCCAAACAACCGACGGTGCTGCGGCAACCGTCATTATGAGCGAGAACAAGGTCAAAGAACGGGGAATCAAGCCCATCGCCAAATTCAAGCATTACACAACCGTTGGATGTCGTCCCGAGGAAATGGGTGTTGGCCCCCGTTTCGCCATACCCAAACTGCTTGATCTTGCAGGATTGAAACTGGAGGATATCGGTCTTTTTGAAATAAATGAAGCCTTTGCTGCTCAGGCGGTTTATTGCATAAGGGAACTGGGGCTGGATAAACACATGGATAAGGTAAATATTCACGGCGGAGCCATTGCACTGGGACATCCCCTGGGATGCACGGGGGCCAAGCTGTGTGCCACCCTTCTTAACAACATGAAGGAGCGAGCAGCAACATACGGCGTCGAATCCATGTGCATCGGGGGTGGAATGGGAGCCGCCGCGTTGTTTGAACTATGTGATTCACCCGGTTAACTCTGGGTGTTCAAGACAACTTACCAATGAGGGTTTTTAGATTTCATCGCTCCATGAATCACCAGTCCCGCTTTATTGCGGGATGCAAACTCATGCATAAGGGCTCGTAAAGAAAGAGCAGGCAATCCTTCGATACAAAATGCTGTTACAAAAAATAAAGTTTTCGATAAAATTACTTATATATCAAGCTCTTTCTTAACGATCCCTAATGGCTTTCAAACAGTGCACGATTGCGCTGCTGATGATTCATTCCGCGATCTTAAAAGCTTTACGAGAAAAACTTCCCGAGCTGTCATCTAGATATCAAATTCCGCCACGATAAAGGTATGATCCGAAGGTCGTTTCAGCAGCCGGGGCCGCTGGTCGATCCAGGCGTTCTTTGACTTTCTGGCAACGGACCCCGTTGCCCAGATGTGATCCACTCGCCATCCCAGCCCGTGCTTTACGCTGTTGGGTATTCGGTAATCCCAAAACGTATATTGTCTCGCATCGGGATTGTGCTTTCGAAACACATCCACAAATCCCCAGTTCTTTACATCCTGCAACGCTTTGTGTTCATCAGGATGATATCCGATACTGCCCAGAAGCTTTTCCGGATCGTACACATCAATGGGTTCAGGGGCCACATTAAAATCCCCCGCCCAGATCAAAGCCGCATCCGGTGTAAAATACTTTTCAAAATAGCTCTTAAGACTTTTGAACCAGTTGAGCTTGTAAGCGAATTTTTCAGATCCAGGATCTTGTCCCTGAGGTACGTATGTGTTTACAATCGAAATACCCATTACCTGACTCATGATGAGACGGGCTTCTTCAGGTTCATCGGACCTTCCGAATCCGATGCGAACCGACTCCGGGATGGCACGATTGAGGATGGCAACTCCATTGTAACTTTTTTCTCCTTTAAAGGAACAATGGTATCCCATTTCTGTAAACGGCTGCCGGGGAAAATCATGATCCTGTACCTTGGTTTCCTGGATACAGAGAACATCAGGGGTTTCTTTTTCGATCCATGTCAGCAGAATCGGCAATCTGGCCCTGATCCCGTTTGTATTAAAGCTTGCCACTTTCATTCAAACAAACGTAACCTCCCTGTATTGTCAAACTGAAACGCTACAGGATCGACCCCCGCGTTGATCCCTTCTCTTTCCCGAAGCTCAGGCAAAAGTGCTTTCGATGCCCAAAAGGTTTCAAGATCCAGGGTATTTTTTATTCGCACCATACGAGCTTTTGCAGGCTCGGGAAGCTTGCTCAAGGCCGTTTCGATGGCTGCCCGATCATTTTCAAGAGCAATAGGAACCCTGGCGGCCCGAAACACCCCTGAAGTAATGGCATTCATGTACATGGCAGAATAGTCTATTTGATCCTTAACCCTCCGGGTGGTCAGGTCTGCCCAGCCGATTCCCATGGCGTTCCCGTGGGAGGGCGCAGTAATATCAAGCACGATAAGCGTTCGATAGTCGGGTTCTCTCGGCCCTCCATCCCTGCGCCAGAAGCCGATGACATTGGGGTCCATCCCGCCGCCGCTTATATCCTTTCCGATTTCATCCACTATCAGAATATCCAGATCATCCACGGGAATTTTGGGGAAAAGTTTCCAGGCCTCTTTCAACAGGCGCTGATCGATTTCCACAAACGATTCCGGCATCGCCAGTTGGATGTCCTGGGTTCCCCCCTTTGCGTTTTCCAGCACCGCTATTCCACAGAGAACAGGAGCTTTTTCCAGGATTGTTTCAGCGGCCGGTACAATGGCATCTGCCACACCGATACCATGAATGGCCTCAGCCCCCCGATGTTTGCCACAGCCGATCACAAGCATCTTACAAAGGCCCGATTCCACCGGTCTTCTAAATAATGTATGGGGCTTTATTCGATTCAAAACAACGATGTGCTCTGCCTCAAGGGCGTCTTTGGAGAAAAAGACATCGGTACCGTTTGACAATTTCCCAAGTGAAACCACATCCATCGTAGAGATGATGGGTGCGCCGACTGCATCTTCATGGATGCCCATATTTTTAAGCAAACTTTTCTGTCCCTCGGCCGTCGCTCCTCCGTGTGAGCCCATGGCGGGTATGATAAAGGGGCTTAGCCTGCGTTCTTTAAGACAGGATACCACGGCTCTAACAATCCGCTGAAGATCATGGATACCCCGTGAACCCACTGCAATCGCCACACTGTCACCGGGCCGAGTATCCGCTTTTAGCTTTGAGAACCGGCCTCTTACCGCAGCTTCAATATCCTTAATGGAATCCGCCTTGAATGTCTGCTGGATTCTATACATTTCAGGGAATTTCATGCTCTATTTCTCCCATTATCAGTCGCTTTGTTTTAAACCTCCATTTGTTGTTCGCTCTGGGTATAACAAAAAATTGAACAGATAGCCAACAAGAAAGCGTAAGGCAACAATTCTCGATGAACATTGTCAACAAAATTTTACAACACTCAGTACGGTTTTTCTTGACATATCCCCTGATCATCGTTTTTATAGGAATGCTGGTTTTTCTTATAAGAGTTCACTCCGATATTGATATTCACCGCTTGTCATTGAATATGTTTGACATGCAATCACGGGTAACGAATTGAAAGGAGGGAAAACATGGACAAAATATTAAGAATTAACATGGGAGCAGATGGCGGCCCAAAGGCCACCGAAGAACCCTTGGGAGATTATTCGGGTCTGGGTGGACGGGCGATGACCTCGGCGATCGTGTCAAAAGAAGTGCCCCCGCTTTGCCATCCGCTGGGTGAGGACAACAAGCTGGTCATCGCACCCGGGCTTTTGAGCGGAACGGCCGCGGCCATGTCCGGCAGGCTTTCCATCGGGTGCAAAAGTCCGCTGACAGGTGGCATCAAGGAAGCCAATGCAGGAGGTCAACCCTCTCAGGTTCTTGCCCGACTGGGGTATGCCGCCATCGTTCTGGAAGGAAAACCCAGGGACGACATCTTTTATAAAGTGTTCATCAATAAAGACGGTGTTACAATAACACCGGACAACAGTTTAAAGAAACTGGGCAACTACGACCTTGTGGACAAGATGAAAGCCGAATTCGGCGAGAAGATTGCCTGCATGTCCATTGGCCCTGCCGGTGAGATGAAGATGGCAGGGGCTTCGATCGCCTGTACGGATATGGAACTTCGGCCTACACGGCATGCAGGAAGGGGTGGTGTCGGAGCGGTAATGGGGGCTAAGGGGGTTAAAGTCATTGTTCTTGACGATACCGGCATGAAAATGCGCGCATCCAAAGACCCTGAAAAATTTAGAGCGGCCAATAAAGAATTTGTAGCTGGACTTCGAAAACATCCGGTCAGCGGGGAGGGACTTCCGAAATACGGCACAAATGTGCTAACCAATGTCATCAGCGAAGCAGGGGCATATCCGACGAAAAACTTCATGTGGGGAAGCTTCGAGATGTGTAATAAAATCAGCGGTGAAACTCAGGCTCAAACGGAAATCGACCGTGGCGGTGTTGCCACACACGGCTGTCACCGGGGCTGTGTCATCCGGTGCTCGGGTATCTATATGAACAAAGACGGCCATTATCTTACCAAACAACCTGAGTACGAGACCGTTTGGGCACACGGCGGGAACTGCGGCATTGACGATCTTGATGCCATAGCTCAACTGGATCGTCTGGATGACGATTATGGTCTCGATACCATCGAGATGGGGGCGACCATTGCCGTTGCCATGGAAGCGGGCATTGCGGAGTTCGGAGATGCGCAGGCTGCCATCAATCTTGTGAAAGAAGTTGGAAAGGGAACGCCTCTTGGGCGTATCTTGGGCAATGGCGCTGAAGTAACGGGCCGGGTTTTCGGTGTCGAAAGGATTCCCACGGTCAAAGGACAGGCGATGCCGGCTTATGACCCGCGGGGCATTCAAGGAATCGGTGTTACATATGCCACCAGCACCATGGGGGCGGACCACACCGCAGGGTACGCGGTTGCAACGAATATCCTGGGAGTAGGCGGAAGCGTGGATCCCCTGAAGCCCGAGGGCCAGGTGGAGCTGTCCAGGAATCTACAGATTGCCACAGCAGCAATAGATTCTACCGGTATGTGTCTGTTCATAGCGTTTCCGTTGCTGGATCAACCCGAAACCTTCCAGGCCCTTATAGATATGCTTAATGCTTTTTACGGCCTGAGCTTAACAGCAGATGATGTGACGGAGCTGGGTAAAAAAGTGCTTAGCTTTGAAAGAGACTTCAACAACCGAGCGGGTTTCACAGCCCAAAAAGACAGGCTGCCCGAGTTCTTCAAAAAAGAGAAACTGCCACCGCATAACATCACCTTCCAGGTCAAGGACGAGGATCTGGATCAGGTATTCAACTGGTAATAAATGAAACCGTTTTTGATAAAAATAAAAAGGGGGTTCGATCGAACTCCCTTTTTATTGGATCGAAAACCTGAAAGATATTTTCTCGGCAAAGACGGCCATCATTATCAGACCGACATCTTGTCCCGCTTATGGTTGAAAAGCATTTCCATATAGATATGTCCATCAAAGAGGCATTGATGCCTCTATTTTTGCCCCTTCTCGGAAAGGGGTTTCGGGTTACCGCTCAGATGGGGTGCAGTATCAAGGATTTCCTGTGCGGACAACTCGGAATCGATGCGGGTTATCTGGAGCATCGCATTCAAACCGTTTTTCTTAATGGAAAAGCGGTCGACGATCTGGAAACCGCGCATATCATGGAAGGAGCAGTGCTGGCGCTTTCAGGTGCAATGCCGGGGCTGGCCGGAGCTACCCTGAGGCGGGGGGGGCGGCTTCGCCAGATGAGGGGTGAAATCTCTTATGCAAATGACCATGTGATATGCTCGGGAAAACAAGGACAATTAACGCTTAAGCTGTTTAATCTTACCTTAAAGGATCTTGGGCCGAGGTTCCTGCAAAGAGGCATCTGGGTAAAGGGAAAAGAACTGCAGCATTTTCTGACTCAGCGGGTAGATCTTATCCGGCAAAATTGCCGGGATATTAGACTAAACGGTCATACTGCCGATATCTCGAAGATTGTAACCACCGACTGGGGCGATTCGGATGTGCTTTTCACGGTCGCTTACGCTTAAAGCCCTTTTTGCCAGTTTGACTGAACCCCGTTGTTGGAAAAGCTCTATAAATCTTGCTATCCATACTTGCGTTCAAATGTTTTCATAAAATCGACAAGCGCCGCCACCGATGAGATTGTAACGGCATTATAGATTGAAACGCGGCAGCCGCCCACCGAACGATGGCCTTTCAAGCCGTAAAAACCGCTCATCTCGGCTTCCTGTATAAATTTGGCTTCCAGATTCTGAATCGACAGCCGGAAGGTTATGTTCATCAGAGAGCGACTGTCTGGCTCAGCGGTTGGGTTGTAAAACCCGCTTTCGTCCAATACGCCATAAAGCATTTGTGCTTTCTTCTGGTTGATGGATGCCATCTGCTCCAACCCGCCGATGGTCTCTTCCAGCCATTTCAGGACTAGCTGGGCGGTATAGATGGAAAAGCACGCGGGTGTATTGAACAGCGAGTTTTTGGATGCATGGGTTCTGTAACTAAGCATGGTGGGCAAGGTCTCCGGCACCCTCTCAAGGAAATCCTTACGGATAATTGCCAGGCATGCACCGGCAGCTCCAAGATTTTTCTGGATCCCACCGTAAAGGAAACCAAATGGAGACACGTCAAACGGCCTGCTCATGATATCCGAAGACATGTCGGCCACAAGCGGTATATGTGCGGATTCCGGAAATTCCCTGAACTGGGTTCCCCTTATGGTATTGTTCGAAGTAAAATGAAGATAAGTGGAACCCTCATTATAAGGGATTTTTTGAGGGATATAAGAAAAATCCCGATCTTCTGAAGATGCCACAATATGGATGGATTTGCCCTGAAGTTGAGCTTCCTTTATGGCTTTAGCGGACCACAAACCGGTGTTGACATAATCTGCCGTATCACCTGCTTTAAGGAAATTCATGGGAACCATGCAAAATTGCAGACTGGCACCGCCCTGCAGAAAGAGCACATGAAAACGCTCATCAAGTTTCAACAATCGCTTGAGCCGATCCACAGCGTCATTTAACACACCTTCAAACCATCTGGATCTGTGGCTGATTTCCACAATAGACATCCCGGAATACTGGTAATCTAAAAAGGATTCCTGGATCTCTTCTAACACACAAAGGGGCAGCGCTGAAGGTCCCGGGTTGAAATTGTGAACTTGCTTTTTTTTCATCGTTTCTTTCCATTCTTTCTTTGAGCCTTTGTGTCTTTGTGGCAATGCAAAAAGATATTCTTTCTACCAATCGCATTGGAAATGTCAAATGGAATTTCTTTGCCCTTTTCAAATACAACAAGGTGTTGACAACCATGAAAGCATCTCCTATGCAAGCAGGGAAAAGTTAATGGGACAATATATGAACCTGTTAAGGGTCGTTGAGGCGAATATCTTTTCAACCAAAGGACAGAAGAGCTGATGAAAATTTTCACCTACCCTTCGAAGACAGCAGAAAAAAAGATTTCATCCATTATAAACCGCAACTTGACATTCAAGAAAAAAGATATTGCTGAAGTCACAAAAATCATCGATTCCGTGAAGAAAAAGGGTGATACGGCGCTTATAGAATATGTCAACCGGTTCGACGCCCCTCATTTAACCATTGAAGAACTTCAGGTATCCTCAAGAGAACTTAAAGCGGCTTTAGGCCATGTGGAAGGAAGTTTCTTGCGAGCCTTAAACCGCGCGGCAAGACAAATTACAACGTTTCATCAACAACAGTTGCAACGGTCCTGGATCGATACTAGAAGAGCCGGCACCATACTCGGGCAAATGATCACACCGGTAGATACTGTGGGCCTTTATGTGCCGGGAGGAACAGGCGGGCAAACCCCTCTGGTATCCACTGTATTGATGGGAGCGATTCCAGCGCGGGTTGCCGGCGTAAATCGGATCGTGATGGCAACCCCACCCCGCAGGGATGGAACCGTAAACCCCCATCTTCTGGTGGCCGCAAAAAAAGCGGGGGTCACAGAAATCTATAAAATCGGAAGTGCCTGGGCGATTGGCGCGATGGCCTTCGGTACCAGGACGATTCCCAAAGCGGACATGATTGTAGGGCCCGGCAACATTTACGTCGCGCTGGCCAAACGAATAGTGGCCGGGGCTGTGGGCATCGACATGTTTGCCGGTCCAAGCGAAATTTTAATCGTGGCGGATACCACTGCAATACCCCGATTTATTGCAGCAGATCTTCTCTCTCAGGCGGAACACGACCCATTATCCTCCGCGATATTAGTAACGGATTCCATTGAAGTGGCCACGGCTGTGGAATCAGCCATCGACTCTCAGCTAAAGCAACTACCCCGGGGGGATATCGCACGAAAATCCATCGCCTCATACGGTGCCATTTTTACCGTACCGGATCTTGAATGCGCTCTTGAGCTTGCCAACCGAATCGCCCCGGAGCATCTGGAGCTTCAGATTAAAGATCCCTTCGCCTGTATTGGACGAATCCGGAATGCTGGAGCCATTTTCCTTGGTAATTATACTCCGGAGTCGATAGGCGATTATATGGCAGGGCCCAATCATGTGCTTCCAACGGGTGGAACCGCACGATTTGCGTCGGCTCTTTCCGTCGACCACTTCGTTAAAAAAACCAGCCTCATTCACTATACTTACGATGCATTTAAACGGGAAGCATCCGACACCGCCTGCCTGGCCCGGATCGAAGGCCTGGATGCCCATGCTATGGCCGTTCAAATAAGGATAGGCGCCCCCAAAAAGCAGGATTCAGTGTAATTGAAAGTTTGCTGTATCGCACGGTAGCCATAAAGTTCATATATCTTTCAAACATAGATTTGCTGGAGATGCTTTAACAGCCTCGTCAACCGCCTTTAAAGTCTCTGAAAGTCGTTGAAGTTCCGGGGATTGGACCACAGGAATATTGTCATTGCCATTGTGATCCAGCGCGTCGATGACAAATTTGACGGTGATGATATCGGTATCTCTTGCAGGTTGATAGGCGACTGTTTTATCCTTATTGGTTACAATCTTCGATACAACGCCGGCCTCGACCAGCTCCGAGAGAATCTGGTTTGCCAGATAGACGGGGATCTTAAGATCTCTTGAGATTTCCTCAGCTTCCCAGGCGGCTTTCGGTCCGGAAAACCTTGTCACCAAAAAATGCACAATTCTCAAGGATAATAGCCGCTTGAAATAATGGCTGATTCGTCGAGATTCTCTTTCAACTATGGCGATGCTCAGGTTTTGATGAGCAAAGGCAACCTCTGCTCCCAGCAAAACAATAAGCCAGCTGATTTGAAGCCACACGAAAAAAAGGGGAAGCGCTGCAAAACTGCCGTATATGGCATTATACCTGGAAACATCGACCTGGAAAAGGATATATGCCCGCTGGAAAATGACATGCAGTGTGCCTGCAATGATACCGGCCAGCAATGCTGAAGTGAAATTTACTCTTGTATTGGGAATAAAAACATACAAAAAGGTAAACAGAATCCAAAGCAGCGTGAACGGCAAGAGTTTTAACAAGAAGAAGATTGCAGGGCTGAATGCTTCGAAGAATCGGACTTCTTGTACGATGCCTTTGACTTCGCCGGCGAGAAAAACGGTCACGGCGCTGGTAACAACCAAGAATACCGGGCAGATGAGCATCAGAGAAAAATAATCCGTCATCTTCCTGCCCATACTCCTTTGTCTTGCCACCCCCCATATATCGTTGAAGGCCTTTTCAATATGTGACAGGATTTTTATTACTGTATAAAAGAGTATGACAAGACCGACACCGGCAACAAGCCCTCCTTTCACGTTTTCGAGCAGTGTTCGAGCAAACCCAACCACCTGAACCGCCACCTGCTCCTGCCCTTTGAACTGCTCGTAGAGACCCGATTCGAGAGCCTTTTCAAATCCAAAACCTTTGGCAATGCCGAATAACAGTGCCATCACCGGCACAACCGAAAGCAGAGAGTAAAACGTCAGCGCCGACGCTCGCAAATGAATATCATCCTGTGCAACCCCTCTTATCGTCAAGGTAACGATTCGTAAAATACTGATCAGCAGCCGTCTGGCAGGTGAAAGCCGTTCCTCCGGAAGCCGCCAGATTTCAGATTTTAATAACTGTACGGCCTTAAACAAACCTATTCCTTTCCACCTCCATGGTTTTTCTTGAAACTGAGGTTTGTTCCGGTTTCGGGTGTTGGGAAAATTAGCATTTATTTGGATTCCTTCACCTCGAATGCCTCATCCAATTGTGCCCTGATAAGCTTCACCCATTTTTGAATCACAGCTTTAGCGCGTTTTTTCATCAAACGGCGCTGTAAATCGATGCCGCCTGAATGTTGGCGGCTGTCTACAAGTGCAAGGAGTCTATCGGCGGTCTTTGAATCGAGAAACTCCACCTCAATCGAAGCTTCGTCCAGGCTTAAAGCAGTGTCTGCAGGGTGATAGGAAAGCCGCGGTTTGGTTGCTTTTACACCGGTTATCGCCACTCTAATACGAACCACATCAGGACCCGGAATATCAGAAACAACATGGCTTTTTTTCAAAGCGCCGATTAGTTCCTGTCTGAAATATTCGGTCAAGAATTTCAGTTCACCGGGATCTATGCCCCGTCCCAATGAATCTGGATGCAAATAGACGATGACAGGATCGATGAAAAACCGGGTGTATTTCGCGGGTAGTTGTTCTGCGCTTTTCAGGGGCTTTCGATAAACATAGAGCCCCTTAATATTCGGATCTGCTTGCAGATCTCCATAATCGGCAAGGAATCCGGACCATTTGGGAGTTTTTGAAACACATCCCAAAAGAAATAGCAAGAGAAGACAGACCAATGGATTCAACGAAAACCGAGTGCAAACTGTTTTCATATTTACCTCTTATTGCTGTCCAGAGAAGGCTACATCCATTTCCTGTTAATTACCAAACAGAGTATATGCTTAACACCATGCCGATGGTTTTCCATTCCCTGTGCTGTCATCTGAAAGCAAAGGGAAAGGAGATCATAGAAATAATAGTTTGTTCTTCTTCAGAATGCAACCTGCTTTTGCCAGATGTTATTATGAGCCAGGTTGAGCGGTTCCTCCTAACCCCGAACCCTGAACCTGGAACCGATTAGTTTAGCTATAAGTAAACCCCGTTAGAGAACGATGTTCTCTAACGACTATAGATGGTGGCATTAAACCACCATCTATAAGGAGTTATCTATACAACCGACAGGAGTCGGTGGCTTTCTCTAACGGGGTAAACAATATACCTGTTGGTAGCCGGAATCTTCCAGGGGGCAATGGGTTTTCTGCCATCCCCGGATAAGACATCGACATAAAATATGTTGATATATATGATCAATTGATATAATAAATATTTACATATGACGTATGTTGATGTATTTAATTAAATTTGAACTGCGGTTATGTTGAATTTGCCGCTTGTTACAGGTGGCAAATCGATAGCATCGATCAGGATCCTTAAAGCAAAAGGAGGCGGTAATGAAGAAATGGTTATTGCTTGTCGGCACTGTGTTACTTCTTATGGGCTGCGCCACACCTGCTCAACGGGCGGATTTTAAAAAGCACGACACGATGTATGCAAGCTGGGAACACTTAAAATTCAGCATTCACGGCTATAAAAATCCGACCTTAAAAGATGCCGACAAATCAGATACCGAGGGCTGGTGGGGGGAACCCATAGAGGTACCGTACGGAGTGAAGTAAGTCCATACTTTGATAAGGGTCACATCTGTTGAGCCTCTTTGGCTCCTTGTGACCCTCTGATTTTTAACTTACCACAAGAAATTTTTCCGAACGGAATGTGAACATCTGTGGTTCTTTCCCCTGATTTTTATTTATCGGTAAGTGCCGCCACTCCTGGCAGTTCCTTTCCCTCCATAAACTCAAGAGACGCCCCTCCGCCCGTGGATACATGGGATACATAAGCTGCTACACCCGCCTTGTTGACAGCCAGCGCCGAATCTCCTCCACCGATTACCGTAACGGCACCTGCAGATGTGGCATCCGCCAGCGCTTTTGCAATACGATAAGTTCCTTTGGCTGTAGCCTCAATCTCAAACACACCCATGGGGCCGTTCCAGAAAATGGTTTTAGCCTCTCTGATGATACTCTCAAACAGTTCTATGGATCGGGGGCCGATATCCAACCCAAAAGCGCTGGGCGCAATCGCATCGATACTCACTGCTTTTAGTTCGCCTGCCTGTCGATCGGCAAAGTTAAATATCTCAGAGACCATGCAATCAACCGGCAGTACAAGCTTGTCACCGCCTTTTTTCAGTAGCTTTTCTGCAAAATCGATTTTATCTTCTTCCAGCAAAGACTTGCCGATTTCTTTTCCGGTGGCTTTAAAAAAGGTATACGCCATCCCTCCACCTATGATAATTTTATCCACTTTCGGCAGCAGGTTGGAGATCACATCTATTTTACCGGATATCTTTGCCCCGCCTAATATTGCAACAAACGGCCTTTGAGGATTCTCCAGCGCTTTTCCAAGATACTTAAGCTCTTTGTTCATCAAAAATCCCGCGGCGCACTGTTTAATAAACCGGGTGACCCCTACCGTAGAGGCATGGGCTCGATGAGCGGTTCCAAAGGCGTCGTTGACATAAATTTCTCCCAGCCTGGCAAGCCTTTCAGCAAAGTCCGGGTCGTTGTTGGTTTCTTCTTTGTAAAACCTTAAGTTTTCAAGCAAGAGTACATCCCCATCATTGAGTTTATTTACAGCAGCTTCAACACGAGCCCCGATACAGTCTTCAACAAACAATACCTCCTTTCCAAGAAGTTGACCTAAAACCGGAACGCATGGTTTGAGCGACAGCTCCGGGATACGTTTCCCTTTGGGCCTTCCCAGATGAGACATAATGATAAGCCGCCCCTCCTTATCCAGGATGTATTCCATCGTTGGAAGCGCCGCACGAATCCGATTATCATCGGCTACCTTTCCATGTTCGAGTGGAACATTGAAATCCACCCGCATCAGCACCCGCTTGCCTTTCACCTCAATATCCTCAATGCTTAATTTCGCCATAAACGGCCTCCTTTTTTCACCCCTCAGAGTCTATGCTTTCCCCGAAACCAAGCTCGGAAAAAGCGGCCCCTTTAAAGGTAAAAGAGTATTTTGCCTTTAAAAATTTCATTCGACGCTATCGTATAAGAATTTCACAGAAATAGGCTGTGAAACTTGAGTATCAGTAACTATCCCGACTAAAAGCGTGTAATTCAATAACGACAACAAACTGTCGATGCGATCTTATCAGGCGCCTATAGGTAAGGGATATCTCAAACGTGGAAAATCTTAAACCCGTTTTAGACTTATTCTAACTCCCTTTTTAGCAATATTGTTACCAAAATAAGCATAATGAAGTCAAACCGTAAATACCCCTTGACGCGGTTTAAGTTGTTGCTATAAGAGGCAAGCAGAGCTTAAGGGCTTCACCCTGATTGAAATGATGGAGTGCTGGGCATACAGAAAGGTTTGATTATATATAACACGAAAAATGGACCGCCTTAAACTATGATCACCCCGTGAGGTTTAACTGCGATTATGCGAATAGTATTGTTTATGGAATTTGATGGTTTTTATCCATATCGCTTGTCTTTCCATGGTATGGATTTTGCTTTATAGGAGCTTGATAAGATATGACAGCAGGCCCTGAACTTAAGACTATAAGAAGGAAATGACCCGGAGGTGTGATGAAAAGGAAACTTTCAACCTATTGCATCTGTTTTGTTTTGATAACAGTCATTGGAAACTGTTCGAAAATAAGAATATGGACAAGCAGCCCTGTGATCCAAATCATCGAGAACGACTATTTTGAGGCAGAGTTAGAACCCGCACTCAAAATGGATGAAAAATTCTTTGACGCCTTCCGGCTGGTGGTAAGGAACAAATCCGATAGAAATCTTGTCATCGATTGGGTCAAAACCCGTTACATATATGAAGGTAAGATCACCGGGGGATTTGCTTTCAAGGGGCTTGCTGCCGATAACATAAATCGTCCCCCCGCCGTCACCGTTTCTGCGGGCGAAACCTTTGAAAGGATGATCTGGCCTGTAAAATTGATTGGCTTTGAAAGATTGCGCAGCTCCAATGTGAAGGCTGGCGAGTCGGGTCTTAACCTAGGTCTTCTTCCGGCCGGAGAAAACGGGATTCTCCTGGTAGTGTCGGTAGATGATAAAGAAATTCGTGAGAAAATAATGCTGAATATTGAAGTTACGGAAATTAGCAAATATTGATCTTCGATACTTCCTTATTATATGCAATAAACAGAAGATGAACAAAACCAAACACAAAAAGGAGCTGGCATATCGTGCAACGCATCATCTCTGTGGTCGTCTTTTTTTCTATTATCGCCATCATTGGTTTACCCTCAAGGCCCAAGGCTTCTTCGATGATGACCTCCCAAAACCAAATAGAAGATAAATTATATACCTTAAAATGGATGATCGCTCAAAATCAAAAGCAAGAGATGGTTCCATTAAAAGAAAAAGAAGAGGAGGATTTTTTCGATCAAGAGGAAGAAGAAGAGCTTTTTATGGTGCCGGATCCGATCGAAGGCTGGAACAGGATGATGTATCATTTCAACGACAAACTCTACTTCTGGATTCTAAAACCTATTGCAGTGGGGTACCGAAACCTGGTTCCGGCAGTAGCCAGAACAGGCATTAAGAATTTTCTCTATAACGCCACTGCCCCCGTTCGGTTTGTCAACTGCCTGCTTCAGGGAAAATGGAAGAAGGCTGAAGCTGAATTAAGCAGATTCATGATCTGCACGTCATTCGGCATACTGGGGTTTGGAAATCCTGTGAAGAATTACCCGGAACTCAACCCCGGTGCCGAAGATCTGGGTCAGACTTTTGCCTCATGGGGAATCAAGGGCGGCATTTACATTGTTTGGCCTTTTTTTGGACCTTCCACTATTCGCGACTCTGTGGGCAGCGCCGGTGACCTTTTCTTGGATCCAACTTTCTTAATTAATCGGCTTGACGTCAGCATTGCGATCTGGTCTGTTGAGCTTGTAAACAACACCTCCTTTCGAATCGGAGACTACGAAGCAATCAAGGAAGCATCCTTTGATCCCTATGTAGCCATCAGAGACGCGTATTTGCAGAATCGAAAAAAGAAAATTGAACAGTAGCCGGGGTGCGGGATTTTTTCAAACATTTTTCCGATTTCACGGCAATTTTCGGTAAATTTCCTGTTGAAGCAGGGTGATCGGATTTTCAAATGACTAAATTCATGCAAGTTGTGAAAGGTGTGGTCATGAAGATCGGAAATGAAGAAGCTGTCTGCAAAATGATAAACTAGCCCTGCTCTTCCAGCAGTTTTCTTAGAATCGTCAATATGGGCGGCTTCAGCGTACGCCATTTGGGTTTCAAGGCTTTATCACCATACCATGAGAACTCCACCGCATCGAATCTTTCCGGGATGGTGTTTTCACCTTTCTCTCCGTAAATTACAGCCGGATAGTATTCCACAAAAAACATGCGACTTGGATCGATGTTGAAAGTCTTTGTCACCGTGGTGGCTATATGCCCGGAGCAACTCCGCACCGACAAAGGGCTGTCAGGAACATCGGTTACGATAACTACAATTGGCCTTAAATGCTTAATCCCTTTATGTTCGCCCTGCTTGAGATCGAAAATTCTCAGCCGGCATTTGCCGCTGCAAAGCCGCAACTTGCCCCCCCATCCTTCCCATGAAAAAATATCATCAAAAACCAGAACCACAACTTCCACCTCCTAGACTTTGGCCGCAGGATACAACAAACGATGAAACACTTGCGGCCGGTAATTCTCTTAAAATGTGATGAAACCAAATTGGTATTATATCTTACAATTAGTTGTCTCTGTGAGCAATATCGATCAGATTCAACAATTGATCCTTGACAAAAAGACCCTGTTTTTCTATAGGTAAACAAAGAAAATTTCCTGTCCATGAAAGGTTTTCCAAAGAAAGGAAATAATCCCATGAGATGGATTCAAGTTGTTTGCTGGTTGCTGCTTTTGGGAAGCCCTGTGTTGACGTACGGTACGCAACCTGTGGATGCGCTTAAAGCACCCATCGATGAGGTCATTCGTATCCTGAAAGATCCTCAGTATAACGATGCGGCCAAGAAATCCGTTCAGAGAGAAAAAATTTGGAACATCATACAGGGCATTTTCGATTTCAAAGAAATTTCCATGCGAACACTGGCAGGAAACTGGAAAAAGTTATCGCCGGAACAACAAAAGGAATTTATAAATGTCTTTTCACGATTTCTGGGTAATATCTACCTCGACAGAATCCAGAGCGGCTATAGCGATGAAAAGATAGTTTATGAAAGCCAGGAAATGCTTTCAGAAACGAAGGCAGTGGTGAAAACCAAGATCGTCCGAGATAACAACATGGAAATCCCCGTGGATTATCGAATGCGCAAGCGCGGAAACACGTGGAAAATATACGACGTTCGAATCGAAGGGGTAAGCCTGGTAAAAAATTACAGAACCCAGTTCAAGCAGATTTTAATGAAAGAAACCCCCGATCAACTCATTGAACGAATCAAAAGAAAGGTTGAGGAGCAAAAACGAAAAACCGTTTCAGAAACCCCGCTCAGTCCTGAAGGTGTTGTCGCCAGAAGCAGATACGCCTGGCAGCATTTTACTCAAGGATATTTTCTGCTTCTCTTATCGGATATCGGTCATCTGAGATCCTACTTGAACCACTAGTCAGTAAACCCCGTTAGAGAACGATGTTCTCTAACGACTATAGATGGTGACATTAAACCACCATCTATAAGGAATTATCTATACAACCGACAGGAGTGGGTGGCTTTCTCTAACGGGGTAAAACGATGCGCTACCCTTCATAGAGCACCGCCAGAATCGTTGCCTTGCTGCTTTTCGCTGTAATCAAATGCGGTGTCGCAGATAAGTAATACGCACTATCACCCGGATTTAGATGGAAAATCTCCTCTCCTATTTTTAACATCGCCACCCCATTCAGAACATAGATAAACTCCTCTCCTTCGTGAATAGAACTCTCTTCTTCAGGGGCTTCCTCCAGTTGAACGATTAAAGCCTCCATATGGCGGCCCTTTACCTCCGGAGCCAGGCTTTTGTATGTGTATATCGGCTTCTGGCCTTTGCCGGATGTGGAGCGGGAGACAGTTTTCTGCTCTCCCTTGCGGGTAATCGAATAGAGTTTTTCGCCGATGCCCGAAACCAGACGGCTTAAAGCGCTGTCTAATGCTTTCGATAGTTTTATGAGCGTGCCGAGCTGGGGTTGAATCTCATTGTTTTCGATCCTGGACAGAAATTCCACTTCAAACCCGGTCAGCTTTGAAAGCGTTTCCAGCGATATTCCTTTCTCCTCTCTTAAGCCGCGGACTCTGTGTCCGATATCCTCCGGACTGATTTCCTTTTCTACTTTGATGGCGCCGGTGAGATCTTCGAAAAAATCGACGTTGATATGGGGAACAGTTTCTTTCTTTTCCATCATGCACTCCTCATTGCCCCCTTTTAACATTTAACTGAAGGATCGGGGGATTTTGTTTAACCCATCTGCCCACGAATCATTACCCCAGCTACTGGAATCGGGATGCAAATCCATGGCAAGGGCTTTTAAAGATAGACCAAGTCACCCTTTGGCTTTGAAAGGTCATGCCCGTCCGGTCATTTCCTTTGGAATTCTTCCGGTATGGACAGCTTCCGAACGCAGCCGCCGTCCGATGATTCTCTCTACCATTTTCCCGATTTCAAGGATCTTGTCAACATCCACTCCCGTATCGATTCCCATCTCATCCATCATCACCACCATATCTTCGGTTGAAACCAGACCGGTTATGGTGGGATCGGCGTAATAATATTCACCGGTTCCGGCCACAGGCACACCGTCCACAAAATTTGCAGGCTGCCCGCCGGTTCCTCCCATGGCGGATTCAAAATGCGTAATCCCTGCCTGTAACGCTGCCAGCACGTTTGCAAGCCCCCATCCACGGGTGACGTGAAAATGAGCTACATGCTTGGAAGGATCCGGCATGGCATCCAGGATCATGGAGAAATACTCATAGACGCGGTTTGGCGGAGCTGAGCCGTCATGGTCGGCGTGTTCGATATCGTCGGCGCCGATATCCAACCACCTTTGAGTAAATTCCACGGCCTTTTTCAATTCTGTTGGGCCCTCTATTGGGCAGCCCCAGATGGTGCTGACCGTTCCGCATACTTTCATCCCTGCATCATGAGCCTTGGGGATGTAAGCTTCGCACATCTTCCAGTATTCTGCCAGCGTCAGTCCCGAATTCTTCTTATGATGTGATTCACTGGTGGAAACCATAAACAGGATGCGATCAGGGCCATAGCCTTCTTTTCGTGCTTGAACCGCACGATCCGCTGCCCTTTCTCTTATGGTAACTGCGGTAAGCTCGATGTCGCTGAGCAGATGACCCACTTTTTTGCTTTTATGAAGCAACTGCATCAGTTCATCTGCATCTTTAAATTGAGGCATGCCCTTTGGATTGCCGAAGTTGGTCACCTCAATTCGCTTAAAGCCCGCAAGGATCAATTGTTCGGAGACCCAGAGCTTCGCACCTGTGGGTATAAACTTCTCTTCATGCTGAAAACCGTCCCTTACAGTGATATCACCAAGAACAACCTTTTTCGGATAGGTTAGTTGTGCCATGGCGTTTCTCCTCATATAGCAATCCGCTACCCGCCTCAAGCCGGGAGCTTTAGGGACCAAGAGGTCAAGGGTAACAGATCAGTATCCACAGGACCCTTGTCCCCTTGAATCCTTGAACACTCGAACCCTGTATCGAAGAAATCAAACTTAAACCTTCGTCCAAACCCCGTTGTTGAATAACAACTTTGGTCTGTAGCCTGAAATGACGATAAGTTCATACCAAAAAATAACAAATTTGCATTATTGTTTTAAACAACTACGGGGTAAAGGGCTCTTCTCCCATTCCTTGATGGGAACAATAATAAATGCCGATCACCACCACATCAATCCTGCTGATCCCCTATTTTCCTTTATATACCGGCTTTCGCTTCTCCCGAAACGCCGCAAGCCCTTCGAGCCTGTCTTCGGTAGGGATGGTGACCCGGTAAGCGTTGGATTCTATGCCAAGTCCCGTGTGAATATCTGTTTCCATACCGAAATTGATGGCAAACTTGGCCTGTTCGATGGCAATGGGGCCTGCCTCGCAAATCATGGCCGCCATCTTCTTACATTCGTCCATGAGCACTTCCTGTTCACATATTTGGTTTACAAGGCCGATTTGCAGCGCTTCCTCGGCCCCCACACGTCGTCCGGTGAAGATGAGTTCTTTGGCTTTTCCACGTCCGATAAGCCGCGGCAATCGCTGTGTGCCGCCGCCTCCCGGTATGATCGCCAATCTTGTTTCCGTAAGCCCCATGCTTGAATTCATCGACGCGATCCGAAGATCGCTGGCAAGGGCAAGCTCGGTGCCCCCCCCAAGTGCGATCCCGTTGATGGCTGCAATTACCGGTTTATTTAATGTCTCAATGGCAGTGAAAAGGTTGCCAATGGTATAGATAAATTCTTTTACCTGGATATCGGAAAGCGTCTGGCGCTCTTTCAGATCAGCTCCTGCGCTAAACGCCTTTTCTCCGGCCCCCGTAATAATTACAACCCGTATCTCCGTGCTAAAACGAATGGATTCAATCTTATTTTTAAGAGCATGGAGCAATTCAAAATTAAAGGCATTCATGACCTCAGGACGGTTTAGCGTCAGAATACACACGCTGTCCTGTTCCTCGGTCAGAAGGACATCTTCACTCATGGCTTTCCCCCGTTTTCCTTTGTAAAGCGGTTTTAACAGTATGAAAAAGAACCGGCACCCCGATGGTTAATGGATTTGAAACACCCCTATCCATCAGGTAAGAACCTTAAGAGCTTTGGTTTACTAGCAACCGATATGCCGAGAAATCACGATGCGCTGCACCTCGGAAGTACCCTCTCCAATGTCCAGCAATTTCTGGTCTCGGTAAAATCGCTCGACATGATATTCTTTCATCAATCCGTATCCGCCGTGAATTTGCACCGCGTGATTGACCACCCTGCCCATCACTTCGGAGCAATAAAGCTTGGCCATGGCCGCCTCTTTCTCAAAAGCTCTGTTTCTATCCCGCAGCCAGCAGGCCTTGTAGATGAGGTTTCTTGCACATTCGATTTCAACCGCACAGTCCGCCAGTTTGAAGGCAACAGCCTGAAATTTACAAATAGGTTGTCCAAACTGCACTCGCTGCCTGGCGTATTTCAAAGCTGCTTCAAAGGCGCCTTGAGCTCCCCCAAGTCCCATGGCGGCTATGGACAGTCTCCCTCCGTCAAGTGTCGCCAGCATTTGATGGAATCCGTCTCCCCGTTTCCCCAAAATATTTTCGTTCGGCACTCGAACATCATCAAAGTAGAGCTGAGCCGTATCCGAAGCTCTCCACATCATTTTCCCCTTCATGGGTATGGCTTTAAAACCCGGTGTGCCGCTTTCCACGATAAAACATGTGTATTCCGGTTTCCCTCCCGATCGTTTGCCCGTAACCGCCTGAACGGTAACCCCAAGAGACATCTCGTTAGCAGCATTGGTGATGAATATCTTGGAACCGTTCAGCACCCACTGGTTTCCGTCCTGTACCGCGGTGGTTTTGCTGCCGCCCGCATCGGAACCTGCTGTGGGCTCTGTCAGCCCGAAGCCCCAAAGCCCTTCTCCTCTACATAACTTCGGCAAATATTTGCGCTTTTGCTCTTCGGTTCCGTAATAATATATTGGACCGATTCCAAGGGAATTTCCCGCGGCAATGGTGGCGGCCTGGGAACCATCGACTCTGGCGATCTCCTCTACCGCAATAATATAGGAAAGGTAATCCAATCCCTGGCCCTCGTATTTTTCTGAAACGAACATACCAAACAGACCAATGTCTCCCATTTTTCTGGTAAGCTCAACAGAAAATGTCTCTTTTTCATCAAGATCCGCCGCCACCGGAGCAATCTCACTTTCCGCAAATCTGCGAACCTCTTTTCGAATCATTTCCTGTTCTTTTGTAAGATCGAAATCCAAGTCCACCTCCTTTGCGCTATATCCCTTGAATGTACCGGAATTAGTTATGGATAAGGCATAACGAATTGAAACAGACACGGCAGAATGGAACAATAGGAGGTGATTCCCCCTTCATTCCATTTTTTTGAACAAGCGCTCAATCAACCAGTGCAGCCAAACTTATATGAACAGCCTCAACCAATGTCAACAAAATTCTGTTTCTGGCGTCTCTTCGTTGTTTTCGGACAAGGCTTGACAATATCGGCCACGAAATGATAAAAAAATTTAACAGATGCTCGGAAAATGTTTTACAAAGGCAACCGTCCGCATCAATCTTGTTAAAAGCTTAATTTCCAATCAATGCTGCCTCAATCATATCGAACAGGCGACGTTCCGACACGGTTAAAAAATCGGGTATTGGCGGAGCCCCGCCGACAGATCGTCGATGCAAGTGTACCGCTTTTCATTCAGCAGGGTTTTCATAAAACCAACACCAGGCAGATGGTCCGGGCATCGGGTTTTGTGGAGAAAACGAGTGCTGGAAAATGAAATACGCATCACCGGTCTTTTCGTATAAGTATCGCAAAAGAAAAGGAGAAACCATGAGCCAGGAAGTGGAGGTTTATCGACCGAAGCATCATGTACGGGTGGTGACGGCTACTTCTTTATTTGACGGTCACGATGCCTCCATAAACATCATGCGGCGCATTCTGCAGGATACGGGTGCGGAGGTCATCCATCTCGGCCACAACCGTTCGGCGGAAGAGATCGTAACCGCCGCCATCGAGGAAGATGTCCAGGGAATCGGTGTTTCAAGCTACCAGGGCGGGCATCTTGAGTTTTATAAATATATCATCGATCTCCTTGCAGAAAGCAATGCCTCGCATATTAAGGTATTTGGCGGCGGGGGCGGGGTGATCATACCCAGCGAGGCTCGAGAGCTGGAAGCTTACGGGGTGGCAAAAATTTACTCACCCCGGGACGGGGCAAAGCACGGGCTGCAGGGAATCATCAACCATATGGTTCAATTGATGGATTTTTCCACCGTCAGCAAAGACAGCTATGATCTCAACAACCTTGTGCCACAAAACAAAAAGCGGATTGCCAACCTGATCACTGTGCTGGAAAACGCAAAAGACATCCGAGACGGACGGCTTGGGGAGCTTCGAGCCGAGCTTAAGAAAAAGATCGGAAATCGCAAAATACCGGTGCTGGGAATCACAGGCACAGGCGGATCGGGCAAATCCTCTCTCACCGATGAGCTGATCACGCGTTTGCTGCTTGATCTTAAAGCAGTGACGGTAGGCATTGTATGCTGCGATCCATCCAGAAGAAAATCGGGAGGCGCACTGCTGGGGGATCGAATTCGCATGAACTCCATTGGCAACCCCAGGGTTTTCATGCGCTCTTTGGCCACACGTCGTTCCAGGATGGAAATATCAGAAGCAATGGCAGATGCCATCGAGGTACTAAAGGCCGCCGGGTTCGATCTCATCATCGCAGAGACCGCCGGCATCGGACAGGGAGATTCCACCATCACCGAGATTTCCGATATTTCCATCTATGTCATGACAAGTGAATTCGGAGCCGCATCCCAGCTTGAAAAAATCGATATGCTCGATTATGCGGATCTGATCGCGATAAACAAGTTTGAGAAACGGGGAGCGGAAGATGCACTGAGGGATGTACGCAAACAGGTTCAACGCAACCGGAAAGCATTCGACAAAACACCCGAAGAGATGCCGGTGTTCGGTACCATTGCATCCAAGTTTAACGATGACGGGGTCACCGCCCTCTACCATGCGGTTATAGACACCATTGCCGAAAAAACGGGCGTAAAGTATCCATCGAATTTGGCAAAACCGGCCACAAAAACCTCCACTTCTAAAACGGTTATCATCCCCCCTGCAAGGGTGCGATATCTGTCCGAAATTGCAGAAACCATCCGCAGCTATCACAAACACACCCGGCAGCAGGCGGAAACCGTTAGAGAGGCCTGGCACCTTAAAGAAACCTTGAATGCCCTTAAGCGAAATGAAACCGGAGAGGACACTGAGCCGTTGATTGCGCGTTTGAAAAAAGAATGCTCCAGGGCTGAAAGGGCTTTAAATGAACAGACCAAACAGCTTCTTGAAGAGTGGAAAGAAATTCAATCCATATACAGCCAAAAGGAGCTAGTCTACCAGGTTCGCGGTCGTGAGGTTCGATTGCCGCTTTTTTCAGAATCGCTGTCCCATACGAAAATTCCGAAAATTGTGCTTCCAAGATTTAAAGATCCCGGTGAAATATATCGATGGATGCGGGAAGAGAATGTCTCCGGCCGCTTTCCTTATACGGCCGGTGTGTTTCCGTTAAAACGGGTGGATGAAACCCCCACTAGAATGTTTGCAGGCGAAGGGGATCCGGTCAGGACAAACCGCAGATTCAAATTGTTGTCCGCCGATTCAGAAGCCAAACGATTGTCCACCGCTTTCGATTCAGTGACGCTGTACGGCCACGATCCGGATATTCGCCCTGATATCTATGGCAAAGTAGGCACTTCAGGAGTCAGCATCTGCACGCTTGAAGACATGAAGCTTCTTTACAGCGGCTTTGATCTGTGCGCACCGAACACCTCGGTTTCCATGACAATCAACGGCCCTGCCCCCATTATTCTTGCTATGTTCTTCAATGCGGCCATCGATCAGCAAATCGAGCGCTTTAAAACAGAAAACAGCAGAAACCCCACATCAGAGGAGATGCGCAGCATCCGATCCATGGTTCTCTCCACGGTTCGGGGAACCGTGCAGGCGGACATCCTCAAAGAGGATCAGGGGCAAAACACCTGTATTTTCTCTATCGATTTCTCTTTGAAAATGATGGGAGATATACAACAGTATTTTATTGAAAACGATATTCATAACTTTTATTCCGTATCCGTATCCGGCTACCACATCGCCGAGGCAGGCGCCAATCCCATCACCCAGCTTGCCCTGACACTGGCCAATGGATTTACCTATGTGGAATACTACCTGTCTCGAGCCATGCACATCGATAGTTTTGCTCCCAATCTGTCCTTTTTTTTCTCAAACGGCATGGACCCCGAGTATACGGTTATCGGAAGAGTGGCACGCCGCATATGGGCCATCGCCATGCGTGAAAAATATGGGGGCTCTAAAAGATCCCAGATGTTGAAATATCATATTCAAACCTCGGGACGCTCTCTGCACAGCCTGGATATCCAGTTCAATGATATTAGAACAACGCTGCAGGCTCTTTGCGCCATATATGACAATTGCAACAGCCTTCACACCAATGCATTTGATGAAGCGATCACCACCCCAAGCCGCGAATCGGTCCGGCGCGCGCTTGCCATTCAGCTCATTATCAACCGTGAGTGGGGGCTTACCATGAACGAGAACATGAATCAGGGCAGTTTTATCGTAGAAGAACTGACCAGATTGGTGGAAGAGGCGGTGTTGATGGAATTTGACCGGATCAATGAACGCGGCGGCGTTCTGGGCGCAATGGAGACCGGATATCAGAGAAACAGAATACAGGAAGAGTCAATATATTATGAAAATTTGAAACTGAGTGGACAAATCCCGATTATAGGTGTAAACACGTTTCGAGATCCGGATGCCAGCGAAGAGGAGCTCAGCGAGTCGGTGGAACTTGTCCGGGCAACCGAACAGGAGAAACAATCGCAGATAAAGCGCCTGGCCCGGTTCAAGAAACGCCATGAAAACGAGGCGCCAGGCGCCCTGAAACGGTTGCAGGAAGTTGTACTGTCTGGAGGTAATATCTTTGCAGAATTGATGAATACCGTGGGCGTCTGCTCGCTTGGCCAGATTACACAGGCGCTTTTTGATGTGGGCGGTAAATACCGGAGAAACATGTAACAAAAGGAGAAAACACATGAAAGAAGCGGTAATCGTAAGTGCAGTGCGAACAGCGGTGGGAAACTTTAATGGATCGCTTTCCTCAATTGGTGCCACCAAACTGGGAGCGATCGTCATAGAAGCGGCCATCGAGAAGGCCGGCATTGAAAAGACAGATGTCAATGAGGTCATTATGGGCATTGTGTTGCCGTGCGGCTATGGCCAGAACCCTGCGAAACAGGCCGCCGTCATAGCCGGGATGCCCTGGGAGGCAGAGTGTTTGACGGTAAACAAGGTATGCGGATCCGGCTTAAAATCTGTAATGCTTGCCGCACAGGCAATTCAGGTGGGAGATGCGGACGTTGTAGTCGCCGGTGGCATGGAAAGCATGAGCATGGCTCCCTATTACCTGGAGAAGGCCCGGTTCGGATACCGCATGGGTCCTGCCACCTTACAGGACCACATGATGCACGATGGGCTCTGGGATATTGTAAACGACTTTCATATGGGAATCTCCAACGAACTTTGCTCGGAAAAATACAATATAAGCCGGGAGGATCAGGATCACTACGCGGCAGAATCATACAGGCGCGCATTATCCGCCATTCGATCAGGCCGTTTCAAAGATGAGATCGTCCCGGTGATGGTGCCCCAGAGAAAGGGGGATCCAGTACGATTTGACACCGATGAGTGTCCAAGAGAGACCAGTTATGAAATACTTTCCAAAATGAAACCTGCCTTCAAGGAAAATGGAGTTGCCACTGCGGGCAACTCCTCCATCATCAGTGATGGGGCTGCAGCAGTGGTGGTGATGTCAAGGGATAAGGCCGAATCCCTTGGTTGTCGTATTATGGCTTCCATTGGTGCACAGGCATCTTACGGGATCGACCTGAAATACCTTCTGGTGGCCCCTATCTGGGCCATCCCGAAATGTCTTGGAAAAGAAGGTATGAATATATCGGATGTGGATCTGTTTGAGATAAACGAGGCGTTTAGCGGTTCCACCGTTGCCGTGCTGCGGGAACTCAAACTGGATCCCACCATTGTCAATGTGAACGGGGGCAGTGTGGCATTGGGACATCCCATAGGTGCAAGTGGCTGTCGCGTTCTCGTCACCCTGCTGCACGAAATGATCAAACAGGAAAAAAAGATCGGCCTTGCCTCACTTTGCCTCGGCGGCGGTGAAGCGGTGGCAATGGTGATTAAACGTTAATTTTAGGCAAAATTCCCTTTTTTTCATCAGGAAAAATTCGAAAATAAGGGCTGCGCTTTTTCCAAAACGACAACAAATTGTCGATATGATGTTCTTAAGCGTCTAAAACGTTACAAGAAAAGGAGTATGAAATGGAAATTGAAGCTTTCGGTATTGTAGGTGCCGGTCAGATGGGAAGTGGTATAGCTCAGGTGGCCGCCATTAGCGGTCTGAACGTGGTCCTTAATGATATTGACAGCACTGCGGTGGAACGCGGAATTCAAACCATTACAAAACTTCTAAACCGTGGAGTCGAAAAAGGCAGAATGACCGAAGCGGATAAGGATGCGGCTCTGGGGAAAATTAAAACCAGTATCGACCTGGTGGACATGGCATCGGTTGACTTTGTGGTGGAAGCGGCAACGGAAAATGAATCCATCAAGTATCGAATATTCAAAGAGCTTGATAGGATCTGTCGACCCCAGGTGATACTTGCAACCAACACATCTTCTATTCCCATTGGACGCATAGCCGCTCAAACAAAGCGGCCGGATAAGGTTATCGGTATGCATTTCATGAACCCGGTGCCGGTTATGAAACTGGTGGAAATTATCCGGGGACTTGCCACCTCGGAACAGACGTTTCAAACAACGTGGGAGCTTGCGAAAAAATTCGGGAAAACCCCTGCTGAAGCCAACGATTTTCCCGGTTTTATCTCCAACAGGATACTTCTGCCCATGATCAACGAAGCGGTTTATTGTCTCTACCATGGCGTTGGCACACGAGAGAGTATTGACACGGTAATGAAGCTGGGGATGAATCATCCCATGGGACCTCTTGAATTGGCCGATCTCATTGGACTTGATATATGCCTTGCCATCATGGAAACCCTTTTTGAGGGATTTAAAGATTCAAAATACCGGCCCTGTCCGCTGCTGCGAAAATACGTGGAAACCGGCTGGCTGGGCAGAAAAACCGGGCGCGGATTCTATGAATACAATTAGACAGATTCTGGAGGATATATGCCAAGAAAAAAAGCAGGTGCAATTGAACCTGTGGGAAAAAGAATCAAGAAGGTAAGAGAACAAAAGAAGCTTACTCTTGACTGGATGGCCAATGAAACCGGTTATTCCGTCGGCTATTTAAAGAAAATCGAGGCCGGCAAAGAGATCCCCCCGGTGGGCACCCTTCTTACCATTTCAAGAGCGCTTGATCTTGATTCCGGATTTTTCCTGAGAACCCAGGAATCCAACCTGAACAACCGTATCAAGGCATATACGAAACGCACGGAAAACTATGCCTATACCACCCTGACACCAGGAGCAGAAAACAAACATCTGAAAGCCTTTCAGGTTACCGTGGATCCGATGAAGGACCATAAAGGGGTCGGTTACCTTCACGAAGGAGAAGAGTTTGTGTATGTGCTTTCTGGAAACATCGAAGTGACAGTGGGCGAGCATGTGAACAAACTTGCAACCGGTGAATCCCTTCATTTCAACTCGGGCATCAAGCACAAAATGAGAAACCCCGGAAAGGTTAAAACAGAGCTTTTAGTGGTGCTCTACAGCCCGTAAGGGGGCAGGAATGTGGATTGAGAATTTTCCGGAATCCACAGTGTGCAGATTTTCAATATCCCTTCCCCTGCATGGAGATGGTTCATGACATTTTGGCTCACGGATGAACAGCTCATGATTCAGGCCATGGCAAGGGAGTTTGCCAGAAAGGTGCTTGCTCCCACAGCCATGGAACGAGATCGAACCGGCCAGTTCCCCATCGAAAACATTAAAAAGATGGGAGAACTGGGTTTTATGGGTATGATGATCCCACCTGAATATGGAGGAGAAGGTGCCGACACCGTAAGCTACGTGCTTGCGCTTGCGGAGGTGGCCTATGCGTGTGCCTCAACGGCTGTTGTGATGTCCGTGCAAAACTCCATTGTATGTGAAAGCATCTACCGGTATGGAACCGAGCACCATAAACAACAATTCTTAAAACCTCTTGCATCCGGATCTGTCTTAGGCGCCTTCGCCCTCACAGAACCCCATGCAGGATCGGACCCTGTCAGTCAATCCACCACTGCAGTGCGCGATGGAAACCATTATGTCCTTAATGGTACCAAACGCTTTATTACCTCGGGAAAAAGTGCAGGTATCGTTATTGTAACCGCGAAAACGGATGAAAGCAAAAAACATGAGGGGATCAGTGCTTTTATCGTAAAGAAGGATACCCCGGGGGTTATCGTGGGGAAACCGGAAAACAAAATGGGGCTTTGTGCATCGGACACCACCGATCTTGTCTTTGAAAACTGCCGGGTTCCCGTGGAAAACAGACTCGGCGAAGAAGGCGACGGCTTTAAGATCGCCATGTCCTGTTTGGATGGGGGGCGCATCGGCATTGCGGCTCAGTCCGTGGGGGTGGCTCAGGCCGCGCTGGATGCTTCGGTTAAATATACCAAACAAAGAAACCAATTCGGCCAGTTAATCTCAAAGTTCCAGGGTATTCGCTGGATGATCGCCGATATGGCCACCGAAATAGAAGCGGCCCGACAGTTAACCCTGGCGGCAGCGACCAGAAAAGACAGAGGTGAAAAATTTACCCTTCAGGCATCCATGGCGAAGTTATATGCCTCTGAGATGGTGAATCGGGTGACGGCAAAAGCATTACAAATCCACGGTGGATACGGTTTCATCAAAGACTATTCGGTTGAGCGCCTCTATCGAGACGCGCGCGTTTTCACCATCTACGAGGGCACCTCAGAGATTCAACGAATTGTCATCTCCAACCATATTTTGAAAGACAAGCGCAGGTTTTGATTTGCTTGCAAGGAGGTGGTTAATAATCTTTGAAGATCCGAGCTGCCAGTTCGATATCCTCCGGGCTGAAAACAAAAAGGCATCTTTCTTCAGGTGAAGATACAGATCCGTAAACGTAATTGATGTTAATACCTTCTTCTCCGAATTTGGATGCAACTTTTGCCAGCTCTCCGGGTCTGTTTTCAAGTTCGATTGCGATCACCGGCATAACGTCAAATAGATAATCGTTTTTCGATAAGATATCCACGGCCTTATCGGTGTCATCGGCCAGGAAACGAATCAGTGCGAATTGGGCCGAGTCTTTCCTCATGGAATTGTAGCTTGCCACCGATGCAATTCGTTTAAGAGAACGGCCTCTTGCTTCAAACAGCTTCTGTACATAGGCCGATGCATCCTGAATGGTAAGCGCATCAATATTGATTCCGGCTTCGGCAAGCAGGGACGAGAACCTGCCCAGCTCTCCCGGCACATTCTTTAAAAAAAGATTAATCTCGGTTCGAACCATCTCTTACCTCTTTTTTTATTTTTGCACTCAAGTTTCGCACCCTTAAATGCGTTGTGAAGACTTATAATGATGGCGTCGAATGAAATTTTTGGAAGGCAAAATACACTTTACCATCCTTCGATGACGGCACAATGGGGGTCAACAAAGCGCTTAAACCAAAGGTATCAAGATCTTCCACTACTTAGCATCCTTTCCCTTGTGCCTTTCTGCTAAGTTTGTATTGCGAAACAATCACCTTGCTCCATATCGCTTTTTTATTTGCACTCTATCGGGCGAGCCGTCCGGCAGCAGCGGGAGGTCGGAAGCAAACTCCACATACTGTGGCTTCTTGAAGCTTGCGATTCGTTCACCAACAAACCGAATAACGGCCTCCGCCTCAAGACTCTCACCGGCCTTAAGCTGGCATACGGCCTTTATGCCTTCATTCCACTTTGGATCCGGCACCCCAAATACAACCGCTTTCTCTATGCTTGGATGTTCCAAAAGAACCCGTTCCACTTCTACCGGATAGACGTTCTCCCCCCCCGGCTTGATCAGTTCTTTTTCCGCCTTCCTGCCTTCATACCAGAGGAATCCATCGGAATCAAAGCGCCCCAGATCACCGGTATGATGCCATCCCCCGCGAAAGGCCTGAGCGGTATCTTCCGGTAAATTCCAATATCCAAGGAACACATTGGGGCCCCTTACGGTAATCTCGCCGATCTCTCCCACAGATACCGTTCTATCGTTATCATCAACCAGTCGCACGCGATTGAGCGGAAGCATCCTGCCTGCAGAACCTGGTCTTTCGTTATAGCGGCCGAGGGTGGCAAAACCTGAAACCTCTGTCTGTCCGTACACGCAGTAAAACGTGCCCCCGGTCATCGCTTGATATCGTTCTATAGTATCGGGTATATCGATACCGGCAACTGCCCGAAGCGACTGTATGCGAATTCGATGGGTTTCATGGGCCTTCATGATGGATGAAAGAACGGGGGAAAAGTCGAAAATCACCGAAACGCTCTTGTCCTCGATGAGCTGGGCGGCTTGAACGGAATCAAATTTACTCATGTTAATGTTCAATGCCCCGGCATGGAAACTCATGGTAGCCATGAAAAGACCACCCACGTGAAAAAGGGGCAAAAGATTCAAATGCACGTCATCTGTTTGAATCTGCATGCTTTGGCTTAAGTGAATATTTGAACAGATCATGTTTCTGTGGCTTAACAAAGCGCCCCGTGGGCTGCCTGCCACCGCTGCTGTATGGATAATGATAAAGCCGTCTTGATCGCAGATCTCCACGGGTTTAAAATCGCCGCCTCGTTCCATAAGGGATTCAAATTCCAGGAATCCGCCGGCTGCTGGTGTCAGGTTAAAATACGCTTTCACGGATTGAAGCGTTTCCTTTGAGTTTTCGATCAACTCCTGAAACTCGGCATCGACGAAAAGCAAGAAGGGCTTGGCATCGTTCAGATTGTAAACAACTTCCTTAGCGGAAAGCCTCCAGTTAATAGGCAGCACTATAGCACCCAGAGCCGCTGATGCACCGTAAAGCAGAAAGTACTCCAGGCTGTTTTTACCAAAAACTCCGATCCGATCCCCCTTTTTAATTCCGGCCTGCTGCAAGCCTTTCGCCAGTTGATCGACCTTTTCTTTGTACTCGGCAAAGGTAATGAGACGCTGGCTGTCCGCATCGTACCACGCCGGACGATTATGGAAACACTGGGCATTTCGTTGAATCAGATCATAAAAGGTAAAATCAAAAAGCCCCATAGGACTGATTCCTCAATATCGGGTGTTTGAAGAATTCTCTAAACCCATGCAGCCGCCCCGGGCTGCATGATGGCCATGTGGAGCGCTCCCGCCCTTGAGCTGCGATCAAAACACAGCAGGGCGGGAACAGTTTGTGGATGGCTTTTATTCCGGAAAAGTTGCCTGAAAAGTCGCAACCCTGGTTAAGCCATCGGCATTGAATACAGCCGAACCCTCTTTGACATGGATCGGAAATTTAAACTCCGGTATTCCCTGCCACCACACACCAAGCTGTTTTAGCGCTGCTCCGGCACCGCCTTTGCCTGTCTTTTCCTTTAGCTTGAACCCGCCCGCAACCAGAAGGCTCAGCAAAGACTGCCTTCCATCGAACATGGCATGCACACGAAGCTGATTTGTTTTCCCGGGCGGTATCCACATGCCTTCCTGGAGCATAACGGTGTTCAGATCAAACTCCTCAAAGGCGACGCTGAATTTTAAGCTTTCCATAAATACCGGGAATTTATTGGGATTTTCAATATCAAAGATAAACGCCAGATCAAGGGGCGCGCCGTAATTGTCCGGCTTTCCCACTGTGGGTTTGACCTTGTTTGAAAAATACCACCAGCCCCAGTAATGTTCCACTTCCACATGGCTTAATTTTATCACGGGCATCTTGAAATTACTTTCCGATGGCTTCGGATACCAATATGCACATCCCATAAAAAGAACGGCCATTACCAGAATACTCATCCATTTAAATCGCATTGATTTTTCTGTCATTTTAAGACCCCCTTGTTCTTTTAAAGGGTTCAAGTAAGCCAACGTTTTCTCCGCTTGTAGTGCTTCACATCTCTAAAACTTTTTCTTCCCCCGAAATCGGTCATTCCCAGATAGAAATCCTTGATGTCGGGATTCTCTTTTAGCTTCTCGGCACTGTCGTCCATAACGATCCTGCCGTTTTCCATCACATAGGCATGCGGTGCCACACTTAAGGCAAGCTTTGCGTTTTGTTCCACCAGGAAAATCGAGATTTTTTCTTCCTGATTAAGCCTCATGATGATGTTGAATATTTCGTGGATCAAAAGTGGCGCAAGCCCCATAGAGGGCTCATCGAGAAGAATCAGCTTGGGCCGCGTCATCAGAGCCCGGCCCACAACGGTCATCTGCTGCTCACCGCCGCTTACTAATCCTGCCACCTCATTGCGCTTCTCTTTGAGCCGTGGAAAGTAATGGTAGACCATCTCCAGGCTGTCTTTTATGGATCTGCCGTCTTTTCTCATGTGAGCGCCCACCTTCAGATTTTGTTCAACGGTGAGATGCTCGAAGACTCTGCGGCCTTCTATGACCTGAACGATGCCCATCTTTGCAATCTTCTCAGGCCCCATCCTGTCGATCCGCTGGCCCAGAAACTCGATGGACCCGTCGGTAACCTGCCCGTCTTCATGTTTAAGTAAACCGGAGACCGCCTTTAGGGTCGTGCTCTTGCCCGCACCATTGGCACCGAGAAGCGCAATGATGCTTCCTTCCGGCACCTCGATTGAAACTCCTTTGATGACCAGGATCACTTCATGGTATTTTACTTCTATATTGTTTATTTTCAATATGAGTTCTTTTTTCGACAATGCCGTAAACCTCCTTTAGGGGCAGTGGCCGTTTACCAACCAAGCCATTCTTTTTCCCACTTATCCGGCCACCGACCTTTTAGATCAACGATTTCGACAACCTTAAATTTTCCCCCTTTGACTTCATAAATAGGAACCTTGCCTGAAATGCGATGATCCGTACTGGTATATGTTAGGGGAGGAACACCCAATCCGATGTCAAATCCCCTGAATGTTTCGAAACCTTTTTTCAATATGCCCTCCCCATTTAAGGCACCGGCCTTGTCGGCACGTTTCATGGCCTCCCAAAGCGCCAGCACGTTGGCCCATGCCTGAACCGTTCGTATGAGGCGCTTTTCCAGCGGAACCCCGGGGTTGTACTTCTTCGCATACTCAACCACCTTGTCCATGTTGGGCACATCGTTTCCGAAAAATTCACACACAGCAGCGCCCATCACCCCTTCGGCCGCCTTGCCGGCCAACCTGGGAAGGTTTTCGTCAAACCCCCAGTTGTTCACGATGTGGTCCGCATCCAGACCCAGCGCATACGCATCCCGTACAGTCGCAGAAACGGACATGGTGGTGTTACCGTGCCAGACCAGATCCGCACCAAAATCCTTCATGGCCAGTACCTGGCTTTTGGCATCGATGGCAGTGAGCGCTACATTCTGGTCTGGTCCTATCTCAAAGCCTAAGATCTTAGCCTGATCTTTTATGGCCTTTATGGGAGCGCTGCAGTATGGATGTGCGAAATGGTAACTGCACACAAACCGCGGCTTTCGTTTTCCGTAATCTTTATGTTTCGGCCACCGCTTATCGTACCAGGCGGTGATGGCGGCTCTTGCGTTTGTTGAATAATCAACCGCTGCGAACAAATTATATGGTGTCTTTCTGGGATCAGTTAAGTGAGCGGAATAAGAAGCGGATACATAGGGCATCTTGTCCTTTGTGATGGTGGGAGAAAGCGCTTCTGTGTCACCGGTTCCCCACCCGAGAACGGCTATGCATTTCAGCCGTTTAAAGAGCTTATATTTTGTAAGCGCCTCTGGTATCCGGTATCCATAATCAAACTGATATAGTTTTATCTTCTTGCCGTTGATGCCGCCGTTATCGTTCACATATCGGATCGCCTCTGCGATGCCCAGAGCATAGTCTTTACCCACATCGGAAGTCGCCCCGGTTGTGTCGTTCAGCGCTCCGACCCTGATCATAGCAGCCGTGGCACTGAAAGGAATGCCAAACGCCATCAAGGCAACAACAAACAATATCAACCTTTTTGACCAGATATATTTCGCTTTCATTTTTATCCCCCTTAATTGGTGAATAGACGGTTATAAAAGGATCCTTTGACAAGTAGACAGTATCACCTCCTTTGCATTATATTTGAGACCTTTTTAAGAATGAACATTTTTCAAAGGTCTCTATCCTTGTAGTTTCACCTCAAGAAACAATTTTCACCCCCGAACAACCCGCAATGAACCTGTACCGGTTATCCGGCTTAAAGTTAGTATGAAAAAGGCCAGAGATTGAAATAGTTTTTCATTTGCCACCATCGATAGGCGATGCCATTGGGCTCAAAAATCATAAACGCACAAATGGCCAGCCCAAAGGCGGCTTCTTTGATAAACAGAAAATCGATCAGCAGTTTCGGGTAAATATCGGCAAGCGGTAAAACCGCAAGCTGCAGAAGCTCCATTACCACCACCATGAATATGGATCCGAAAATGGTTCCGTGAATCGAACCCACTCCACCGATAAGAATAACGCCCACCAGCCACAGGGACCAAAACCAGGGAAAATGTTCCGGGCTGATTGCGGCAAGGTTGCTGATCCAGAATGCGCCTGCGATACCTCCGATAAATCCAGCCACAAAAAATGCAAGCAATTTATGCTTAACGATGTTGATTCCCATCACTCCCGCTGAAATATCATTGTCCCGGATGGCCACCCAGGCCCTTCCGACCCTGGAACGCAAAAGGTTCAATACGATGGTCACACAGAGGATCACCAATACCAGCATCAAAAAGTATACTTTCAGATCGGTATCTATCGGCCATGGCCCCACCTTGATGGTTCCGGGAGGAAGAGAGAAGGCCTGTCCCCGCCCGCCGATCTGGCTGACATACTGGGTTATGATGAAATCCACCGTAATGAACTGGGCGGCCATGGTGGTTAGAATCAAATAAAATCCTTTCACCCGGGCCGACGGAAGCCCGAATAGAATGCTCCAGATACCGGCAACAAAGGCGGCTACGAATATGCTTATGGGATAAGCCAGGCCAAAATCGATAATCATCTCAGGCCAGGGAAACTCAAGGATGAGCAACGTGCTGGTATATGCCCCCACCGCAATAAATGCTGCATGGCCAAGCGTTATCTGCCCGCAGAATCCGATCAGCAACTGCACCCCTAAAGCCCCAAGTATCGTGTAGCCGATTTGGTTGCAAATACTCAGCCAGTAAGAATCTGCAATCATGGGCAAAAACACGAACAGCGTTACCGCCAACAGGACCATCTTGCCCTTTATGAACCTTGTCTGCCACCAACCGTGATCCTGGGAATAATCTTCGTGGTATACACTACAAGGAAGCCAGGTTGTCGACATTTAATCTCTCCTCAAGGAGTTTTGGTTGTTTTTTCGATACTCTTTACCTCAAAATCATATCGAAGATAATTGCCCCCGGCGAAAGCCTAAGTGCGCAAGACATAAGGCATGGAGCATACGACATAGAGCAAAGCGTTTTCTCTATGTTTTTTTATATAGGCTATGCTCTTAACTCTATGCGCCATGCTCTATGCGCTTTTCATTAAACTCTCTCAATCCTCTCCCATCCCCATAGTCCATAGGGTTTAAATAGCAGGAATATGGCCATGAAAGCAAACGGTGCTATTTCTTTAACACCGCCGGGGAAATATTTGTCCAAATAGGCTCCGGATAGGTTTTGTAAGACTCCGATAATAATACCCCCGGCAATGGCTCCAGGCACCGAGTTCAGTCCCCCCAACACCACAGCAGGTAATACGAGCAACCCCAGGTAGCCAACAGAAATATTCAATCCGTTTATATTGCCCAGAAGAGAGCCGCCAACCCCGGCGGCCATAAAGGCAATGGCCCAGGCAGCGGCATAGACAAACCGTGCGCTTACCCCCAGGGAAAGCGCAGCCATTTCATCATCTGCTGTTGCCTGCATGGCAAGCCCCCATCGGGTGTACTTAAAAAAACTCACAAAGATAATCAAAAGAACAATGGCGGCGAAAAAACTCCAGAGATAGACCTTGCCGATGATAAGCGGCCCGAGTTTGATGGGTTCTATGGAAAATACCGGTGGGTCAAACACCCGCGTATCCGTACCCCATATGAACTCAACGGTTCCCTTAAAGAAAAAGGACAGCCCAACCGTTACCATAATCACCGTCAATACGGGCTCTCCAATCAGCCTGTCCAGGAAGATCCGTTCGGTCAAAATTCCCAAAACCAGCCCGATGATAAGTGAAATCAGAAGCGATAGCACAAACGGAATCCCCATCTGGTAAAAGCTCAAGGATACATAAGCCCCAATCAGCGTCATTTCGCCCATTGCAAGATTCAACACACCGGAACACTTATAGATCAGCACCCAACCAAGTGCGACCAGGGCATAGATGCCCCCCACCATGATCCCGGTTGTAATGGCCATTAAGAAAATTTCCATTTAATGTCGCCCTCCATAAGGTCATTGGTCGTTTTTCACTTCTTGCTTGTTTCTTTCAATTCTCAATCCCTTACAGCTCGAATCTGCAGATCTGTGTTGATGCGGGCTTGTCTGCCATCCTCATACCTGATGGTGGTATCGATGTGAACGGTGTTGTTATCGGAATAAAGCGCTTCTACGATCTGCTGATATCTTTTCTCCACAAAAGCCCGTCTTAATTTTCGAGTACGGGTAAGCTCATCGTCGTCCGGATCCAGTTCCTTATATAGGTTTGTAAATTTCACAACCTTAGCTTCTGCAGGCAAATCTTTGTTGGCCTGGCGGATCTGCTCTTCCAGCAGATCGTATACTTCATTTTTTTGAGAAAGTTCCGGATAGCTCGTATAGGTGATCTTTTTCTCATCAGCCCATTTACCCACTACCGAGTAGTCAATACACAGAACAGCGGCGATATAATCCCGTTTGTCTCCGATCACCCACGAATCTTTTATGTAAGGGCTGAACTTCAATCGTGTCTCAAGGTATTGAGGAGAGAAGGGTTTGCCGTTTCTCAACGTGAATACGTCTTTTGTGCGGTCAAAGACCACCAGATGACCGTCTTCATCGATAAATCCTCTGTCGTCCGAATAGAGCCATCCATCTCGTAAGGCTTTTGCCGTTGCCTCCGGATTTTTGTAATATCCCTTGAAAACAGAAGGGCTTCTGGTTATGATTTCTCCATCCTCGGTGATTCGGATTTCTGTTCCCGGAATGGGAAGCCCCACGGTGTCGAATTTGATATCTCCGTTTCGATGCACAACAGATATACCTGCAACTTCCGTTTGTCCGTAGATTTGTTTTAGATTAACCCCCATGGCATGGAAAAAGCGAAAATGATCGGGGCCCATTGCAGCCCCACCGGTATAGGCATTTCGCACTCTGGATAGTCCAAGATGATCTTTAAGTTTCCTTTGTACGGTAACTTGGGCTATCCATTCCAAAAACTTCCAGTACCAGGGTATCGGCTGCTTCTTAAATTTAAGATCAGCCACCCGATATCCTATCTTTGTTGAGAGTTCATAAAACTTCCGTTTGGTCCACGTCGAATCCAGATACTTCACCTGCACTGTGCGGGTCATCTGCTCATACATCCGCGGGGGAGCAAACATCACATGCGGGCCGATTTCCCGAATATTTTCCTGAGCCGTTTCAGGTTCCTCAGGAAAGTTTATTGTATATCCGATTTGAAGGCCACAGGAAATCGACATCATCTGCTCCCCGATCCAGGCAAAGGGCAGATACGAAACATAATCGTCCGTTTCAAAGCAGGGATCAACAGCCATCAGGTGTTTGCCCATGGTCAGCATGTTATGATGGGAGAGCAATGCTCCTTTTGGAAGTGCTGTGGTGCCGGAAGTATAAAAAAGAAGCGCCACCTCATCACCGTGGCCCTTTTCTATCATTTCCTTGAATAAATTTGGTTTTTCTCTATCAAGCCGTCTACCCAGTTCCTGCACGTCTCTGAAGCTGATAAGATAATCCTGGTGATAATTCCGCATTCCCTTGGGATCATCCCAGATCACCTTTTTGAGCTTGGGGCATTCATGAAAAATGGAAATGGCCTTGTCCACCTCTTCCTGGCTTTCTGCAAACAGGAACTTGGTATCTGAATGATCGACGATATATTTTACTTCGTCTATCAGGCAGTCCTGGAACAGCCACACCCCCACCCCTCGGGCACACAGGGTCGCTATCTCAGCCCACAGGCCTTCCGGACGATTGTCACCGATCATGGCGACCTTGTCTCCCTCTTCGATACCAAGCTCAATGAGACCGAGTGAGAGATACTTCACGTTCTCGAAATAGTCGGCCCAGGTGATGGGAAGCCAAATTCCGAACTCTTTTTCGCGCATGGCGACTCTGTTTTTGCCGAAACGCATCGCTCTATCATAAAACAGCTTGGGAATCGTCAGTTCTCTGCTGACATCCGAACCGCTGACATTCAAGCTATGCTCTTGTTGCATACAGTTCCTCTTCTCCCAGATATGCCTTAATCACTTCAGGATTGTTCTGCACCTCTTCTGGTGTGCCGTCCATGATCATGTAGCCGAAATTCAGAACGAAAACCCGGTCGGAAATATCCATCACCACCCCCATATCGTGCTCTACAAGCAGGCAAGTTACCTTCCAGCGCTTCTCTTCATTGATGTCGAGGATGAACCGTGCCATGTCCTCCACTTCCTCAAGATTCAGCCCGGCTAACGGTTCATCTAGAATCAGCAGCTCTGGTTCCAGGGCCAGCGCGCGACCTAGTTCAACCCGTTTCTGCAAGCCATACGGGAGCATTCCAACAGGTTTGTGACGGATGTGCTCGATTTCCAGAAGATCGATGATCTCTTCTTCGATAAACTTTCGATGTTCAATTTCTTCTTTAGCCGTTTTCCCCACATAGAGCGCCCCTCTGATAATTCCGGATTTAAGATGGATGTGCCGGCCCAGTCGGATGTTATCCAGAACCGTCATTCCCCCGAACACTTCCACTTTCTGAAACGTTCGGGATATACCCAGTTTTGCGCGCTCATATGGTTTTAAATGATTGATATTCTGACCCTTGAAATAGATATTCCCCTGCTGGGGCCGGTAAAGACCGTTGACACAGTTCATCATAACTGTTTTGCCTGCTCCGTTGGGTCCGATAATCGAATGAATCTCTCCCTTAAGAATCTTCAAACTCACACCGGAAAGCGCCGCAACCTTACCGAAGGACATATGAATATCTTCCAATTCGAGGAGAATATCGTTCTGAGTGTGTGCATTGGATGGATTCAATCCTTTTACCTCCCGTTATTCGTCAGATCGCTACCACAAAATGCTTCTTAACACCTCTCAGAATGAATATACAGCTTAAGAGTGCTGAAGTCTTAAGCTGTGTGTTACCACTCTGCGCCAGTGAAAATCGTATGCTGCCCGATACTTGACAAGGGCATTAGGCGAATTAAGGTATGATAAATGTGAACTGCCTCACATTTTTATAGTTGTTTTATAGCTGTAAATACAAATTTGTCAAATAATTTATGGATAATGTTGTTTTCCTAACAGCTATGTTACTTTATGTCAATGAAAACGCATTGACAAAATAGGAACTTATTGATAATTTTCATAAACTCAGTAGATAATACCGCACGTTGATAAAGCTCGCCGCAGCACTGTTTGAACGGAATTTCCGCTGGGCCACGATATGTTTGCGGAGGTTTTACGAATCGGCTGCCCAGCCGATTCGCCGTCAGCACGAAGTGGTTGTTTCTTTCACACACTCGGCAGTTTTTTTCTGAGTGCACACGGAGTTGAAGGCGAGAGAGCTGGGATGAGCATTGTATCAAAGGAGCTTATTATCGTAAATGAACTCGGCCTTCATGCCAGGTCGGCGGCATCCATATCGAAAATCGCCCAAAAAGCCGCTTCAAATGTCTGGATTGTAAAAGACGGCAACAAGGTTGATGCCTCCAGCGTGGTGAACATTCTAACCCTTGCATGTGAAAAGGGTGCAAAGATAACAATAGAAATCGATGATCCGGCAGATACTCATATCTTAAGAAATATTCAAAAACTTATTGAAAACGGGTTTGGAGAGGATGTCAACTAATACAGAGCAAGAAATTATCTTAACCGGCATTGGGGCATCTCCGGGCATTTGCATCGGAAAAGCTTATCTTGTGGATAAAGAAGGCGTGGAGGTAGTCCAGAAGTATTCTATCGAGGAAAAAGACCTTGAATCGGAAATCAACCGTTTTAAAGCTGCGGTAAAGAAAGCAACCGATGAACTGCACGAGATCATAGAAAACACCCCTGAGGTGTTCCGTCAGCACGCCTATATCCTCGAGACGCATATGGTTCTGCTCAAGGATAAAATGCTTTACGGGAAAACCATTGATTCCATAAGAAACGATCGTGTCAATGCGGAATGGGCGCTTAAAAATATTGTATCGAATATTCGATCCATTTTTCAAAACATCTCAGATCCTTACTTAAGAGAACGCTCCGCGGATATTCTTCAAGTCTCCGATAGGATCATGAGAAGCCTGACAGGGGCGCAGGGCGTAAATATTGCTGAGATTGACAAGAGGGTCGTTCTTGTGGCTCATGATCTTTCCCCTGCGGATACCAGTCAGATACAAATCGATCGAGTCATGGGTTTTATCACGGATCGAGGCGGCAGCACGTCTCATTCCGCCATCATTGCTCGTACTCTTGAAATTCCGGCCATCATGGGTCTTGGCAACGCCACTGATTTGATCAAGAATGACGATCTGATCATAGTAGACGGCTCTGCTGGCATCGTCATTGTCCGGCCCAGTGAAAAATCCCTCGTCGAATATGAAGAACGTAAGGTTCGATTCTACCAACACCGGGCGGTCATAAGCCGGGACAGCTATCTGCCCGCCGAGACTCTGGATGGAACACGGCTTTTGGTAATGGGAAACATCGAGCTGCCCGAGGAGATCGTATCTGTCATTGATCATGGAGGTGATGGCATCGGCCTTTATAGAACAGAATTTCAATACCTGAGCCGGACCGATTTTCCAGGCGAAGCAGAATTGTTTGAAAGATACAAAGATGTAGCAGAGGTGATGGCACCGAAACCGGTTACGATTCGCACCCTTGACATCAACGGAGATAAAGCCCTTGGAAACGCATCAACCTCCGATGAGGAGAATCCCGCCCTTGGTCTTAGAGCTATCCGTTATTGTCTTAAAAATCCCGATGTTTTCAAGATCCAGCTAAGAGCTATCCTCCGTGCTGCCGCTTATGGAAACGTCGGGGTGATGTTTCCAATGATCTCAAGCTGTGATGAAATCCTTGAGGCAAAGTTCCTGCTGAAAGAGGCCGCCGATTCTCTGGAAGCACAAGGTGAAACCTATAAATCAGATATTGAAGTCGGTATCCTCATAGAGGTTCCTTCTGCGGTTGTTATGGCCGCTGAGATGGCCGAGTTGGTTGATTTTTTCAGTATCGGTACAAACGATCTTATTCAATACGCATTGGCCATCGACAGAGGGAATCGACAGGTAGCTCACATGTATCATCCCTTGAACCCGGCCATCTTGCGGATGCTCAAACATGTGGCGGATGTTGCCAAGGACAAGGGCCTTCGCATCGCCATGTGCGGGGAGATGGCGGGCGATCCATTTCATGTTCCGATTCTCCTGGGCCTTGGGATCAACGAATTGAGCATGAACCCTCAATCGATTCCATCCATAAAGACCATGATCCGATCCTTACGCATAATCGATACCCTGGAGTTAACCAAAGAGGCTCTTAAAAAAGCCACGGCAAAGGAGATCGCAGATCTTGTGCAGGAAGCCTGCGGAACCATCATTTCCAATAAGATGCTGGCCGCATAAAGGCAGCATTTCGTGCCTGCCTTAACCGAAACAACGGGAAAGGAAAGCAATGGGAAGCGGCCATATTAAAATTATTGCAGAAAACCGAAAGGCCCGCCACGATTATCATATTGAAAGCGAGGTTGAAGCAGGCCTTGTTTTGAAGGGAACAGAGGTAAAATCCCTCCGGCAGGGGCGAGTGAATCTAAAAGACGCCTATGCAAGGATCAAAGACGGTGAGGTATTTGTCTATCAGATGCATATCGGTCCTTACCCCCATGCGTCCTACGACAATCATGAGCCGCTTCGACCAAGAAAACTGCTGCTCCATAAGCGTGAGATCAAACGGCTTTACGGCAAGGTAAATGAAAAAGGCTCAACGCTGGTTCCTCTTAAAATCTATTTCAAAAATGGAAAGGCCAAGTTATCGCTGGCACTTGCAAAAGGGAAACGAAAATACGACAAGCGCGATGCCATCCGCCGTCGAGACGAACAGCGGGAGCTTGAGCGTACCCGCAAACAATACACGAGCAAGTATTAACCCCGTAGTTGCATAAGCCACATAGAAAATTGCCATTTTACTCTTTAATAGACCACGTTCTTCCTGGTGCCAATGAATTCAACGGGGTTAACCCTTAAGCCCAGGGAACCGCAGACGAATGCATGCCTGCATTTCGATGTGAACCTGCCAGCGCTTTGATACCCACATAATATCTTGACAAACTTACCGAATAAGCTTAATATTTTAATCAACAGTTCTTTCAAATACCCTCTTACCCGCCTTTCATCTTAAAGAATGGGGGCGAAACGGGTTCGACGGGGATAATGAAGTTCAGGCTGCATACCGAGCATCCTGTCTGCTCGTTAATCCGACGGGAACTAAACATAATCGCAGACGATTATGCATATGCTCTGGCCGCTTAATTAGGCCAGCGTCCCGCCGGTTGTTCCTGCGGTATCGGCAGGGACGTCGACTCAGCAGGATAGCCACTCTGCCTGCCTGCGGCAGAGCGGGCGAAATTTCAGCAGGCTAAGCCTTCGGGTATCCGGTCTGAAGGAGACCTGAAGGACGAAAATCAAAATTCAGACTAAGTATGTAGATGCCTGTACGGAATATTTCCGGACGCGGGTTCGACTCCCGCCGCCTCCACCAGACTTCGCCAAGGCTTCGACTGGCAGGCCAGCTTGTGGAAGTAAGCATCATTGCAATTGGCTGATATATGACTTAAAGGAGGCGAAGGTTGCCCGCCGCAGCTCGTCAGGCGTTTGAACATATTTGTCGAGGGCTTTATCAACCCAACGACAAGAAGTTCTATCTGCTGAGCGGCTCGTACGGGACCGGTAAATCGCATCTGTGCCTGATTACTGCACCGGCAAGATGCCAAAAGGAAGTTGTGTCGCTGATCAGCAGGAGTCGCATGGGACTGCCTCAAGATTTCGGCAGAGTGAGCAGGAAACGCCATGCCGGTACAACCTCTATCTTCCCTGCACCAATTTTTATTTGGTCCTCTTCATTTCGCGTCACTACTGTGCCGGACTTCAAACCGTATTCCGCCATCGCCTCGGTCAGAGCTGCAAGCTCCCGTTTCCTGGTTTGTGGCTCGGCCATCGATTCGCAGACCTGAACCAGCATGGGCGAACGGTCGTGTAACTGAGCCAGGAAATCCACCTCCAAACCGCCTTTTGTCTTGCAGTACCAGATGTCGGGGGTGACACGCCGGAGTGCTGTAAACACTAGATTCTCCAACAGATGACCTGTGTTGACGAGAATGCCCGAGGCCACCGAGGTAACCAGGGCATGGTCAATGCAATAGATCTTCTTGGGGTTGGTTTTGCTGCGCGCGAGCGATGCGTCGAATATCCGCACGGTAAACAGGAAATAGGCGTCTTCGAACCACTCCAGGTATTCTGACACGGCGGATTTGGGAGCCTTGTGGCCGAGCGACTTCAGGTAACCGGTCAGGCTGTTGATGGAGTAAAGCGAGCCCGTGTTGTCTATCAGCCGGTGCGCGAGATCCATTACAGCCCTGGGATGTGGGATATCATGGCGCTCGACCAGGTCCCGGAACAGTACGGCGTGAAAGTATTCTTGATGGATCTTTATTCGCAGGTGCCGGTCAAGGCCGACGACCTCCGGAAAGCCACCGGTTTCCCAGTACTCTTCAAACGCCTTTTGCACGATAAGCCGCTTCTTCGTGGACATGGGGCCCACCCAGTCGATTTGCTTGTAATCCAGGAATTCCCTGAAAGAAAACGGAAAGAGCTCCCAGGACAAAGCCCGACCCCGCATCTGGGTGGCGATTTCTTTTGAAAGCATCCTGGCCGACGAGCCCGTGATGTAGACTTCACACTTCTCGGTTCGCATCAGGCGCTCCACAAAGGGCTCCCATCCGGGGGCCGCCTGGATCTCGTCAAAAAAGCAGTAGATGGTTTCCGTATTCTTCTTCTCCGGATAGAGTGAATAATAGGCCTCCGTAATCGATCCGAGCCCAACTTGGCGAAGATTGTGGAGCCGATCGTCAAAAAAGTTCAAGTACAGGATGTTTTCACGAGGTACGCCGTTATCCAGGAGTCGTTTGATCACCTGGAACAGATAAGTCGATTTCCCGCTGCGGCGCACCCCGATACATACGGTGGCCTTGCCCGGGACCGCCCTGATCTTCAAATGCCTGGGCACTCCGGTCTCGAGTTCAACTTCCTGAAAATCCAGGATGATTGACTTCAGGGTCTCTATCATGCCACCTCCTTGCCGGACAGAACAGTTTCCAGTTAGCATATTAACTGGCAATAAATATAGCCACTTTATGATCTATCTGTCAAGAGTTATTTCCAGTCGCCAGATAAGAGGTGCTTCTCGAAGATGCTCGCCGGCTCGGCTGGCAGGGCAAGGCCCTGCCTTTCGATGAAGGGGACATCGAAGACCAGAACGCTTTGGTCTTTGTCGAGACGTTCAAGGGCTGACAGCGGACAGTGATCAAGATGAAGGTCCGTCCCGAGGCGGAGGAGAAGCTCATGAACGCCCTGCGCAAGGCGGGTGTCGATACGGCATCTGCACGCCCAGGATCACAAGTACAACCAGACGACGCTGAAGAAAGTCTCGGATCACCTGAAGGCCCTTCGGAGGTTGAGCAAGTCGGAGGATCCGGACGTGCGGGAAATGGCGGACACCTATCGCATCAGTCATCTTTCTGCTAATACATCCCCTACAACGTAAACCGGGGCATTTATTGCTCAATGCGGCTTTTACCTGGAATAGCTTATTTTAGGATAGGGAAAAACGATGAAGCGCGGACTCCAGGGCTATTACGTAAGCATAACAACGATGGATGAGAAGGCTCAGGCCTTTGTCTCGGCTCCGCAGCCCCCGCAACCACCCATTGAGTGGGCCCCGGAGTTGCGCAGCAAGTTCGACCAGGCGCTGTTGGCGGCTGGACAGCATTTCGACCTTCCTGCCGAATATCTCCCTGTTTCTTTACATTGTATGTTCACAAGGAGGCGGTTCTCTCCTCAATGATCGAGGGAACGCAGTCATCGCTCTCTAACCTTTTGCTTTTTGAACTGGATATGGCGCCTGGCGTTCCTGAGCCGTCGTGATCCCCTGGTTTGCACTTTGACCGCAATTTCGCCTTGGGAAAGATCGGCTTATCAAATTAAAGAGGGCATATGAAGCTGCTGCCTAGGTACGCGTCCAGCCCCTGGCAGCACGAGGTAAGCAAATCGACTCCGGCGCAACCTACCGTTATGTGGATGAAGACTGCGCGGTTAATTCAGATATGGTTGTCAGAGCGGCAGTTATCCACTTTGCGAGATCACAGTTTCCCAAAGATCCTCGACGTGAAGCGGGTTTAAAATTCGTACCCCGCGGACACTAAGTTCCTGTTCCCCGTTGTACAAAACAACCCCCGGAGCGACACGACCGACACCCAGGGTGCGGAATCTCTCCACACCTTTCACGAAACCGGAGGAAAAAGTAGCGCCGGACTTGATCTCAACCGGGAAAAGTTTCCCTTCCTCGCGGATCAGAAGATCGACCTCGTTGCCATGGGAGTCACGGAAAAAATAGACCTCCGGCCTGATTCCCCTGTTAAGCGCGCCCTTGATGATTTCCGTAATGATGAGGTTTTCGTAAAGATTGCCGCGCAGGGGATCGCGAAGTGCTTGCTCTTCGGTATGGATACCCAGCAGAAAAGCGACAAGCCCGATATCCGTAAAGTATATCTTGGGAGACTTGATTACCCGCTTGCGGATGTTTTCAAAAAACGGTGGCAGCTCGAAAGTGATATATGAGGCTTTAAGCACGCTCAGCCAGTTGCGGATGGTTTTGGAAGATACGCCCACATCGCTTGAAAGGGAGGCGAGGTTGACGACCTGGCCCACTCGCCCTGCAAGCAGGGTGAGGAACTGCTGAAATTGCATGAGATCCCGCAGCTGGATCAGAGCGCGCACGTCACGCTCAACACAGGTCTGGATATAACCATTATAGAATCGTCGCGGGGTGAGGTTTTCTTCATGCACTCTGGGAAAACTCCCCCTGACAACCAGTTCGAAAGGCCGCCATGACGATTGGTAATGACGCAGCTCGGGCAGTGAAAAGGGCCATAGCGCAAGCATGGCAGTGCGGCCGGCCAGTGACTGACTTATGGCCTCATGCAACCTTGGCTGATGACTGCCGGTCAAAATGAACCACCCTGATCCTCCAATCCTATCCACGATTCCCTGGACATATGACAGCAGCCCAGGAAATCGTTGCACCTCGTCCAGAATACCGCCTTTATCCATCTGGTTTAAAAAGCCCCGCGGGTCGGCTTCAGCTGCGAGACGGATGTCCGGGTCTTCCAGAGAATAGTAAGTTTTTTCCGGAAACGTCATGTGTACCAGGGTGGTCTTGCCTGATTGGCGGGGCCCCAGGATAGTGACCACGGGATATTCCGCTGCACATTGAATTAACTCTTTGGAGATTTCGCGTTCAATCATGTTCTAAGAATAATGGAATTTTGTGTAAAATACAACCTCAAATTACCGATTTGCACAATTTGAAAATTGGAAACACAGCCGGGGTAGAAATGGGAGGTTACCCTCCCAAAGCCCCCAAAGAACCGTACGAGCGCGATTAACGCATACGGTTCCTCAGAGTATGGTTTCGCTACTTCGACGGTGGACAATTCTTGATCACACCGTCTCGTACCCGTTTGCGGATAAAGTGCCGTATATGCTTCCGGCATCCATTCCGCAAGCTGTGCTATCCGTTGCTGTTTCGTGTACACGATCGGATTCCAATGCACCCTCCCGTCCCACCAACGGTTCCATACCCCGACACGGCCCTTTCCTCCTCCGGCTCTCCTCGGGTCGGATTCGCCGCTATCCTCGGTACTATGACCGTGCTAAGACTCCCTGCTGTCATCCTGATGCACTTCGTCGCCTCCGCACACCCTACAAAGAGCTGAAGAACGGGGTGCTAATGAAGAAGAGATAAAAGATGTAATTGAGACAGGCATTGATATACCTGCCAAACACAAACGACTTGCCAAGGCAAAAGTATATGAATTCAAGCAAAAACGTCACGGGAAATATTATGAGCAGAAGCGAGTTGAAGTGTCTTACATAATTGAAGAAAATCTGATAATAACGGTAACAGTATATGTATTTTACGGAAAATGGGAGTCTTAAAATGCACGTCTCTTACAACGATAGAATCGATCTTCTCTATATCCGATTAGATGATAAAAAGCAGGATGTGATCAATAGGCGAGTATCGAATGATGTTGTGCTGGACATTGGTGAGGGGGATAAGATTATCGGGATCGAAATCCTCGACGCATCCAAGCATGTTACTCTGGATCGCCTATTCCCTGTGAAATATAGTGTTTCAAAGGCCGGTGTTTAGGAAGTATTTGACCATCCTCCGACATCACCCCCCGTCGCTGCGTTGATTTTACTAATCCTGTAGTTGTTTGTGATATTAAGAATTCATACAAAACCGACTGAAAAAGGGTAACACTTTCTCCAGACGAAAAGAAAGGAGGAAGTGTAATGGGAAAGAAGCAGTTTGATCAAAAA
>JAFDFZ010000182.1 GCA_019309565.1 Deltaproteobacteria bacterium
TTCGCAGCAAAGGGGATTTTAAACTCAGCCCCTTGATGACGCCGATTCCGTCAGTAAACACCACTAAACCCCCTAGCTCGGAAAACACGGTGCGGTCAGAAGAATCCTTTTTACTGTTTTCCATCTGCCGGGCGATCATATGCAACATGCCTGCAGCAATATCTTCTTTTTTAAATGATCCTGCACTTACGGCCGAAAATGTTCGACAGAGCTTACCCAGGATGTTCAGCTTTTCAATGCTGCCGTCGGTGAGTTGAAACTCTACTTTTCCATTTAAGGTTCGGGTGATGGTATCAACATCGACGCCCATTGCGGTAAGATTGATGGTAGCGTTCGTGATACCGGTCAAAATTGTCTGTCCCAGAAGATCTTTCAACAGGGTGCCGATTTGAACGCCAGCAATCGCCTCATCCATGGCAAGCTTAGGCCGGTTGCCGCGAGAATCTAAAGAGATGTTGCCTCTGTAAGTGCCGCCATAAAGGCTTGCGGTCAGTGGATTTACGGTCAAAAGCCCGTCCCTGGCTTTCACCTTAAGTTGTATGTTATTGAGGCGGAGGTTTGTGATCTTCAGTTTTTCTATAACCAGAGCTCCGTCCAGGTTCATCGAGCGTAATGTGTCCACAGGTAATGCCGCGGCTGCTGCGCCCGGAGTGGCCGCCACCGATGTTGCTCTCTTTTTTTTCGGTGGTAGATATCGGTCTGCATCCATTGTATCCGCACGTATCTCAAGTCTATACATGGGGGATGGCTTAAATTGAATTGTCGCTTTGCCCTGAAACCGGGTATCATCCAGTCGGACTTTGAAGGACTCTATACCTATTTCATTTTCGTTGCCGTTAACCGATGCGCTGACTTCGACAACACTCATTGCCTTTGGATCAGAGGTTTTCGGAAGTGTTTGTCCCAGTTTGGTCAGCACACGTCGCAGGTTGAAAACCGGGGTCTTTATTTCAGCCCTGTATGCAGGCCGGGTGAACAGGCCCGTTACTTTTGTTGTTGCCTTAACGGTCATACCGGCCAGGTTCATTTTAAGCCCCTCGGCCGTAAGCGTTTGATCGTTTAGGTTGAACAGGGTGCCACCTGCATCCAATCCAAATTTTAGTCTATTGCCAAGCATACCACCAATCAGCAGTTTTTTTACCTGAATGACCTTAAAGGCTTTGTCTGTAACAACAGAACCTTTCAAGCTCATGAGGCTGGAGCCGCTTACATTTACCGAACCAGCAGCGATGCCCAAGTCCTTCAACATATGGTCCAGGCGCACTTCGGATAGTTTTTCATCAAAGGTCAGTTTAGGTCTGCCGGCGCGAACGTCAAGTTCAACAAAGCCCGCAAGGGAACCCCCATACAGCGAGGCTCCGAGCGGCTCGGTACGTATGACACCGTTGCGTGCCTGAACCCCTATCACGAAGTTTTTCATCTTTACCCCGGAGGCCGTAAAGGCCGAGATGCGCAATTTCCCATCACACAAAAGCTTGCGCAGGGTTTCAATCGGCAGACTTACGGCCGCAGCGGTGGTGCCAGCGGCCGTAGCAACTGTTGCCGCGGTTTTTATGCCATTTTGTTTTGGAGGAAGGTAGCGATCAAGATTGAGCCGGTCCATTGCAAAGTCAAAATGAACATCCGGCGATATAAAATTGTTAACCGTAAATGTGCCGGTTAATTGTGAACCATCGATACTGGCGATCAGTCGATTCACTTTCAGCCGATCTGATGCAGCCGAAAACACGACTGACAGTTTCACAGAGGAAAGTGCTTCCGGGTCCGCTGTTGTTGGAGGATTTTTGAGCAGCCGGCTTATCACCTTTTTCAGGTTGAATCGGTCAAAGTTGATGGTACCTTTGATTTCATATGCGGGAGGTAATTTTAGCAAAGAGAGACTACAGGTGGTTTTCATCCCAAAAGCCTCCAGTGTTGCTGGATCCATCGATATGGTTTGACGGCGCAAATCCGCTCTGGCATCAAAACCGAGCGCCACCGGTATCGAACCGTTTGGTATTGCATTGCTGTAGACCGTACCCGCTATCTTTACGCCATCGACAGATAATGTCATAGCGGCAATATCAAGTATCGCCGATGCCGGCCTGGAGGAGGACAACTGGATGCGGGTTCCCCCGGCCTTGAACTCAGGCATGCTAAATGCCAGAGCGGAGAGGATTATCTTCTGTTCCTTGAAATCAGCCCTGACGTTCCCTGCAATGGCCGCATGTATCCGTTCTTTTCCTGCGCTCATCGTTAACGCTGCCTTAAGCCCGGTTAAATCGAAAACCTGGGCAGAAAGGTCTGCGCTTCCTTGAGTTTCTACATTAATCGTTGTTGTGTATGAAGCAACAGACATCCCGCTGGCTTCAACTCTTAAGCCTTGCAGGTTAAGCCGCTGTTTGTCGGCGTTGAAGGCCAGTGCTCCGTCCGTCCGGATTGTGGCTTTGCCCCCCGGAAGCATCTTTCCATCAAGCTCGGCGGTAAGCTGAATATCTTTCAACGTGAATACATTTCCCCTAAAATCAAGATGGATCCGGGCGCCGGTGTTGAATCTCCCCTGTAAGCCCAGTTCACCGGTGTCCACTGCAAAGCCGATTTTCACATCCACAGGATGATTCAGCCTTATTGCTGAGGTTTTAATGGAAAGGTCCCTGATGTCAAAGCGCTGGTCAGTGACACGGTCTGTCCAGCTAACCGAAGCATCGCTTATGGTCACACCACCAATGGCCAGGGCACCAAAAGCCGGGGTGGACTTTTGGGTCTTTTCGGGCCTGGGTTTTATCAGGTCCTGCCAGTTGGTTCGACCATCTTTATTGCGCTCTAGATTTAAAGAAAGACCCCTAACTGTTACAACATCTGCTTCCAGAGTTTTGGATAACAGCGGTAAAATCCGTACCCGGACCTGCAACTGTTGAACCCGGGCAAACATCGGGGCCTTGAAGCCCTTGGCATTACCCAGTTCAACAACCCCAAGCTTAACCCCCAGCCACGGGAAGACAGACAGCTCGATGTCCCCTTGGATCTTTAACTGTCGGCCGGTCTGCTTTTCTACTAAACTTACAATACGATCCTTGTAGTCATTGATATCCACCACCAGGGGTATGATTATGATCGCCGCTATCCCGAGCAGGATCAGAATACCTATGCCTATGCCAGCAAATTTAAAAACGGATTTCATGTGTCTGATCCTTTAGGTCCTTTAGGAGTTAACCAGGGGGGTCTTCAAAGATTTCTTCCCGGCCTTTATTGCCCCATCGGAGGAATAGAAGAAAAACCCTCGCCTTTTAGGGTACTCCAGTGGTTTTGAATGCAATTTCCGCGTTTAAAATACCAATCAAAATTTTCAATTGCAATGCCGATGTTTTTAAAATTAGAAGCCGGTAAGAACACTTCAGGAGCTGAACAAACGGTTTGCATATAAGGTTGAAATAATTGACGTCAGTCAGTCGCCGTATCTGTTACCGGCTTGTGGCCTATAACGATCAGACCAAAGAGTAGTTGTTAACTTTTGAAAAGATCAAAAAGTTCCGATTTACACAAAACCTAAGTTGAGCGATTTTTCATAAAAAAATCCTACCCGTAAGGCAGCAAATGTAGTATATAAGGGTTATAGTCACGAGTACCCTCGAACCACACAGCGAACCCAACGGGTAGGAGGAAGTATAAATAATAATAGCACAAAGAATAAACAAAGCAATAGAATTATTGATTGTGTTGAAGTTACAAACGATACCCTGACTAGCCGAGGTGGTCTGAGCCTTTTTGTACGATATTTGCGTGGTATTGGTCTGCTGGCGCATTTGGAGTCTGTGTTTGGCAGCATTCGAAAAAGTCGCAAAGGCCAGTCGGTTACAGAGATTTTCAAGCAACTGTTTTGCTTTTTTGTTGATGGTACAAGTCGGCATCTGGTCTACTTTGATACGCTGAAGCGTGATGAAGGCTATGGGGCGAGCATTGAAACAGAGCCCGATCAGATGCTTTCTTCTCATGGGGTAAAGAGATTTTTCAAGGCGATTTATTGGCCTACGATGTATGTGTTTCGGTTGGTATTGTTGCAGCTTTTCTTGTGGCGTTTGCAGGTGGTGCAACCGGAGCTGATCGAATTGGGTCTGGACACCATGGTAATGGACAACAATGATGCAGAAAAGCGCCATGGAGTTAAGCCCATCTACAAAAACCACAAAGGCTTTCAGCCGTTGCAGTTGAGCTGGGGGCGGTTTATCAATGATGCGCTGTTTCGCGCCGGTGATGCCCATAGCAACCATGGACAAGATGTTGAGAAGATGCTGCGGCACATCGTAAGTGCGATCCGCAAGCATTACCGTGCTGATGTTGCCATTGTGTTGCGAATGGACAGTGGTTTTTTCGATCAGAAGCTTTTTGAGGTTTTTGAACAATTGCAGATTGGTTACATTTGCGGCGGTAAACTTTATGACGATGTAAAGGCCTATGTGTCGCAGAGCGATGAAAGTTTCTGGGGTCGCTATGAGCAGTCTGAGCAGGTTTGGCAGTTTATTGAGATGGGTGATCGCCGTGGTAACTGGAAGCAATTTCGTCGTGCGATCTTCTGCCGCCCGCTTTGTGAAGAGCGCCAATATGTGTTTGATTTTCAGAGACCCGACACTATTATCTACACCAATCTGGGTATGGGCGGCGCTATAGATGAAAAACTCAAATCCTGTGGCCGTGATGAGCTTTTGAGCCCGCAAGGGCTCATTAAAAGCTACCATGATCGGGGCTGCGATGAGTTGGTTAACAGGGCTTTGAAAGACTTCGGCTGTGAACAGCTGCCATTTAAGCGTTTTGGTCATAATGCCGCCTTCTATTACACAATGATTATCGCTTTTTTTCTGTATGAATCCTTCAAGCTTGATGTGTGCAGCCCGGTTGTTAAGGTAACTGCCTATGCCATCACGGTTAGAAGACAACTCATTGATATTGCAGCTAAAGTTGTTCGACATTCAGGTAAGATCATTCTCAAAGTTACCCGTGCCACCTTTCAGGCACTTAACTTCGCACAACTATGGGAGAAAAGTGCTGCGCCACCACAATTTGTTTGGCATTAGAGATTGGCCTTTAAGACCGCTTTTTGTCATTAAATGGTGAAGTATGCCCAAATTATCTATTTGCCTTAAACCTAATGTTCTTCTATCGCTAATTGACATTCAGAAAAGGTCACCAGAAAAAAGTAAAACAACTTAATCCTTGATGAAGACAAAATATAGATAAAAATTCTTTTGAAGTATTAAAAATCGCTCAATTTAGGTAATAGTGAATATTGGAAGCCTTGAACATCGGTTTGGATTGAGCTTCCCAGTTTCTTCTTTTTGTTCTTTTTGCAATTTTTCGCTTGCGTTTTGCTAATTTTTTGTAGATATTCTTTTTCACTCGAAATGCTCCTTTCTGATGGCTTTGTTTTTTATTCTACTTCCATTATAGCCTATTTAGACGGACATTTCGAGTACTTCTTTGAATAATCTAGTTATTTTCACGCTTGATTCGGGTCTAACAGCTTCTTCAAGAGAAGAAGACCATAAAAGCTGGACTTAGAAAATATATCAAGAAAAACAAGATCAATCATGGGGCTTTGCAGTTGGCAGAGCGGTATGATGGGATATCGGTTATTTTTTCCACCCAGAATCTGAGGGCAGAGGAAATGGTCAGAGGATATTTTGAGAAGGACCGTTTGGAGAAGTCGTTCCGATGCATGAAGAGCTTTTTAGAGATGGACAAAGTGAGGTTTTGGTTAGCTAATCGAGTAAGAGGACGCATTTTTATTTGTTATCTTGCTTATCTACTCCTCTCTGTGCTTGAATACAGATTAAAGGAAAGTGGAATGAGTGCTGCTGATGCCTTGGAGACGATGGAATCGATGTACAAAGTATATTTGACAGATCCGAAGTCTAAGAATAAGTTTGTCAAGACAGTGGCCTTAAGCAAGAAACAAGAAGATATTCTCAAAAAGATCAATCCCCTGCTCTTGTCAAAGTGTAGTGTATAAAATTAAGGGAAAAGTCAGGTAATTGTTTGTGATATTAAGAATTCATACAAAACCGACTGAAAAAGGGTAACACTTTCTCCAGACGAAAAGAAAGGAGGAAGTGTAATGGGAAAGAAGCAGTTTGATCAAAAAC